>JACCTC010000400.1 GCA_013812655.1 Deltaproteobacteria bacterium | reverse complement strand
GGGCGCGATCGGTGCAGGCATCGTCATCGAGCTCGGCGCCTATCGCGTCGCGATCGCACCGGCACCGGCGGGCGTCACCGCGTCGCCGCCGCAGCGCACCGAGAGCCTCGCCCGCGAGCTGGTGCGCAGCCTGCTCGGCGATGGCGCCGCGCCGTCGCTCGAGGTCGAGCGCGGACCGATCGTCGGCGCGAAGCGCGCGCTGCCACCGCCCGGCGAGCGTGGTGAAGCGACGATGGTGATCGGCCGCGGCGACGAAGCCGACTGGGTGATCGCCGACGAGGATCTCTCGCGCGCGCACGTCGAGATCCGGCGCGGCTGGGACGGCGTCACGCTGCGCGATCTTGGCTCGAAGAACGGCACGCTCGTCGACGGCGTTCGGGTCGGCCAGGTTGTTGGCCCGATCCGTCTCGGCGACGGCGCACGCATCGAGCTCGGCGCGGTCGTGCTGGTGTTCGCTGATCCGGCCGAGCGACATCTTCGCGGCGAGCCCGCGACGGGCGGCAGGCCGACGGTGACGACGGCGACGCCCGTGACGACGACGCCGAGACCACCGCTGGTGCGGCCGAGCCCGTGGCCGTTCGTGATCGCGGCCGCGATCGCGGCGCTCGCGGTCGTCGGGCTTGCGTGGACGCTCGCGAGCTAACGTCGCTCGGCCGGACGGCTTCTCCCCTACGGTCAGTTCAGCTGCGGATCGTCGAAGCTCGAGAGTCGGCGGCGGACCTCGGCGAGGAAGCGCCGCACGACGACCTCGGGGTGGTACTCGGGGCCGAGGTTCGCGAGCCGGACCTTGCTCGCGAGAGCCTGATCGAGCGCGTCGCGATACTCGTCGACGGATCCTTGCAGCGCGAGCTCGAGGACGTGGTCGATCTTCTCGAGCGGATCGCGCTCGAAATAGACGACCTCGATCAGCGAGCGCATCAGGCGGGCGGCACGGTCAGAGAGCTCCATTCCACCAATTCCTTCGTCGATCAGCGCCACGGGTGTCGAGCCATTCTAACGACGTCGTCGCGTTGCTTGCGAGCCTCACTTTCAACTTGGGTGTCCGAGTTTTTCGGGTTTGCGTCGATTCCCGCGATGCTCCCGTCGTAACGACGACGGAGGACGTCGCAGATCTACACACGCGATGTACGTCCTGTAGGCGCGACTACTGACCGGTAATACGCGCGAGCTCGATCTCGATCAGCTCGTCCGTCGTGTCGTCGACCACGAGCAGGGTCGACGCTGCGCGGTCGACCGCGAGCCCATCGATCGAGCGGACGCCGAACCGGCGGAGATCGGCGAGCTCGACCAGTGCTCGCGTGGCGGGGTCGAACCGAGCAAGCCGAGATCCCTGGCCAAGGACCAGGCCGACGCTCGGGATGACGGCCATGCCGGTCGCGGCGACGGTGTCCCCGACGTCGTGCCATTCGATGCTGGCACCGGTCGCGCGATCGTAGCTCGCGAGCTGGGATAGCCGGAACACGTTCTCCCCATCGAACGTGAGTGGCTGCGCGTACAGCCGATCGAGCTCCGGGTCGTACGCGATCGCGTCGGTGTGCTGGTCCATCTCCTCGGGCAACCCGCCGGGCTCGTAGCAAAAGCGCTGCGTCAACGTCATCGCCGAGATGTCGAGCAGGAAGCCATCACCGATCGCGGTCAGCGCGAACACGCCGGGTGAGATCGACACCAGATCGGTGAACGGCAGCTCGATCGGGGTCCCCGGATCCGGCAGCGCGGACATCGGGACGATCGCGACCGCGGCCGTACCGGTGACCTGGTACAGGCCGAGCTCGCGGTCGAGCACGAAGCGCTCGCCGTCGGGGCTCACCGCGACGCCGACCAGGTCGGCCGCGGCCTCCGACATTGCCTGGCGCAGGTCGAGCCGCTGCAGCGGTGGCTCGAGCGCGGGTTCGTCCGCGCAGCCCGCAATCAACACGAGCGCGATGGCTCCTCCGAAGCTGGTGATTCGCATCGCCCCCAGCTCTCCACGCGGCGTGCCAGGCGCGCGCGAGCCTGGACGCAGACTTGCGCGCGGGTCGACTCAGGTTCCTGAGGGCTGACTCCACCGGGCACCAGGAAGTCTGGCGTTCAGAACAACGACAGCTGCTGGGTCGGCTTCGGCGGCCGCACGAACGTCGTCGGCTCGTCGTCGTCATGGGCGACAGCGGTCTCGAGATTCTTGTCGCGACGTCGCTGGTTCAGGCCGAGCCGCGCGACCGTGGTGTCGAACATCGTCGCGAGCATCTCCGCGTACGGACCCTCGCCGCGGCCACGCGTGTGAAACCGCGAGTCGTAGAGCTTCTCGCCGCCGCGCGTGTTGCGGATGCGATGCAGGATCTTGTCGGCGGCGAGCGGCAGCGCGACGCGCACGCGCTCCTCGAACACCTGCTTGACCGCGCCCGGCAGCCGCAGCAGCACCCAGCCCGCCTGCTGCGCGCCCGCATTCTTCGCGCGCTCGAGCAGCTGCACGAGCTGGCTGTCGTTCACGCCCGGGATCACCGGCGCGATCATGATCCCGACCGGGACGCCGGCCTTCGCCATCGCCTCGATCACCTTGAGCCGGCGATCCGGAGACGCGGCCCACGGCTCGATCGCGCGCGACATCTCGTTGTCGGTGAACGCGAGGCTGACGCTGAGGTGAAACCGCGCATCCCTGGTCAGCGCCTGGAACAGATCGATGTCGCGCTCGACGAGCGCGCTCTTCGTGATCACGCTCACCGGGTTGCGATACTCGAGGCAGACCTCGAGGCACCGCCGGGTCAGCTCGAGCTCGCGCTCGATCGGCTGGTAACAGTCGGTCACGCCCGAGAACATCACCGACTCGCCCTTCCAGCTCGGCTTGTCGAACGTCGCGCGCAAGAGCTCCGCCGCCTGCCGCTTCACCACGATCTTGGTGTCGAAGTCGGTGCCCGCACCCATGTCGAGGTACTCGTGCGTCGGCCGGGCAAAGCAATAATTGCAGGCGTGGATGCAGCCGCGGTACGGGTTCGCGCTCCACCGGAAGCCGACGTCGGGCGAGTCGTTCTCGCTGAGGATCGAGCGCGAGTGATCCTCGATCAGGGTGACCTGCGCGGGAGGTGGGCCGTCACCTTCGTCGTAGGTGACGGTGGTGGTGTGGAACCGGTTCGGCGGGTTGGCAGCGTCGCGGGACTTCACGCGTTGCGCAGCGTACTGACAATCCGTTCAGGTGTCACGATCCCGGGATCTGCTCGCGCCATCTCCGCGGGACTCGGCCGCAATCGCGGGCTTCAGGATGTCGTCGATGCGGGCGAGGACGCTGGTCGATAGCGGTGGCGCACTGCACGCGACGATCGCCTCGAGCACGTGCTCGCGGCGGTGGAGGCGGGGCAGGGCGATGACGTCGTGATCGAGGACGAAGCGCAGCGCGAGCTCGGCGACGGTCGTCAGCTCGACGTCGTCGGGGCGGACGCCACGTTCGAGCGCGGCCTTCGCGGCATCGCACGAGCGCGCCGCGGGCGGTACGTGGCGGACGAGCGGGGCCAGCGCGCCGATGGCAGCGGCGATCCGCTCGAGGGTCGCGTCGTCGAGGACGCGCCGGTCATCGCGAGGGACGAGCGCGACGCCGGGGCCGAGCGTGCCGGCGAGCGCCGCTCCGGCGAGCGGCTGGCGCGCGAGGATGGTGACCGTGCGAGGCGTGGCCTGGCCATGCACGGTCTCGGCACGCGCGGTCTCGGTACGAGCAGCCTGGATCAGGGGTAGCGCGTCGCGCGTGCAGGCGTTGAAGGTGAGGTGCAGCGACACGAGCCACGGCTCGGCGACGAGCGCGTCGGCGCCGGTGAGCTCGTCGACGATCGCGCCCCAGCTCATCACCTTGCCCTCGCGCACGAGCCGCGCGCACATGCCGGCGAGCTCGGGCCACGCGCTGGAGTCGCGCCACGCCGGGAGGATCGGCAGCTGGGCAAGCGCGAGCGCGTCGAGGTGGGTCGCGCGCAGGGTCGCCTCGATGCGCTCCTGGACGTAGCGCGGCGGCAGTCGTTCGGAGAGCACGTCGCGCTTCGGGGCACCGGGTAGCGGCGGCACGAGCGGCACCCGCGTCGCGACGATCACGGTGTCGCGCAGCCGCATCGACCGGACGGCATCGCCGGCGAGCCGCTCGGCATCCTGCTCGTCGCCGACGTCGATGATCGTGAGGCCCAGGCCGAGCGCGGTGTGGAGGCCCGCGGTGACGTCGCGCGAGTCGAGGCCGCGCGAGGCCGCGAGCCCGAGGCGAACATCGCCGCTGCCGATCGCGGTGACGCTGCGCGTGCCGAGGGGTCGATGTCTCACAGCGCCACGGGTCTATCACGTACGGATGCGCGCCGTGCCGTCGTGAGGCGCTTCAGGAAAGACCCGAGGCCGCTGGCGTTTACTCGGCACCGGCGCTGAGGTTAGATCGGTCGATGGAGCGACCTTCAGCGACCGGTCTGGCTGTCGGCCTGGCGCCCGTCGGCGCATCGGTACCTCGCGTCGATGGCTTCGCGAAGGTCACGGGCCGCGCGCTCTATCTCGACGATCTCGATGCTCCCGGCGCGTGGCACGGCGCGACGGTGCGGTCAACGATCGCGCACGGCGTGCTCGAGGCGATCGATCTCGATCCGGCGTTTGACTGGTCGCAGGTCGTGGTCGCGACGGCAGCGGACATCACCGGTAACAACTTCGCCAACTTCATCCGGCTGATCGAGGACGACCAGGTCGCGCTCGTGCCGATCGGCGGCCGGGTGATGCACGTCGACGAGGCGATCGCGCTGGTGTCCGCACCGACCCGCCAGCTCGCGTTCATCGCCGCGAAGCACGTCAAGCCGCGGATCAAGGCGCTGCCCGCGGTGTTCGACATCGAGAGCGCGCTCGCGGCGAACCAGAAGCTGTTCGGCGCCGACAACATCTTCAAGCAGTTCCTGATCCGCAAGGGTCACGTCAGCGACGCCGAGCTCGAGGCCGTGTTCGCGGGCGCCGCGCGCGTGATCGAGGGGACCTACCAGACCTCGCCGCAGGAGCAGATGTACATCGAGACCCAGGCGATGATGGCGCGCTGGGATGGCGAGGTCTGCCGCATTGTCGGCTCGATGCAGTGCCCGTACTACGTGCACAAGGCGATGAAGGCGTTCCTCGACTGCGATGCCGACGAGGTCGTGATCTCGCAGTCAGTGACCGGCGGTGGGTTCGGCGGCAAGGAGGAGTATCCGTCGATGCTCGCCGCGCACGTCGCGGTGCTCGCGAAGAAGACCGGCCGCGCGGTCAAGATGGTCTACGACCGCGACGAGGACATCGCGGCGACGACAAAGCGCCACCCGTGCCGCACGCACCATCGGCTCGCGGTCGACGCCAGCGGCGAGATCCTCGCGATCGATGCAGATGTCGTGATGGATGGCGGCGCCTACCTGACGCTGTCGCCGGTCGTGCTGTCGCGCGGCGTGCTGCACGCGGCCGGGCCGTACCGCAGCCCGGTCGTGCGGATCCGCGGGCGCGTGGTCGCGACGAACCATCCGCCCCACGGTGCATTCCGCGGGTTCGGCGCGCCGCAGACCACGTTCGCGTACGAGCGACAGATCCAGAAGCTCGCGCTCGCGCTCGGCGAGGATGCGCTCGCGATCCGCAAGCGCCTCGCGGTGCGTGCCGGCGACACGACGGCGACCGGCCAGCTGCTCGGGATCTCGGTCGGCACCGACGAGGTGATCGGCGCGATCGAGCAGGTCGCGGGCAAGCCGCCCGTACGCGACGGTCACGGCCCGAGCGGCGCGCCGGTGCGTCGCGGGCGCGGCGTCGTCTTCTACTTTCACGGCGCCGGGTTCACGGGTGCCGGCGAGCAGCGGCTCGCAGGCCGTGCCGCGGTCGCGGTGACCGCCGACGGCGGGTTCGAGGTGCGCTCGAGCTCGACCGATATCGGGCAGGGCGCGATCACGATGTTCTCGCAGATCGCCGCGGGCGCCCTCGGGGTCGATCCGGCGGCGATCGTCGTCGTCGATCCATCGACCGCGCAGGTTCCGGACAGCGGCCCGACCGTCGCGAGTCGCACGTGCATGGTCGTCGGCGGCGTCGTCGAGAAGGCGGCGCTCGCGGTCCGCGCGAAGCTCGAGGCGTGGGCAGCCGCGCACGACGTGCGAGGCTCGATCGGTGAGGTCGCGCGCGCGTACGCCGTGAAGCACGGCGAGCTCGTCGAGATCGTCGCCTACGAACCGCCGCCGGGGATCGCGTGGGACGACTCGACATATACCGGCGCGGCGTATCCGGTGTTCGGCTGGGCGGCATGCCTCGTCGACGTCGAGGTCGACCTCGACACCTACGAGGTCGCGATCACGCGCTGCGTGCAGGCGATCGACGTCGGCAAGGCGATCAACCCGTCGATCGTGAAGGGCCAGATCGAAGGCGGCACGCTGCAGGCGCTCGGCTGGGCCGTGCTCGAGAATGTCGTGTACAAGGACGGCAAGGTCGCGAACGCGAACATGACGAACTGCATCGTGCCGACGTTCGCCGACGCACCCGATCTCGAGACGATCCTGATCGAGGTGCCATATCCCTACGGACCGTCGGGCGCGAAGGGCGTCGGCGAGATCCCGATGGATGGGCCGGCTGCCGCGGTCGCGAATGCCGTCGAGGATGCGCTCGGCTGCGCGTTCGACGAGCTGCCGATCTCGCCCGAGGTCGTCGCAGCCTCGAAGCCGCGATGGAGGAAGTCGTGAACGTCACGCTCGAGCTCAACGGCGAGACCCGCGAGGTCGAGGTCACGCCGTGGAAACGGCTGCTCGACGTGCTGCGCGAGGATCTGCGCCTGACCGGGACCAAGGAGGGCTGCGGCGAAGGCGAGTGCGGGGCGTGCACGGTGATCTTGGACGGCGAGGCCGTGAACTCGTGTCTCGTCGCGATCGGCCAGTGTCACGGTCGCCAGCTGACGACGGTCGAGGGGCTCGCGCACGGCGAGGTGTTGCACGCGGTGCAGCGCGCGCTCGTCGCGTGTGGTGGCGCGCAGTGCGGCATCTGCACGCCGGGCATCGCGATGTGCGCATCGCACGTCGTCGATCGCGGCCTGCTCGCCGGCGCTGACGATGTGACTGCACGCGCGAAGGTCCGCGAGTTGCTCGCGGGCAACATCTGCCGGTGCACCGGCTACCAGCTGATCGTCGACGCGATCATCGTCGCCGCGCGCGAGGTCACGCGATGACGACGTACCTCAGGCCGCGCGATCTCGACGAGGGCTTGCACGCGCGCGCCGAGCACGCGGACTGGACCGTGCTCGCGGGCGGCACCGACCTGCTGGTCAACGCGAACCACCGCGCGGCACCGGTCGGCATGATCGATCTGTGGCGGCTCGCCGACCTCTGCTTCGTGCGCGTCGAGAAGACCTCCGTCGCGATCGGTGCCGGCACGACGTGGACCGAGGTCGAGCGCCATCCCGCGATCCGCGCCAAGCTCGCACCGCTCGCGCTGGCAGCCCGCGAGATCGGCGCGCTGCAGATCCAGGCGCGCGGCACGCTCGGCGGCAACGTCGGGACCTCGTCGCCGGTCGGCGATAGCTTGCCTGCGCTGCTCGCCCTCGACGCCGAGCTCGAGGTCGCCTCGGTACGTGGGCACCGCCGCGTGCCGTATCGCGAGTGGTGCACGGGCTACCGGACAACCCACCTCGCGGCCGACGAGCTGATCATCGCCGCCCACGTGCCGGTCCCCGATGCGACGACGCGCACGAGCTGGCGCAAGGTCGGCACCCGCCGCGCGCAATCGATCTCCAAGGTCATGGGCGCTGCCGCGATCACGCTCGACGGTGATGTCGTGGTGTCCGCACGCGTCGCGCTCGGTGCGATCGCGAACCGGCCGATCCGGATCACGGCGGTCGAGGATGCCGTACGCGGTCAGCGGCTCGGCGTCGCCGGTGATGCCGCACGCGCCGCGCTGCGGGGCGCGATCCAGCCGATCGATGACGTGCGCTCGACGGCGACCTACCGGCGCGAGGTCGCCGAGAACCTGGTCGCTCGCTTCTTCTCCGTGTCATGATTCAGCGTGTCGTCGCGCCCCGACTCGGATGATCCCGCACCGCCGGTTGCCGGCGACGGCGAGATCTCCGATGCCGCGCCCGCCGCCGCCGGCCAAAGCGGATCGACGACTGCGAGCGCAGCGAGCGGGTCGATCGACGTCGCACTGTCGAGCACCGCGCTGCCCGCCGCGGCGCAGTCGGGTTCGATCGACGTAGCGCTGTCGAGCACCACGCTGCCCGCCGGGGCTCGATCTGGTCCGCTCGCGACCCAGAGCGACCAGAGTGGGTCGATCGACGTCGCGCTCTCGGGCTCGATGTCATTCGATCCACTCGCTCCGCTCGTGGGTGGCGCCAAGCATCCAAGCGACGGCACACCGGTCGCGGTAGGTGGCAGTGACTCGGCGCCGGTCTCGACGGCCGGCGTGCGGGTCGCGCGCGCGAGCACCGAGCAGACCCGCAAGAGCGGGCGCATCACCGAGGGCGTCAAGGATGCGATCGGCGGCGGTGTCCACGCGCTCGGTAGTGGCCTCGGGACGCTCGGTGGTGGGGTCTCCAAGCTCGGCGAGAAGTCGCGCAAGGTTCCGCTCGTCGGCTCGAGCGTCTCGGCGCTCGGCGAGAGCATCACCCACGTCGGCGAATCGCTGACCGATCTGCCGCGGGTCGCCGCAACCCGGCGCGGCCGCCTCCTGCTCCGCAGCCTGGTCGTCGGCTTCCTCCTGGTCGCGAGCTGGATCGTCGCGCTCGTCGCGATCCAGGTGCGCGGCACCGACGCCCCTGACTTCCGACCGAACGCCGAGAAGATCCTGATCGAGCTGAGCAGCGGCCCCGAGGTGATCGGCCAGGTCTACGAGGCCGCGTCGCCACGCTTCCAGGAGTTCGTCGCCAAGGATCAGTTCATCGCGAACATGACCGACCTCCACGCGACCGTCGGCAGGTTCAAGGAGATCAGCGCGGTCAACGACACGCTCGTGACCCGCGGCGTGTCGGGTCGTATCGGTCGCGTGTCACTTACCGTCGCGTACGAGCGCGGCAAGACCAAGGCGTCGGTCAGCCTGCACTGGCACGAAGGGCGGTGGAAGTTGCTCGGGGTTGGCGTCGATATCCCGCCCGAGGTCGAGATCACGCAGACCCAGCGCGAGGAGCGCGTGCAGGCGTGCAAGGACCCGATGGATCCGCGGCGCTGCGATGTCTACATCGCTGCCAACACGGTGCTCGAGCTGCTGCGCGACGGCCGCGCCGCCGAGGTGTGGGACGGCGCCGACTCGATCTTCCAGAAGCAAGAGGAGCGCAAGCGCTGGGTCGAGATCCAGCAGGAGCATGCCGCGATCCTTGGCGACTATCGCCGGATCCTGACCGTCACCGAGGCGAGGATCATCGGCGGCAACTTCGTCATCTTCGATGTCCTGCTCGAGTACGCCCGTGCGAACGGCGTGCGAGCGATTTTCGGGTTTTCCCGCACGTCCCGCAGCGATCCGTGGAAGCTCCGTAGCCTCAAGCGCGTCCTGCCGATGCCGCGCGCCGACGAGCCCGAGCCTGCACCGCCCTCCGTCGACGCTGCAGCACCGGGCAGCGCGGGTAGTGGGAGCGCGGGCAGTGCGACGTCCGGTCCGAGCTCCGGAAGCGCACCGAAGTAGACCGCGGGACGTGTTTGCGAAAAATTTAGATGAGACGGAGGCGGTGCGACCACCCGTGTCGACGGCTGCTACGCATAGAATCGGCGCGCCATGATGTCTCTGGAAGAGCTCCGCCTGGCGGCGGACGAGCTGCCGGTCGCGATCTGGATGGGGCGCGTCCCGAGCGGCGAAGCCGTCTACACCAATCGCGCATTTCGCGAGGTCCTCGGGATCGAGCCGCCACCCGGTGCCGCGCGCGGGGTGTTCGTCGAGCCGTACGGCGTCCACCAGCTCGATGGTCAGCCGTACCCCGAGGATCGCATGCCGTTCGAGCGAGCGATCTCCGCACGTGCGCTCGTCATCCTCGATGACCTCGTGATCCACCGTCGCGATGGGCGCACGGTCAACCTGCGCGTGTTCGCGAAGCCGCTGTTCGACGCCAACGGCGAGATCACGCACGTCCTCGAAGCGTTCACGGACATCACGCACGAGGTCGGGGCCGAAGCCGCGCGGCTCGAGGTCGAACGCAAGCTGATGCACGCGCATCGCCTCGAGTCGATCGGCCAGCTCGTGATGGGCATCGCGCACGACTTCAACAACCTGCTCACGGTCACGACGCTGACCACGTCACGGCTGCTGTCACAGCAGATGGACCCGGCGATGCGGAGCGCGCTCGGCGACATCGAGACCGTGACGAATTCAGCTACCGACCTCGTCGCGAAGCTCCTCGCATTTGCCCGCCGCACCCCCCAGCCCCTCGCGCCCGTCGATCTCGCGTCGATCTCGCAGCTGGTCGTGCCGCTCTGCCAGCGCACGTTCGGCCGGGACGTGACGCTGTCGACCCAGGGCGATCTGGGCGCGTGGATCCGCGGTGATCCCGCGCAGCTCGAGCAGGCGCTCATGAACCTGCTCGTCAACGCACGCGATGCGATCCAGGGCCCTGGCACGATCACGGTGCGCTGCTCGCGGCGCTGGCGGATGGTGAGGTCGAGACCTGTCCCGCCGGTGCGTACGCCGTGCTCGAGGTCACCGATGACGGTGTCGGCATCGCGGCGAGCATCCGCGATCACCTGTTCGACCCCTACTTCACGACCAAGGAGCGCGGCTCGGTCAAGGGCACCGGCCTCGGCCTGTCGACGGTGCTCGGCATCGTTCGCGTCCACGCCGGCTTCGTCGAGGCGGTCGCGGCGAAGCCGCGAGGCACCACGATCCGCATCGCGATCCCGGCCACCGACGCGTAGCTACTCGGCGATCGGAGCGCGGCGGTCGACGATCCGCGCCCGCGGCAGGTTCACAGAACCGCGCCGCTCGATCCGGCGCATCACCAGCCAGGCCGCGAGCGTGAGCAGCGGCCACGCGAGCCACGATGCGGTCATCCACCACGGGCGCTCGAAGCGGAACGCGACGACGTGCTTGCCGGCGGGGACATCGATCGCCGGGAAGTCCGGGGTGACGCGGCGGATCGTCACCTCGCGGCCGTCGACGTACGCACGCCACCTCGGGTGCCAGCTCTCTCGCGCGACGAGCGTGCTCGGCTTCGTGGCGTCGACCTCGGCGACGATGTCGGCGTCATCGCCCGGCGAGTCCTGACGCCACGCGCGCACGATCTTGGCGTCGGGCGCGGCACCGGCCGCGCCGTGACCGGCGTAGGCGAGGTGGTGATTCGCGTACGGCAGCTCGCCGCGCAACCAGTCGAGCGCGGCCTTGCGTGTCGGGGTTCCGGCGCGTGACGGGCCGGCGGGCAGCACGCCCGTGATCTGCACGGGCGAGACCAGACCCGGCGACGGCAGCCGGCGGACCTCGTGGGTCGCGGTCTTGACCACGGTCTCGCCCGCTGGTTGATCGCCGCCCTTGCCTGCGGTGTACACGAGGTACGGCGCGTCGTAGACCCACGCGAGCTTCTTGAAGTCGCGCACGGTCCACACGAAGTCGTAGTTCGGGCTCGCCTGCAGGCCGCCGCCGCCCATCTGCAACAGCGACGGAACGCGCGCGTAGACGTAGGTCAAGAGGTTCCACCAGTGGTTCTCGGTGCCCGGGCCCGCCTGCTTGCGGCCTTGCGGCTGGTGCGCGAGCACGTCGATGATCTCGAAGATCTCCTTGCGCTGCGCACCGGGGCGGTCGTTCGGATAGTCGGCGAGCACGTGGATGCGCTCGTCGAGCGCGCGCCAGCCGCCTTGCGCGACGATCACGCCGAGTGCAGCGGTCAGCGCCGCGAGCGCAGTCCGGATGCCGTACTGCAGCGGCAGCCGCTCGGCGAGCTCGCGCCGGCGAAGCGGTCGCAGCAGGCCGATCACGAGCAGGCGCACGGGCCGGTGCAGCGGCGAGCCCTCGGGCGCCATGTAGATCGCACGCGCGATCGCGAAGATCCCCGCGCCGATGCCGAGCGCGAGCAGGACTTGAAGCGCGCCGAGGAAGCGCACGGCCGGGAACAGATCGTCGCCCGACGTCTTGCCGATGTGCGGGCCGATACCGAGCAGCAGCGCGAACACGAGCGACGGGGCCCACAGCCAGCGCAGGAAGCGCGTCCGCGCGAACACCAGCACGAACGGCAGCGCGATCGTCAGGACCGGCGCGAAGTGCTTGTGGTCGAGCAGCTTGCCGCTGACGTGCCAGTCCGCGAGCGTCTTGAAGCCGGGGCCGACCTCGTCGCTCACCCGATGCGGGAAGCCCCCGAAGCCATCGTAGTCGAGGAGCAACGGCAGATAGATCGGCATCCACGCGACGAGCAGCAGGATGCCGAGCACGAACGACCGCACGAGCTCGTCGACGAGCGGCCGGGCGGGCGGTTCGCGCCAGCGCCGGCCCACGCTCGCGACGATCGCGTGAAACGCGCTGCGCTCGGCGGGCACGTCGAGGGCGTGGCCGAGCTGCACGAACACCCCATCGAACGTCGCGAGCACCGCGAGCGCGGCGAACGCGGCGATCAACACGATGCCGAGCGAGACGCCCGCGAACGGATGACACAGCCACACGAACGTGCCCCACGCGATCGCCGGGGCGAGGCCCTTGCGATCCATGATCCAGCGCGCGGCGTGGCCGACCGCGAGCGGGAACGCGGCGAGCGCCCAGGTCTGCGTGTAGAGCCCGACCTGGAACGTGCCGGCGTTGCCTGCGCCCCACCGCGACTCGCCATTCATGAACGCGATCGCGAACGCGGCGATGAACGCTTGCCACGGCGAGCCGCCCATCAGCCGCACGCCGCGATACGCGGCCGCGGGCGCGAGCACGTGAGGCAGCACGACGCTGAGCTCGAACCAGAACAGATGATGGCCGAAGATCGCCGTCGGGATCGCCGACGCGAGCTGCGGGATCGCCTGGTAGTAGTAGATCGACGCGAACCCGGCATTCGCGCTCGGATTCCAGAAGTCCCAGTCCCCGTGACGCAGGCAGTCCGCGAGCCGCGCACTCTCGGCCATGTGAAACGTGAGGTCGTCGCCGACGGTCTCGCCGGTGAACAGGTGGGCATAGAGCACCCCCATCGCGATCGTCAGGATGCCGAGCGCGGGCAGGGCGCCATGCGCCGCGAGCCAGTCCGCGCTGCGATCCCACGCGTCGGGAGGCTCCCCGCGCAGCGCGACCTCGTCGGGTGGCGCGCTCACGCCAGCTCCAGCAGTGCCGCGATCTGCTCCTCGGAGAACAGCGGAGTCGCGCCGCGCACGCCCGCGACCTCGGCCGCCCAGCGCGCCGCGATCCGACCCGATAGCGGCAGATCCCACCCGAGCGTCAGCCCGAGCACGAGGATCGCGAGGTACGCGTCGCCGCAGCCGACGTTGTCACCGCCGGGCCGCGCCGCGAACCCCGGGACCTCGATCGCGCCGGCCTCGCCGTACAGCGTCGACCCGGCCGCGCCGTGGGTGACCGCGATGACGCGGCGGCGATCGGCGCGCAGCTTCGCGATCGGATCGGGCCAGCCGAACCACTCGCGCAGCAACGCGAGCTCCTTGTCGTTGACCTTGATGACGTCCGCGGCGTCGAGCGCTTCACCGATCGCGGGCGCGTTCTGATCGGCGGCGCGCAGGTTGAGGTCACAGACCCGCAGGCACGACCGCTTCGCGGCGGCGATCGCATCGCGCCACCCGGCGAGCCCCTCGGGCGTGCGCTGCGCGAGCGTGCCGTAGACCACCACGCCGGCGTCGTCGAGCGCGGCCTTGACCGCGTCGGTGCACTCGATGCGCTCCCACGCGCGACCGCGGTGCAGCGTGTAGCGTGGCTCGCCATCGACGACATGCACGGTGACCTCGCCGGTCGCCCGCTCGGGATCGAGCTGGACAAGCGACGTATCGACGAGGTCGCCGAGCCGCGCGATCGCGCGGTGCCCATCGGCGTCGTCGCCGACTCGGGTCACGAGCTGTGCCCACCCCCCGGCCTGGCCGAGGTGCCACGCGACGTTCGCGGGCGCACCGCCGAGCTGATCGCCGTCCGGGAAGCGGTCCCAGAGCAGCTCCCCCCAGATGACGACACCGTCAGTTGACATCGCGGTACTTAGTGTAAATAATACACTTTAACAGTGTCCACACCCACGGATGGCCTCGACGACGTCTATGGCGGCTCGCTGGCGCTCTTGACCGACTTGTACCAGCTCACGATGGCCGCCGGCTACTGGAAGACCGGCACGAGCGAGCGCGAGGCGGTGTTCCACCTGACCTATCGCCGCCCCCCGTTCGCGGGCGGCTACGTGATCGCCGCAGGTCTCGCGCCCGTGCTCGCCTTCCTCCGGCGGTTCCGGTTCACCGGCGATGACCTCGCGTACCTCGCGACCGTCACCGACGCCGGCCACGCGCCGCTGTTCGAGGCCGGCTTCCTCGACTACCTCGCGGCGCTGAAGCTCACGTGCACCGTCGATGCGGTCCCCGAGGGGACGCTCGTATTTCCGCACGAGCCGATCATCCGGGTCACCGGGCCGATCCTGCAGGCCCAGCTCGTCGAGACCGCGCTCCTCACGCTCGTCAACTTCCAGTCGCTGATCGCCACCAAGGCGGCGCGGGTCTGCCAGGCCGCTCGCAACGCGCCGGTCGTCGAGTTCGGGCTGCGCCGCGCCCAGGGCATCGATGGCGGGCTCGGGGCCTCGCGCGCGGCGTACATCGGCGGCGCCGCGGCGACCTCGAACGTGCTCGCCGGCAAGCTGCTCGGCATCCCGGTCCGCGGCACCCACGCCCACAGCTGGGTGATGTTCCACGGCGACGAGCTCGCGGCGTTCCGCGCGTACGCCGAGGCGCTGCCCGGCAACTGCACCTTCCTCGTCGACACCTACGACACCCTGGCGGGCGTGCGCAACGCGATCACCGTTGGCCGCGAGCTCCGCGAGCGCGGTCACGAGCTCGCTGGCATCCGGCTCGACTCGGGCGACCTCGCGCACCTCTCGATCGAGGCGCGGCGCCTGCTCGACGAGGCTGGCTTTCCGGCGGCTCGGATCGTCGCCTCGAACGATCTCGACGAGCATTTGATCACTTCGCTCCATGCGCAGGGCGCCCGGATCGACACGTTCGGCGTCGGCACCAAGCTGGTGACCGCGTTCGACCAGCCCGCGCTCGGCGGCGTCTACAAGCTCGGCGCGACGCGCGATGCAACCGGGGCCTGGCGCGATGTCATCAAGCTCAGCGAGCAACCGATCAAGATCTCGAACCCCGGGATCCTCCAGGTCAGACGGCTGCGGCACGGGGGCGAGCTGGTCGGCGACATCATCTATGATCGCGAGCATGGGTTCTCCGGGCCGACGCTCCACGACATCGAGGATCCGACGCGCGGTCCGTACACGCCGGGCTTCGACAGCGAGGAGGATCTGCTCGTGACCTACCTCGACCGTGGCGAGCCGGTTCGCGCACCGGATGATCTCGAGAGCGCGCGGGCCCGTGCCGCCACCGAGCTCGCCGGGCTGTCGCCGCGGACCCGCCGCTTCCTGAACCCGCAGCCGTACGCGGTCGGGCTCGATCGCCATGTCCACACTCGCAAGCAGCTGCTGATCGCCGAGGCGCGGCAGGGAGCGAAGTCGCATGCCTGAGCCGCTCGTGTTCTCGACGGCCGCGTACACCTACCTCGGCGTGGACATCGCCGCGGGCTCGGGCTGGGAGCTCGGCCAGATCGCGCGCAAGACGTTCCCCGACGGCGAGCACTACCTGCGCGTCGACACCGATCCCGCGGATCGCGACGTGATCCTGGTCGGTGGCACCGTCGACGACGCCAGCACGCTCGAGCTCTACGACCTCGCATGCGGCCTGGTGACCGGTGGAGCCTACCGGCTGCGCCTCGTGATCCCGTTCTACGGCTACGCGACGATGGAGCGCTCGGTCCGGCCGGGCGAGATCGTCACCGCGAAGACCCGCGCGCGCCTGCTGTCGTCGATCCCGAGGGCGAGCCGCGGCACCCAGGTCTTCATGCTCGATCTTCACGTCGACTCGATCGCGCACTACTTCGAGGGCGGCGTCCGCACGATCCACGTCTACGGCAAGCAGCTCGTGACCGATGCCGCGCGCCGGATCGCCGGCGACGACTTCACGCTCGCCTGCACCGACGCCGGCCGCGCGAAGTGGGTCGAGTCACTCGCGAACGATCTCGGCGTCGACGCCGCGTTCGTGTTCAAGCGCCGGCTCGAGGGCAACGCGACGGAGGTCACCGGCGTCTCGGCGCAGGTCTCGGGCAAGCGGGTCGTGATCTACGACGACATGATCCGCACGGGCGGCTCGCTGATGAACGCCGCCATCGCCTATCGCGAGGCCGGGGCCGTCGCGATCGACGCGATCGCCACGCACGGCCTGTTCCCCGACGACTCGCTCGCGAAGATCCGCGCCTCGGGCCTCTTCGGAACGATCGCCACCACCGACAGTCACCCCCGCGCGGTCGCGCTACGCGACGATTACCTCCAGGTCGCGAGCATCGCAGGGCTCCTGATCGAGCATCTCAAGTCCAACCGGTAGGTCGCCATGAGACTCATCAAGGTCGCGGTCGCGTGCGTCAACCAGACTCCGTTCGCCTGGGACACGAACTTCGCGCATCTCAAGATGGCGATCGAACAGGCGCGCGGCGACGGCGTGACGATGATCTGCTTGCCCGAGCTCGCGATCACCGGCTACGGCTGCGAGGACGCGTTCTTCATGGACGGCCTGCAGGACACCGCGTTCAGCCAGCTCGAGGCGCTCGCCGCGTTGACCCACGGCATGGTCGTGGCCGTCGGGCTGCCGCTCTATCACGAGAAGGCGCTATACAACGCCGCCGCGGTCCTCGCCGACGGCGCGATCGTCGGGTTCGCCGCGAAGCAGTTCCTCGCCGGAGACGGCATCCACTACGAGCCACGGTGGTTCAAGGCGTGGCCGGCCGGCGAGATCGACGTCCTCGAGCGCACCGCCCCCGACGGCACGATCATGCGCTACCCGCTCGGCGATCTCGTGTTCGACATCGGCGATGTCCGCATCGGCTTCGAGATCTGCGAGGACGCGTGGGTGGCGAACCGGCCCGGCGTCGACCTCGCGCTGCGCGGCGTCGACATCATGTGCAACCCGTCGGCGAGCCACTTCGCATTTCGCAAGTACGTCATCCGCCAGCGCTTCGCGATCGAGGCGTCGCGCGCGTTCGGCGTGACCTACCTCTACGCGAACCTCATGGGTAACGAGGCCGGCCGCATCATCTATGACGGCGGCGGACTGATCGCCTCGAACAACGAGCTCGTCGCACGCGGCCGCCGGTTCTCGTTCAACGACGTCGAGATGTCGTCCGCGGTCGTCGATATCGACGCCAACCGCCGCGAGCAGGCGCGTCGGGGCAGCCACCGTCCGCGTCACGATGCCGAGGAGCTCGTCGTCGATCACCCGTTCCGGTGGCCGACGCGTACGCCCGAGGCCGCGTCGAAGCGCGAGGTGTCGTGGGAGGATCGCGCGAGCGTGACCGAGGAGGAGTTCTCGCGCGCCGTCGCGCTCGGCCTCTGGGACTATCTCCGCAAGAGCCGCGCGCAGGGCTATGTCGTGTCGCTCTCCGGTGGCGCGGATTCGGCAGCCTGCGCGATCCTCGTCGCGCTCGCGGTCAAGCTCGCGTTCGCGGAGCTCGGACCCGGCGGCGCGTGCCAGCACCTGCCGTGGATCAAGCGGCTGCAGGACGCGATCGAGGGCGGCGGCGGTGCACAGGAGGCGGTCGGCGCGCTCCTCGCCTGCGCGTACCA
This sequence comes from Deltaproteobacteria bacterium, assembly GCA_013812655.1. GTDB lineage: Bacteria > Myxococcota_A > Polyangia > Haliangiales > Haliangiaceae > JABFXX01. Next base: position 2,988 of record JACCTC010000400.1, on the reverse strand, counting down.
GCCGACCGAGAACTCCGGCCCGGTCACCCACAACGCCGCCGAGCAGGTCGCGAAGGCGATCGGCGCGGAGTTCCACGTGTTCGACGTCGACGCACTCTACAAGGGCTACATCTCGACGGTCGAGGCCTCGCTCGGGCGCAAGCTGTCGTGGACCGAGGACGACGTGACGCTGCAGAACATCCAGGCCCGCGTGCGCGCGCCGTCGATCTGGATGCTCGCGAACCTTCGCGGCTCGGTGCTGCTGACGACGTCGAACCGCTCCGAGGCCGCGGTCGGCTACGCGACCATGGACGGCGACACCTCGGGCGGACTCGCCCCGCTCGGCGGCATCGACAAGCCGTTCCTCCGCGCGTGGCTACGCTGGCTCGAGACCAAGGCGCCGGTAGGCACCGAGCCGATCCCGGAGCTGCGCTACATCAACGCGCAGCAGCCGACCGCCGAGCTGCGGCCGAAGGTTGCGGGCGGAAACGCGCAGACCGACGAGGCCGACCTCATGCCGTACGAGTTCCTCGAGGCCGTCGAGGACGCCGCGATCCGCGACAAGCACACACCGCTCGAGGTGCTGCAGCACCTCTTGCCACAGCACCCGCAGCATTCGCCGCTGCAGCTCGCGACCTGGATCGAGCGGTTCTTCCGGCTGTGGTGCAAAAACCAGTGGAAGCGCGAGCGGCTGGCCCCGTCATTTCACCTCGATGATCGCAACGTCGATCCTCGCTCGTGGTGCCGGTTCCCGATCCTGTCGGGCAACTTCGAGCGCGAGCTCGCCGAGCTGCGCGCGTTCGTCGCGTCCGGGAACGCGGATCGCTGAGCATGGCGCACACCTACGAGTACGCGCGGCCCGCGCTCACCGTCGACTGCGTCGTGTTCGGCCTCGACGAGAACGATCTCAAGGTGCTGCTGATCCAGCGTCGCCTGCAGCCGTTCCAGCACGCGTGGGCGCCGCCCGGCGGGTTCGTCCGCGTCGACGAGACGCTCGATATCGCCGCCCGCCGCGAGCTCCAGGAGGAAGCCGGCGTCACCGACGTCTATCTCGAGCAGCTCTACACGTTCGGCGAGCTCGACCGCGATCCGCGCGAGCGCATCGTCACCGTCGCCTACTACGCGCTCGCGAAGCTCTCCGATCACCGGATCCGCGCCGCGACCGATGCGATGGGCGTCGGCTGGTTCGCGCTCGACGATCTGCCGAAGCTCGCGTTCGATCACGCCAGCATCGTCGCGCTCGCGCAGGAGCGGCTCCGCGGCAAGGTCCGCTACGCGCCGGTCGGCTTCGAGCTGCTGCCGCCGCGGTTCTCGCTGACCCAGCTCCAGCGTCTCTACGAGATCATCCTCGGCACCGAGCTCGACAAGCGAAACTTCCGGAAGAAGATCTTGTCGCTCGATCTGCTGGTCGAGACCGACGAGGTCGAGCAGGGCGTCCGCCACCGTGCAGCGCGGCTCTACCGCTTCGATCGCCGCAAGTACGACCGGCTCGCGAAGCAGGGCTTCGAGCTGTCGATCTGAGCGTCACCTGTTCCCGCCGCGCGCCCCCCCGGCAGTAGAGTGTCGCCATGCGCGCGCTCGTCCTTGTCGATCTGCAGTACGACTTCATGCCTGGTGGGGCGCTCGCGGTCGCGCATGGTGACGAGACGGTCCCGGTCGCGCAGGCGCTGATCAAGAAGTTCGACACCGTGATCGCCACCCAGGACTGGCACCCGCGCGATCACGCGTCGTTCGCGGTCAACAATCCCGGCACGACGGTCGGTCAGGTGATCGAGGTCGATGGACTGCCGCAGGTGATGTGGCCGGCGCACTGCGTCCAGGGCACGCGCGGCGCCGAGCTCCACACGGGCATCGACAAGCGGCGGATCACGGCGGTGTTCCGCAAGGGCATCGACGCGAAGACCGACAGCTACAGCGGCTTCTACGACAACGGCCACAAGAAGGCGACGGGGCTCGCGGACTGGCTGAACGACAAGCAATTGCGGCGGCTGTGGATCCTCGGGCTCGCGACCGACTACTGCGTGAAGTTCACGGTGCTCGACGCGCTGCAGCTCGGCTACGAGGTCACGCTCGTCGAGGACGGCTGCCGGGGTGTCGACCTCGCGCCGGGCGACAGCGAGCGCGCGATCGCCGAGATGCGCGAGGCCGGCGCGAAGATCACCGACGGCGCCGGCGTGCGATAGCGGGTTAACAGTTCGGGCGCCGGCCCGTCCTCTCCGTCATTGCCTGCGGCATACAGTCCCGGCGTGGACAGCGGCGTCGAGCTCGCGACGGTGGTCCTCGCCGCCCGGCGAGGCGATCGCGCCGCGTTCGCGGAGCTCTACCGGCGGTTCTCGCGGGCGGTGCACGGTGTCGTCCTCGCGCGCGTGTCCTACGGCGAGGCCGCCGATGTCCTCCAGGACGTGTTCGCGAGCGCGCTCGAGCGGCTGCCGCAGCTCGCCGAACCCGCTGCGTTTCCGGGCTGGATCCTCGCGATCGCCCGCAATCGCGCGATCGATCACGTGCGCGGCAGGCGCCCGACCGACGAGCTACCCGAGCTGCCGGGCCCACCGTCGCGCGCTGCGGAGGTCGCGCAGGTGCTGACCGCGCTGCGTGCGCTGCCCGAAACGTACCAGGAGACGCTGATCCTGCGGCTCGTCGAGGGGATGACCGGTCCGGAGATCGCGGAGCAGACCGGGCTGTCGCCGGGCTCGGTGCGTGTCAATCTGCATCGCGGGATGAAGCTGCTGCGCGACCGGCTCGGCATCCGAGAGGAGGGATCCGATGAGCAAGTCGGATGACTACCTCTGGGATCGGAGCGGTGCTCCCGATCCGGAGATCGCGCGCCTCGAAGGCTTGCTCGCGCCGCTCGGACATCGATCCGACGAGTCGGGCCCCGACGAGCTGCGAGTGCGCCGCCGGCGTCGCACACCGTGGCTCATCGGTGGAGCACTGATCGCGGCGGCCGCGATCTTCGCGGTCATCTGGCAGTGGCCGGCGCGCGAGAGCCCGATCCCGACGAGCACGACC
>JACCTC010000396.1 GCA_013812655.1 Deltaproteobacteria bacterium | reverse complement strand
GCCTGCGCCCGCGCTGCCCGCGCCGCCGCCCATGTCGGCACCCGGCGCCATCGCCATGTCGAACTTGCCGACCGAGTACACATACGAGAGGCACTCGGAGCCGGCCTTGCACGCGGTGATGTGGTTGCCGCCGCCCGGCTGCATCCAGTACGAGCCCGGGCCCATCTCCTTCGGGGCCTTGTCGTCGGCGGCGTAGTTCATGAGCGTGCCCTTGATGACGACGCCGTGATAGTCGGCCGAGTGCGAGTGCGCGGGGCTCACCATGCCGGCAGGGCTCTTGATGAACGCCCCGCTCGGACCGGAGGCCGGATCGCCCCACACGACGGCGACCATCGGACCCTTGTCACCGGCCTCGGGGACGAGCGCCGACCACTTGAGATCCTTCTCGCGCTTCTCGACGTACGTGGGATCCGGCTTGCCGTCCTTCTTCATCTCGGCGGGCGCGAAGTCGAACTTGCCCTCGGTGAAGTGGACGAACACGACGCACGGCTCCTTGCCGAGACACTGCGAGTTGTGCGCGGCGCCGCCCGGCTCGAACCAGTACGACCCGGCCGGTAGCGGCTTGGCCTTGGTCTCGCCGTCCTGCAGGTGGTTCGGCGCGCCCGAGACCACCACACCGTGGTAACCGGCCGAGTGGGTGTGCCACATGCCCTTGTTCGCGGCGCCGACCTTGAGGAAGAAGCCGTTCGGCTCCTTCATCGCGTCGCCGTAGAGCCACGACACCATCGGGCCCTTGTCCCCAGCCTTCTCGTCGAGCGGGACCCATTTGAGGTCGGCGGCCATCGTGTTGACGATGGCCTTCGGGGGCTCGACAGCCACGGCCGCGTCGGGCGTGGCCGCCATGTCAGAGCCGGAGCCGGCCATGTTGGAGCCGGCCATGTCGCTACTGCCGCTGGCGGTATTGGTGCCGGTGTCTGCGTCCTTCTTCTTCTTGCAGCCCACGGCCAGCGCCAGCGATAGCGCGATCACGATCACCTTGAAATTCCGCATCGGGGTCCTCCGCTGCGAACGGTACGGAACACCGGGATCTGGGTCAATTTACGGCAATGCCGTTTCGCGGAGAAATGCGAGATCGTAGGGTCGGTGGGTGCTGGCCGCTGTCGTCCTCCTGTCCGGCGGTCTCGACTCGACGACCGCCCTCGCCGTCGCGCGCGCGCGGGGCTTCGCGTGTCACGCGTTGACCGTCCGCTATGGCCAGCTCCACCAGGTCGAGCTCGATGCCGCTGCACGCGTCGCCGCCGCCCTCGGTGCGCGCGAGCATCGCACCGTCGCGGTCGACCTCTCGCCGCTCGCGGCCTCGGCGCTGACCACGTCGTCGATCGCGGTGCCCAAGGATCGCACGCTGGTCGAGATCGGCACGCCTGGCGACGTCCCGGCGACCTACGTCCCGGCGCGCAACACCGTGCTGCTGTCGCTCGCGCTCGCGTGGGCCGAATCGATCGGCGCGCGTGACATCTTCCTCGGGGTCAACGTGCTCGACGCGAGCGGCTATCCCGATTGCCGTCCCGAGTTCGTGCGCGCGTTCGAGGCCCTCGCGGGAGTCGCGACCCGCGCCGGCGGGTTTCGCATCCACGCACCATTGATCGAGATGACCAAGGCCGAGATCGTGAAGCTCGGGATGTCGCTCGGCGTCGACTACGCGATCACGCACTCCTGTTACGACCCGATCGACGGCGCCGCGTGCGGGCGCTGCGACGCGTGCGCGCTCCGCAGGAAAGGCTTCGCCGAGGCCGGCGTTCCCGATCCGACCCGCTACGCGTGACTCGCCAGCCCTCGTGTATGCTCGCCGTCAGATGAAGCTCGGCACGCTCCTCTTGCGTAACGCCGCGATCGGGCTGTCGCAGCTCGAGGCAGCCCTGCGCAACCAGGTGCTGTACGGCGGCCGCCTCGGCACGAACCTCGTCGAGCTCGGCTTCATCGACCTCGAGCTCTTGTCGTCGTACCTCTCGGATCTCTCCGGGTTTCCGGTCGCGACGCCGACGCTCCTCGACGCGGTCGACACCGCGCTGCTCGACAAGCTCGGCCCCGACGAGGCGCACCGACTGCGGGCCGTGCCACTCGGCTACCTCGGATCTGGCGGCACGATCGCGGTCGCGATGGTCGATCCGACAGACGTCGACGCGATCGATCAGATCGCGCGCCAGCTCGAGGCCCAGGTAACGCCGTACGTCGTGCCCGAGCTTCGCGCGCTCTACTACCTCGAGCGTCACTTCGGGTTGCCGCGGCGGGCGCGCTTCATCCGCACCGCGCGCCCGGGCAGCGAGACCGACGGTGCGAACGATCGACGGCGCTCGCAGCCCGCGCAGGGCATGGTCATGCCGCCGTCGTTCACGCTCGAGCCGCGCCGCAAGCGCAACTCGTCGCAGGCGCCACTCTCCGAGGGCGTACCGGTCGGCATGACCTATGGCGCCGCGTGCGAGCGCATCGACACCGCGAACAGCCGCGAGCAGATCGGTGACACCTTCGTCGAGTACGCGAAGGGCCGCTGCGACGCGCTCGTGGTGTTTTTGATCCGCGACGGCAACGCGCTCGGCTGGCGCGCGTACGCCGGACCACCGGCAGTGCTGCGGCACCCGATCGAGGAGCTCTCGCTGCCGCTCGGTGGCGCGTCGTCGCTGCAGTCCGCGCACGACACCGGCCAGGTCTTCGTGGGACAGCCGCCGAGCGCCGCGCATCCCATCGAGACCCAGCTGTGGACGGAGCTGTCGGCAAACCCCGAGCCGGTTGTCGTCGTCGCCGTCCCGATCATGGTCAAGCAGCGGGCGGTCAACTTGATCTACGCGCACACCCTCGGTGGCCCACCGCCGCGCCAGCTCGTCAGCGAGCTCGCCGACCTTGCCGCACGCGCGCAGACCTCGTACCTGCGCTTGATCCGCCAGGCCCGCGGTTCGTGACGCTCGCCGCTGCGGTCGACGCACTCGAACGCGCGGATCGCATCACCGCGCTCGAGCACCTGCTCGAGGCCTGGCGCGTGAACCGCCACCCCGCGATCGGCGACGCGATCGTGATCCTCGACGTCGCGTTTCGCGAGGCGGTCGGCGGGTTCACGCAGACCGAGTGGCTCGCGGCGGCGTCTGCGGTCCGCCCGGCGATCGTCGGGGCGCTCGTGCACGAGCTCGCGCTGCATGCCGCCGTACATTCGCTCAAGGACATCGCGTCACGGCTCGAGCGGATCGCCCGCTGGCCGGCCGATCCACGAGTCGCGCTCGCGCTGGCCAGCGTCGTCGAGAAGCGCCCGTGGACCACGAAGGCTTCGCTCCCAATCTGGCGGCAGATCATGCGCGTGCTCGCCGCGCTCCGCGATCCCGCGATCGAGGATCGGCTCGCGGTCTGTCGCACGCGCGCCGGCACCGCGAACAAGGCGTTTCGCGAGATCTACGTCGCCGGCATCGACGTCGCGGTCGAGGTCACCCAGCTCTCGGCCCAGCTCGACGCCGCGGACCTCGCGCGCCTCGCACGCTGTCGCTCGATGATCGACGCCCTCCGCAAGGGCCCGCTGCCGGCACGTGAGGTGCTCGCGCCGCCGCCGAGCGCGCCCCACGCCGAGGTCGCCCCGACCGAGGATGATCTCCTCGCGTGGATCGCCGAGGATCCCGCGAGCGACGGAGCCCGTCAGGTCCTCGCCGACTACTACCTCGAGCGCGACGATCCGCGCGGGCCGGTGATCGCCCTGCAGCTCGCCGGCAAGCAGCCGAAGCTGACCGCACCGGTGATCGCCGCGCTGCTCGGGCCGCTGCGCGACATCGTCGAGCTCGGGACCGCGCGCTTCGAGCGCGGCGGCCTCGCCGCGTGCACCGTCACCGCGCAGAGCCCGCAGGAGCTCGCGTCCGCGATCGGCGATCCGCGATGGGCCACCGTCGTCGAGCTCACGACGTCGCGCGCCGCGATCGTCGCCCAGCCCCACATGCGCTCGCTGCGGGTTGTTCGCGGCCTCAGCATCAGCGGGCTCGCCGAGCTGTGCCGGGTCGGCCACGCGTTACCGGTCGAGGAGATGACGATCGTGCCGACCGGCCATGCGATCGGTACGCCGCCGGAGCGCGCGACGATCACTGCCGCCCGCTGCTTGCCGGCGCTCCGTCGGCTGATCATCGACCTGCCGAAGAACCGCCACTTCGGCTCGGCACGGATTCACCTCCGCGATCTGGACTGGCTGATTGCCAGCGCGTTTGCCCGTGGCCTCGACGAGCTCGTGGTCACCGCCGAGGGTCAGCGCACCGAGTATCAGCTCGTCGACTTCGCGAATGCGTTCGCAGCGCATGCCAGCCTCGGTCGCCTGGTGATCGGCTCGGCCACGTTCACCCGCGAGCGCGGCGAGATCGTGCTCGAGCTGGTCTGCCCGTCCGCCGGCGACCTCGACCACTTCGCGGCCCGACTCACGGGCCTCACCGGCTCGCACGTCGCCGAGGTCGTCGTGACCTCGGCGAAGGCTCCCGCGGCTTCGGTTCGCCGGCGGGTCATCCAGGAGCTCGCGCACTGGACGCCGACCTGGCGCACCGGCTGACGCGAGCGATCGCGGATCAGATGAAGAAGTGCCCGAGGACCGCCATCGAGAGGGCAGCCAGGGCAGTTGCGATGGTTCCAAACCCGACCTTGCAGCTGGGATTCGGGAACGTCACTTGTTGCGGCACGATCGGAGCTTCGCTCTTTACGAAAACTAGTCAAGTTAGCGGACGGATCAACGACTGCATGCAACTTATAAAGTGATTTCATATTGTTGCATGGTAGCCAGACCATCAGAAACCACTCGCCAATCGCTTGATTTCGGGCCGAGGTTTGGCGTGGGTGGGATGCCCAGACCGCCTCGAATTTCGCTGCTGGCCTCCGGGAGCGAGCGCAGGCGCGCGGCGACAGATGTTCAGGCCTGCTCGGTCCAGTAGCGGACCCAGTCGCCATCCTCGATCAGCGTGCCGAGCTTCACGGCCGCCGGATCGGCGAGCGCGTAGACCCACGTCCACAGCTGCTCGCCGTCATCGGTCGTGACCCGCTTGATCACACGCACGAAGTCCTCTCCCTCGTAGGCATCGAGAAGGCCGAACGTCGCGGCAAGATCGGTCAGCCATACGACCTCGCCGACGACCCGGCCGTTGCCGGCCTCGGTGAACCCGGGGTAGCCCATCGGGAACGCGTAGATCTGGCCGCTCGTCCACGCCTGCGCCGACCGCGTGACCGAGTTCGCGACGAGCGAGCGCGCGGTCTGGCCCTGCCGCATCGTCCCGTACACGAAGAGGCGATCGAGGACCTCGTGCGAGCCGGTCGTGCGCTCGACCTCGAAGGACCCTGTCCGCCGCCTGCGCTCCGCCATGCAGCCGTTCTAGCCGCGAGTGGCCAGCGCCGCCACCTGATCGAGCAGCGGGAGCACCATCGCCGCGCCGGTACCCTCGCCGTGGCCGAGCCCGACCTCGAAGACCGGAACGAGCGCGAGGTGGGCGAGGATCCGGCGCTGCGTGAATGCACCGGCGTGCGCGGCGATCAGGTACCCGGTGACTGCGGGAGCGAGCGCCGCCGCGACCAGGGCCGCCGCGCCCGTCGCGTAGCCATCGAGGATCACGGGAACATTCATCGACGCGGCGCCCAGGATCAGGCCCGCGAGGACGGCGGTCTCGGGACCACCGAACGCGGCGAGCCGCTCGAGCGCACCGGCTCCCGCGAGCTCGGCACCGCGCGCGCCCGCGGCTTCGGCTCCCGGATCGCCGAGTCCGGTCGGGGGT
>JACCTC010000392.1 GCA_013812655.1 Deltaproteobacteria bacterium | reverse complement strand
GCCCGCGGGTCCGACCGGCGGCTGCGATGGTGGCGCGGGTGGCGCCGCGAACGGTGGTAGCGGTGCAGGCGGTGATGGCGGCGGTGCCGTCGTGATCTCGTCGGGCACCTCGATCGCGATCTCGGCGACCGGCAAGCTCAACGTCGGTGGCAGCGGCGGGCGCGGTGGTGGTGGCAACGGGCGCGGCGGAGGCGGTGGCGGATCGGGCGGGATGATCCTGCTCGAGTCGGCGAACGTCATGGTCCGCGGCGTCCTCGCAGCGAACGGCGGCGGTGGCGGCGAGGGCAACACGACCGGCAACCCCGGCTTGTCGGGCCTCGCGTCGGCGGATCCTGCGCCGGGCGGAATCGACGGCGACGGGAACGGTGGCGATGGAGCTCCCGGCAGTGCCGGCGCGGTGCTGATCGGGACCACGTCGAGCGACGCGCAGAACGGTGGCGGTGGTGGTGGCGGCGGTGGCGCGGGTTACATCGCGATTCGCTGCCCGCTGCCGATGATCACGTCGTCGACGATCTCGCCGCCGTACATGCCGTGGCCGTGACCGCATGCCCGTGCGGCTCCGAACCCACACGAAACGTGATTGATCGCCGCGCCGCGAGGCGGGAACATCAGGTCGTGGGCTACGAGCGGTTTGGCGCGTACAAGGTGCACGAGCGCCTCGGTGCCGGTGGCATGGCCTCGGTGCACCGCGCGACGATCGACATCGGCGGTGGCGTGATCCGCGAGGTCGCGCTCAAGCGGCTGCTGCCGCAGCTCGCCGACGACAAGAAGTTCGTCGAGGACTTCGTGCGCGAGGCCAAGCTCGCCGCGCAGCTCCATCACCCGAACATCGTGCGCGTGCTCGAGCTCGGTCGGCAGGGCTCGGTTTACTTCATCGCGATGGAGCTCGTCGGCGGCCAGTCGTTGCTGCACCTGATGAAGCTGGCGCACGCGATGCGGGTGGTTGCCCCGATCGGCGTGATCGTCGCGATCCTCGCCGAGCTGCTCGACGCACTCGACTACGCGAGCACCGCGATCGATGACGAGGGCGAGCCGATGGCGATCGTCCATCGCGACCTGTCGCCGTCGAACTTGATCATCTCCGACGACGGCCACGTCAAGATCATCGACTTCGGCGTCGCCAAGGCCGTCAGCGGCAAGTTCATGACGAACACCGGCATGGTGAAGGGCAAGCTCTCGTACATGGCGAACGAGACGTTGACCGGCGCGACCGTCGACACCCGCGCCGACATCTTCTCGATCGGTGTCGTCGCGTGGGAGCTCATCACGGGGCGCCGGCTGTTCAAGGGCGCGAACGAGTACGACGTCATCACCATGGTGCGTGCCGGCGCGAAGGAGCCGCCGTCGCTGTACAACGCCGCATGCTCGCCCGAGCTCGACGAGATCGTGATGCACGCGCTCGCATACTCGCGTGACGACAGGTGGCCGTCCGCCGCCGTGATGCGCAACGCCCTCGACAGCGTGCGCCGCATCCATCGCGACGGAACTCCCGAGATTGCCACGTGGAAGCGCACACTGATCCCCGAGACGCCTGGCACCGAGGAGACCACGCACATGCAGCTCTCGACGCGCGATCTCCTCGCCGAGGCGGCCGCGCCGATCCTGCCCGCGCCGGCGACGTCGACAGTGACCGCGGTCGAGCCCATCGACAGCGTCGACTCCGTCGACCCCGAGTCGCTCACCGACGACACCACGATCTCGCCGCCCGCCCCGCTGCGCGACGAGTGATCTGCTATAGCGTCGCCGCCATGGATCCCGCCTTCTGGCACGCGCGCTGGCAGGAGCGTCGCATCGGGTTTCACGAGGGCCGCGCGAACAGCTACCTCGAGCGCCACGCACGCCGGCTCGCGGATCACCTCCGCGTCCTCGTGCCGCTGTGCGGCAAGGCCGAGGACCTCGCGTTCCTCGCCGGCCGCGGCCACGCCGTTGTCGGCATCGAGCTCGTCGAGTCCGCCGTCCGCGAGTTCTTCACCGAGCACGATCTCGAGCCGACCATCACCCCGCGCGACGCGCTCGTGGAGTACACAACCGGCCCGTTCCGCCTCCTCGCCGGCGACCTGTTCGCCGCGACTCCCGAGCTGGTCGGACCCGTCGACGCCATCTACGACCGCGCCGCGATGATCGCGCTCCCTGCCGACCTCCGCCGTCGCTACGTCGACCACCTCCGCACCTTCGGCGCCCGCCAGATCGTCCTCGTCACCTTCGAGACCGAACAGCTCCCGACCGATGGCCCGCCATTCAGCGTGGACGACGCCGAAATCCGCGCCCTCTACCCCGACGCGATTGTCGAGCTCGTCGACGAAGGCCCCGACCCGCGCCCACGCGACAAGCCGGCGCTCGAGCGCTGCTACGCGATCACGCTCTGAGGAGGGGAGCCTTCCGATAGTTCCGGACGGCAGGATCTATGGAGACGAGGATCTGCGGTGCGTGCGGTACGAGGGGGCATGACTTCGCCTCACCTGCGCTTGTTCGCGATGCTGACGCTCGCTGCCTGTGGCGGTGAGTCCGGACCGTCCGAGACCGTCGCGTTCGACCTCGATGGCACGCTCGTCGGGACGACGTTCTGGGATCTGCCATTTCCGTCGGATCTGAGGCTGACCGCGGAGGGGCGGCCGGATCTCGCGGGGTTTCCGAATCCGCGGAGCCTGCCGGTGGTGGTCGACCTGCTGTCGGTCGCCGCGGACCGGGCCGGGTTTCCGGTGATGCCGATCGCGTGGTTCAAGTTCACGGGGACACCACCGCAGTACGCGCTCGATCGCGTGATCGACGCCGATGCGACGGCCGAGGCGGCGTTGATCGATATCGATGCGGCGTCACCCGAGCGCGGCGCGCTGTATCCGCTGGTGGCGCAGACGCTGGTCGACGATGCGTTCACGGGATCTGGGCTCGTCGCGATCGCGCCGCGGCCGGGGATCGTGCTGCGCGGTCACACGCGGTACGCGCTCGTGCTGCGACGCGAGTTCGCGCCCGGCGCGGCGGTGCCGGCGGCGTTCGCGACACTCGCGGACGGCGGCACGCCCGGCGGTGCACGCGGTGCGGCGGCGCGCGAGCTGTATGCGCCGCTATGGCCGGTGCTCGACGAGCTCGCGATCGATCGCGATGACGTCCTCGTCGCGACGGTGTTCACGACCGGCGACGAGGTGGCCCTCCTGCACGAGCGCAGCGAGGGGATTCGCGCGAGCGCGAGCGCGGTGATCTCCGAGCTCCGCATCGAGACCACGGACGGCGCGGCGCACTCCGGTTACTGCGAGCTGGTCGCGAACGTCACGTTTCCGCAGTACCAGCTCGGCGCGCCACCGTTCGATGACGGCGGTGGCTTCGCGTACGACGCGAGCGGACTGCCGGTCGTGCAGTCGTCGCTGACGGTGCCGCTCACGCTGACGATCCCGACCGGCACGATGCCCGCGAATGGCTGGCCGCTCTGGCAGTTCTTCCACGGCTCCGGCGGCGCGTCGTTCGATCTCGTCGACGATGGCCCGAGCGCGATCGTCGACGGCGATCCGGCGATCGGCGAGGGGCCCGGCGCGGTGGTCGCACGGCGCGGGATCGCGGCGGTCGCCACCGCGATGCCGCTCAACCCCGAGCGGATGCCGGGGGCGAGCAACTACGCCTACCTGAACCTCAACAACCTCGCGGCCTTTCCGTACACGTTCCAGCAGGGCGTGTTCGAGCAGCGCTTGCTCCTCGATGCGCTGGTCGCGCTCGAGATCCCGGCGACCACGCTCGCGGCGTGCAGCGGCGTGCAGGCGACGACGCACCGCTTCGACGCGACCAAGCTGTCGGCCGGCGGTCACTCGATGGGCGGCATGTACATGAACATGATCGGTGCGATCGAGCCACGCTACGGCGCGTTCACGCCGTTCGGCGCCGGCGGGTTCTGGAACAAGATGATCCTCGACACCGCGATCCAGCCAGGCGCGCGCGAGCTGCTCGCCGGCGTGCTCGGCGTCGAGCCCGAGCCACTCGCGTTCGTGCACCCGGCACTCAGCCTGATCGGCCTCGGCTGGGAGATCGCCGAGCCCGGCGCATCGATGGCGCGGATCGCGCGGCGGCCACTGCCCGGCTTCACGGCGCGGCACGTCTATCAACCGGTCGGTATGGACGACAAGTTCTTCGCGAACGACATCTTCGATGCCGCGGCGCTCGCGTACGGTAATCACCAGGCGGGCGAGGTGATCTGGCCCGGCACCCAGGACGCACTGCGCACCGATCGCCTCGAGGGCATGATGCTCTACCCGGTCCGCGGCAACCGCGCGGGCACCACGAGCGTCGTCGTGCAGTACCTCGACGGCGGGCTACTCGACGCGCACTACATCCACCGCCAGCTCGAGGCCGTGCGCTACCAGTACGGCTGCTTCCTCGCCACGTTCGTCCGCGACGGCGTCCCGACGGTACCGGGGCCCGCGGCGACCTCGGCGCCCTGCCCCTGATCGCGCGTCGATCGCGCTACAACCGTCGCGTGAAGTTCGAGCTCCACGCGACCGCGCCCGGCTCGCGCGCCCGCGCCGGTACGCTGACGACGGCCCACGGCACGATCGACACGCCGATCTTCATGCCGGTCGGCACGCGCGCCACGGTCCGCACGCAGCCGCTGTCGGTGCTCGAGCAGCTCGCGCCGCCGATCGTGCTCGCGAACACGTATCATTTGCTTTTGAGCCCCGGCATCGACGTCTTCGAGCAAGTCGGCGGCCTGCATCGCTGGATGGGCTGGTCACGCGCGATCCTGACCGACTCGGGCGGCTTCCAGGTGTTCTCGCTCGAGCGCGCGGTGCACGAGGCCGGCGCCGAGATCGAGGTCGGCGGTGCGAAGCTGCTGCTCACGCCCGAGCGCTCGATCGCGATGCAGCGCGCGATCGGCTCGGACATCATGATGGTGCTCGATCACTGCATCGCGAGCACGAGCCCGCACGCTGCCGCCCGCACCGCGATGGAGCTCACGCATCGCTGGGCTGCGCGCTCGCTCGCCGCCCGCGGTGATTCTCCGCAGGCACTGTTCGCGATCGTCCAGGGCGCGTGCTTTCCGGATCTGCGTCGCGACAGCGCGCACGCCCTCACGTCGATCGCCGGCTTCGACGGGTTCGCGATCGGCGGCCTCGCGGTTGGCGAGACCCGCGCGCAGCGCGAGGACATCACCGAGCTCGTGACCGCGGAGCTGCCCGCCGACCGGCCGCGCTACCTGATGGGCGTCGGCATGCCGATCGATCTGCTCGAGGCGGTGCACCGCGGCGTCGACATGTTCGACTGCACGCTGCCGACCGTGCTCGCCCAGCAAGGCATCGCGTTCACGTCGCACGGCAAGCTCGATCTACGGCGCGGCGTCTACAAGCTCGCCGAGCGCGCGCTCGATGCGGCGTGCAGCTGCGAGGCGTGCACGCGCCACTCGCGCTCGTACCTGCGCCACCTCGTGAAGACGCGCGAGCCACTCGGCTGGCAGCTGCTCGCGACGCACAACCTGCGCTACTACCTCGAGCTCGCTCGCACGATGCGCGCGCGGATCCTCGACGGCAGCTTCATGCGATTTCATGCCGAGCAGCGCACGATGCTCGCGCGCACCGATGACGACAACCCATCCGGGCCGCGTCCGCGCGTCCGCCCTCCCGTCGCCCCGCCGACCCGCGGCGCATTCGCGATCCATCCGTCGCCCGCTGGCTTCGCGAGCATCCGCCATTTGCCATCTGGCGAGATCATGCACTCGGTCAACGATCCAGATCTCGAGGCACGCCGGGTCTACATCGAACCCTCGACCCTCGTTGCTCGCGCGCTCGCTGGCGTTCGTCCGATCGTGGTCTGGGACGTCGGCCTCGGCGCCGCGCACAACGCGATGGCACTCGTCCGCGTGCTCGACGCCACGCCCGCGCACGCGCCCGTCGAGCTCGTCAGCTTCGAGCACGATCTCGACGCGCTGCGGCTCGCGCTCGATCACACGAAGCAGTTCGCGCATCTTCGTCATCCCGCGCCGCACCTGCTCGCGCATCACGGCGCCTACGCGCGCGCGAACCTGACGTGGGCGCTCGTCCCCGGTGACTTCCTCGCGACGTTCGCCGCGGCACCGCAGCCCGATGTCATCTTCTACGATCCGTTCTCGTCGAAGACCGACACCACGCTGTGGACACTCGCGACGTTTCGCGCGCTGCGGGCGCACCTCGCGAAGCCCGTCGAGCTGTTCACGTACTCGAGCTCGACCGCGGTCCGCTCGTCGCTGCTCGCCGCCGGCTTTCACGTCGCGCGCGGCGTCGCGTCGGGCCCCAAGCCCGAGACGACCATCGCGCTGATCCCCGGTGATCCGGCATTCGCGTGTCACCCGTTGCTCGGTCGTGCATGGCTCGAACGCCGCGCGCGCTCGACGGCACCGTTCGGCACCGACGTCCCCTCCGACCAGCACCCAGATCTCGAGCGCGCGATCCGCACGCACGCCCAGTTCGCGTAGCGAGAAGCAGGCGGGATCGGCCGAGTTCCCCAGCAATCTCGCGCGTCCCGGTGCGGAGCGCACCCACCCCACGTTGTCGGGTAAAGCCGACGAAGCTCAGGTTGCAGTGGGCGTGCGGCGACGGATCCGCGCCCGCAACTACCTCGAATGGCTCCATGCGAACGGCGTTCGAGCTGGCCTGCGGGTTGCTGAAGGTCCAGGCCATGCGTTCTCGACTCGTACTCTTGCTCGCACTACCAGCCGCAGCGCTCGCGGCGCTCTCGACCGTGGGCCGCTCGGACGGCGAGACCACCCCGGAGGAAGAAGCTCGCCTGCGCTGTGCGTCGCGGCTGTCACTGTCGATGACCGGACGCTCGGCGAGCACGGAGCTCCTGACGTCTCCCGATCCGCAGGCGCGCGTCGATGCGTTGCTCGCGGACGACGCGTTCGTCGAGCAGTTCGCGCGCTTCATCAACAGCAAGCTCAATGACGATCCGGGCGAGATGCCGGCCGCCGACGCGACCTACTTCCTCGCGCGTCACGTCCTCGTCAACAACCTGCCGTGGCGCGAGCTGTTCGACGGCAAGTTCCGCGTCGAGACGATTCCCGCCGCCGATGGCAACCCGGCGATGACCCGCGTCGTCGCCGATCCCAACGGCCTCGGCTACTTCCGCAGCCGCGCGTGGATGATCCGATATGCCGGCAACGAACCCGCCGGCTATCGCCTCAACTCCGCGTTCCGCATCCAGCAGAACATCATCGGCCTCGATGTCGGCGCCGTGACGTCGGCGCCCGAGGTCGACATCTCGGCGACCGGCCGGATGGCGGCGGCCTGCAAAGGCTGTCACTACGATTCGTACTTCGCGCTCGACAAGGTCGCGAAGGTGCTGTCGCGCCGCCAAGGCCCCGACGACGCGATCACGTTCGTGCCGCCCGATGAAGGTCCGCAGACGATCCTCGGTGGCAAGACGATCGCCAACGACGCAGAGCTCGTGACGGCACTCGTCGAGTCGACCGACCACAAGTTCCAGACGTGTCGGCTCGCGTTCGAGTTCCTCTATGGCCGGCCCGAGGCGACCTGCGAGGCACTGCTGTTCGACAAGTGCATCGACGCCTATACCGCGACCGGCGACATCCGCGCCGCGGTCAAGTCCATCGCCCAAGACCCCGGCTACTGCGAGTGAAGGAGACGATCATGCGACGCAACCTCTACACGACCGTCTCCGCGCTGCTCCCTGGCCTGCTCGTTGCCTCCGCGTGCACCGGTGACATCACCTCCGGCGGCGGTGATGACACTGGCGGCGGCGACGACGAACCCCCGGTGGCCTGCGAGACCGGCCGCAGCTACGTCGGCTTCGACGGCAACGGGCTCGAGCTCACGCGCGCGACGCTGCCCGCCGGCGCCGACCGCATGCGCATCAAGCCGTTCGGCGCGCTGGCTGCCGAGTATGCCCGCGTGCTCGGCCTCGCGACCTTCGACACCAGCGCGTTCGCTGCGACGTTCGGCCGGCCGCCCGCCCGCTGGTTCACCGAGCCCGCCGCGAGCGCCAACACGGTCTACGGCGCGTTCGCGCTCGCGTTCTCGGCGTGCACGCAGCACACCGCGACCGGCGCGGCGTACGCAGCTGCCCCGACCACCGAGTCTGCGGATCTCACGTGTCGCGACCTCGCGAACCGCGCGTGGAATCGCAAGCCGAGCGATGCCGAGGTCGATGCCTGCACGACCTTCACCCTCACCCAGACCGATCCCGCGGACGATCCTCGTCGCCGCTGGGCTTACTCGTGCGCGGCCGTCCTCAGCGCATCCGGCTTCCTCGCCTACTAGGAGACACCATGAGCAACGGAACTTCTCGGCGTGGTTTCTTCAAGCAGGCAGCGATCGCGGCGGGCGCACTCGGCGTGTCGCGGCTACCGGGCGTCGATCTCCTGGGTCGCGCGCACGCAGCACCGGGCGACGAGCCGCCGGCGCTCTTCATCCTCAACTTGATCGGCGGCTACAACGCGATGTTCGGCAGCGCGGACTCGTTCGTCGGCAATGGCGCCTTCGGCGTCACCAGCCAGAACGTGCGCAGGATCGGCACGAGCAATCTCGTCGTCGATCGCACGACGCTCGGTAGCCTGGCCGACACGACGCTGCAGAAGATGGCGTCGATCGGCGTCAACCACGGGATCTCGGCGCACACGACCGCGCAGACCGCGATGCTGTTCGACGGTGGCACGAGCCGCCTCGTCCGGATGTCGGCCTCGCTCGGCGGCACCGCGGCCGTGCGCTGCGTGTCGATCGGGACCCAGCGCATGCCGATCGGCACCCACCGCGCGATCGGTGATGTCTCGCTGCAACAGGTCCGCGATCTGTCGACGACGATCGCCGCGCTCGGCGGGACGACGTCGCCCGATGCACCGGTCCGCGGGCTCGCCGCGAACGGCATCGCTGCTGCCGAGGCGATGTCGAAGGCGTCGCTCGATGCGAACCCACAGTCCGGCAAGTCGCTCATCGAGGGCTATCCGGCCGCATCCGCGCAGCTCAAGCAGGATGTCGTCGCGTTCAACTACGCGGACCTCGCCGCGGCCTACGGCGTCATGCCCGGCGCGGGCGGCACGCTCCCGACCGAGGCGCGTAACACGACGATGCAGATCATGGGCGCCGAGCTGATGATCCGCGCGGGCGCGAACGTCGTGATCGCGACGCAGGCCGGCTGGGACAGCCACGGCGATAACAATGGCGCCGAGGTACGCAACAAGATGATCGGCGACGGCACCATGGCGGCGCTGCGCGCGTTCACGACGCGGACGCTCGCGATGGCGAACCGCAACGTCGTCACCGTGATCATGGGCGACTTCTCGCGGTCGATCCCCGGCTCGAACCACCAGGCGAACCTCACCGCGACCGTGATCGGCAAGTACGTCAGGCTCGGCACCACGGGCCGGGTCAACGCGAACGTCGGCCTGCCGAGCGGCTCGCCCGGCATCGGTGGCCTGTGGGCCTACCTCGCCGCCGTCCTCGGGACCGCGGACAAGCCGTTCGGGACCAACCCGCACAACCTCGTCCTCGCCTGAGACCGCGCCCGTACGGTCGACTCGCCTCGCTGACTGGCAGGGCGACTGTCGTCTCGGTGCCAGCTCCCGGCCTGCCAGCTCGACTGCTTCGATGACGGTGAGCTCGAGGCGGCGTATCGCGACGGCGAGCGCGAGGCGATCGCGGCGAATCAGGCGGCCGAGCAGCGTGGAATCGCCGACGGCCTCGCGCTGACCCGCACCGATGGCGAGCGCGATGGCGCCATCGAGGGCTACGACGCCTGCGCACCAGGACCAGCGG
Source organism: Deltaproteobacteria bacterium (assembly GCA_013812655.1). GTDB lineage: Bacteria > Myxococcota_A > Polyangia > Haliangiales > Haliangiaceae > JABFXX01. Next base: position 45,005 of record JACCTC010000392.1, on the reverse strand, counting down.
CGATCGCGATTCACCGCCGCGGCCCCCGCGGCCAGCCGTGGCGTCATGGCGACCACGACGCGAGATGATTACTCCTTCGGGGCGTCGTCGGGCTTGGACTCGATCGGAACCTGCGCCGGCGCCGGCGTCGCGCTGGCGTCCTCGCCAGGGCTGATCAGCCGGAACTCGACGCGGCGGTTCTTCGCGCGTGCGCCGTTGAGCTTGCCGCCCTTGAGGCCGGTCGGATCGATGACCGGCTTGGACTCGCCAAAGCCGAGCGGCTTCAGCCGCGCGTCCTCGAGGCCCTTCGACACGAGGTAGGCCTTCACGGACTCCGCGCGGGCCTGCGAGAGCTCCTGGTTGCTCGTGTACTTGCCGTTCGGCTTGAGCGGCTGATCGTCGGTGTGACCCTGGATCTCGAGCTTGGTGTCCTTGAACTCGGCGAGCACCGCGGCCGCGGCGTCGAGCGTCTTCTTCGAGCCGCCGATCAGCTCGACCGAGTTGGTCTTGAACGTGATGCCCTGGATGACGCCCGTGAACTTCTTGAGCTTCTCCGGGATCTCGTCCGGGCAACCGTCCTCGTCCTCGAAGCCGTTCCGGGTCTCCGGCTGATCGGCGCACTTGTCGGCGGCATCGGGCACGCCGTCGCCATCGTTGTCCGGATCGGGGCAGCCATCCTCGTCCTCGAAGTTGTCCTTGTCCTCGGCCTCCATCGGGCACTTGTCGTTGCCGTCGGCGATCCCGTCGTTGTCGTTATCGGCGTCGGGACAGCCGTCCTCGTCCTGGAAGCCGTCCATGTCCTCGGGCTCGGTCGGGCACTTGTCAGCCGCGCCGAGGATGCCGTCCTTGTCCGGATCCTGATCGATCGGAGGAGCGCTCTCCTCCTTCTTGACGGTCGCCTTCTTGCGACCGAAGTCCTTCGCGACGCCGACGAGCGCCTCGAAGTCCGTGGTGCGGCCGCCGGTGTTGCTCTCGGGGAACAGCACGCGACCGTCAAACCGGATCACCCAGCCGTCCATGGTGCGGAACTTCACGCCCGCGCCGCCGTAGAACAGCGTGGTGCTGTCATTGGCGATCACGTCGTCGTTCTTGGAATCCACGATCTGGAACATGCCGCCGCCGGCGACCAGGAACGGGATCATCTTGTTCGCCGGGTTCGCCGCGCGGAACTGCGCGATCGCGTGACCGCGGTACGTGATGCCGGTGGTCGCGACGAGTGGCGTCGTGGCGGCGTCACCCTCGCGGGTCTCGCCGGGGATCACGCCGCCCTCGGCCTCGACGCCAAACATCGCGCCGAAGTACACGCCGAGACGCAGCCCGAACAGCGCCGAGTTGCCGAGGCTGACCGGGCCCCTCCGGCTCTCGCCGATGCCGTTCTTCTCGTTGAAGACATGGAGTCCGAGGACGCCACCGAACTCGACGTTTGCGCTCGCCTTGGCGGAGACGCAGACCATCGCCATCACTAGCGCGGCATAACGATTCATGGGCCCGTTTGTCCTTTCGTCCGGGCCCGGGCGCAAGCGGCAGATCCAGATAGTTGGCTGGATCGTGGCGGATTCAGTCAGGGGCAGGCATTGCACGCCGGAACCGACGACGTGCAGCCGGCGCCGAGCCGGCAGGTATCGCCGTGCGGACACTCGGGCGTCTCGCCGCACGCTTCGAGGCCGCTGCAGCTCACGTCACAGCTGCAGGCCTCCTTGCACTTGACCCGGCGCGCGCACGACTGCTCGCCGGAGCACGCGATCGTACACGGGGCCTTCCCGCAGATGAGCTCGTCGCCGCAGCTCCCGAGGCCCATGCACCGGATGTCACAGGAGCTGGCCAGCTCGCACTTGATCTGGTTGTCGCAGGACCGATCGCCGCACAGCACGCGACACGGCACGTTGGGTGCGCAGACGATGTCGTCCGGGCAGCTGTCGGGCGCGCTGCAGTCGATCACGCACACGCCGCCGACGCAGGTGCCGTTGGAGCAGCCGAGCGCGCAGAGCGAGGCATCCGGCGGGGGCGCGTCGCCCGTGGCGCCGACGTCGGTTGCCGGAGCGGCGTCGAGCATCGCCCCGCAGGTCCCGGCGACGTCCGGTGCCGCGCAGAAGCCATCGGCACCGCAGATCTGGCCGCCACCACACTCCGTTGCCGCGGCGCAGGTGACGGCACAGTCGCGGAGCGTGGGCGCGTAGCACGCACCGACGAGCCAGCCGGCGAGCACGACGAATCCGAGGCGGGGCAGCACTGGCCAGGCGCGTGCAGCGCGGGTGCCAGCAGCTCGTCTGATCGCGATCCCTGTGATCAAGCACATCGCCGGGCGACTCGCAGCGATGCAGCACACCGCGCGAGGCCGCACGGTGGCGATGCCTCGGCTAGCGTTCGTGACGGCGTCCGGGCGACCAGTCGACGATCTTGTCGGTACGGGTCTCCAGGAAGCGCGCGAGCCGGTGGTAGTCACTGCCGACCTCGATCAGCCGGACCTCGGTCTTCAGCGTCTGTGGGTTCACGAGGTCCTTGAACGGGACGTACGACAGGTCGAGCTGACCGACGACGCTGACCATGTGACCGTCGAGGTTCTCCTCGACGAGCGCGCGGTAGGCGCCGATCCCGAGCTGGCTTCCGAGCATGACGTCGAACGCGTGTGGCGGCGCGCAGCGCGACTCGTAGCCGAGCTGGAGCCCGGTGCACTTCTTCTTGCGGCCGGTGCGCTTCTCGTGGCGCTTGGTGACCTTCTCGGCGACGAGCTTGCCGAGATCGATGCGGCCGAGTGACAGGTGACCGTGCTCGTCGCGCGGCAGGTCCTTGATGTCCTTCTCGGGCAGCATCTCGGCGAGACCCTCGGCGAGCACGATCGTGCCGTAGTGCTTGCCGCGACGCTCGCGCGCCGAGATCAGATCGACGATGCGATCGACGAGCGCCTCGAGCGAGAGCCGCGGTTCCCCGCTGTCCTTGTCGTCGAACAGCAGCGGCCCCGTGATGTCCTCGACCGCGAGGACGAGGTTCGCCTCGCCCGCGATCGCGACGCCGTACGACAGCCAGCCCGCCTTGCGGCCCATTGTCTCGATGACGAAGTAGCTCGACGTCGCGATCGCGTCGGCGCGCAGGTTCTGGAGCTCCTTGGCCATCACGTCGACGGCGGTGAAGAACCCGAACGTGAAGTCGATGCCCTTGTAGTCGTTGTCGATCGTCTTCGGCAGGTGGACGATCTGGACGCGGCGCGCCTTCTCGGGCAGCCGCTTCTGGTACTCGTGGAGAAAGTTCGCGGTCTTCAGCGTGTCGTCGCCGCCGATCGAGATCAGCGCATCGATCTCGAGATCGACGAGCGCATTGTAGACGTTGCGCAGCCGCGTGGTCTTCGCGGGATCCGCGAGGTCCTCGGGCTTCTCGATGCCCTTGCCGGGATTCGCGCGCGCCGTGCCGATCACGATGCCGCGCGAGTTGCGGAGGCCGCTGATGTCCTTCTCCTCGAAGATCCGGTAGTGCTCGTCGGGCAACAGCCGGTGCGTGACCGGGTGGTAGTCCTCGAGGTTCGTGTACCCGTGGAAGAACCCGATCACCTGGCGATCGTCCTCCATGAACGAGATCGCGGCGGACGAGATCACGGCGTTCGCGGCGGGTGCAGGACCGCCGGAGAACACGATTCCGACGCGGCGGATGTGATCGCCTTTACGGATGGGCTTGACAGGTGCGGGCATGGACGGCGCCGCAGCCTACCGCACTCTACTCGTCGGCGAACCGGTAGCGCGCCGTACACGGGGCACCGCGAATGTCGGGGCGACGGCGATGCCACGTGCGGCGTCACGCCGCGCGGTGTTCAGGGCGTGCGGCGGGCTGCGGAGCCCTTGCGCTGTGCCTTGCGGACCCCGCCCTTAACCTTGCGCGCGACGCGATCGGCCGCGCCACGAACCTGGCCCTTCTTCTCCTGCACGACACCCTGCGCGGTGCGGACCTTGTCGCCAGTCGCACGGCCTTCGGCCTTCTTCAGCTTGCCTTTGATCTTGTCGATGATCGCGCCCATGGTGCTCTCCTTGAATCGCGTCGATGACGCGGTTGGCAAACCGGACTGCATCGCCCATGCCGCAGCGCGGAGCGCGCCCGGGACACTCGCGGAGCCACGCACGGAGCGATCTCGGTCGACGACCGGCCGACGCCGCCCGTAAATTTTCGCAAAGTGACGTGTCAGATCCGCTCAACGGTGCGCGGAGCGTACGATCCTACTTGCCGACATCGTCGAGTGGCGGCAGGTCGGCGAGGTTTGGCTGCAGCACGATCTCGATGCGCCGGTTCTGCGCCTTGTGCTCGACGGTGTCGTTCGGGACGACGGGGTCGAATTCGCTGTAGCCCGCGGCGGACACGACCTTGGGGTTCATGCCCTTGCTGACCAAGAACTGCACGACGCCGACCGCGCGAGCCGTCGACAGGTCCCAGTTCGACGCGAACTGCGCGGGCTTGATCGGCACGTTGTCGGTGTGGCCGACGACCAGGAACCGGCGGTCACTGACGGTCGTGAGGACCTGCGCGACCTTCGCGAGCGCCTCCGTACCGGCCTTCTTGACCGACGTGCTGCCCGAGTCGAACAGGATGTCATTCGGGAGCGCGATGATCATGCGGCCGTCGCGGATGATCACCTTGAGCTGACCCGAGTCGATCATCTGGCGCAGCTTCGCGACCAGGTTGCGGAACGTGGCGGCGCGCTCGTCGGCGAGTGCCTTCTGGCGGCGCAGCTCCTCGAGCCGGGCCTGGGCGATCGCGCGCTCCTTGTGGAGGCTCTCGACGTTCTGGCCGAGCGACTTCAGGCGCTCCTCCATCGCCGCGTTCATCGCACCGCCGACCTCGAGCTGCTTCTGGAGGTCCGTCCGCTCGGTCGTCAGCGCCGCGAGCTCCTGCTCGGTCTTCGCGAGCTTGGCCTTCAGCGCCTGCTCGCGCGCCTCGGACTCCGAGAGCTGCTTCTGGAGGGCACCCACCTTCGCGCGGTGCGTGCTCGACTTCACGCATGCGGGAGCGAACGCCAACGAGCCTGCAACGACGAGCCAGCCGAGCTTCATGGCCTCCGTTGTATCACCGCCGCCCCGCTACTTGCGTGCGACGGCCGAGAGCTTCTCTTCGACCATCATGTCGGCGACCTTGTAGGTCGGGGCATTGAGCCGCTTGCTGCGCTCGCAGATGTCGTAGATCGTGTCGTAGATCTTGAGCGTCTGGGCGCGCGCTGCGGCGGCGTCGTAGCCACGCACCTCCTGCGCGACGTTGACGAGGCCACCCGCATTGATCGCGTAGTCCGGGGCGTAGAGGATGCCGCGGGAGTGGAGGTCGTTGCCGTGCCGCGGCTCGGCGAGCTGGTTGTTCGCGGCGCCCGCGACGATCGGCGCCTGGAGGAACGGCACGGTCACGTCGTTGATGCCGGCGCCGAGGGCGCACGGTGCGAACACGTCGCACTCGACCTTCGGGACGTCATCGATCGCGACGATTGCCGCGCCGAACTCGCGTCGCGCGCGCTCGCTCTTGTGCGGATCGATGTCGGCGACCGTGATCTTCGCGCCCGCGCCGTGGAGCTCCTTGCACAGGTAGTAGCCGACATGGCCCACGCCCTGGACGGCGACGTGCACGCCCTTGAGATCGGGCTTGCCGAGCTTGAACTTCACGCACGCCTCGATGCCGCGGCGGACGCCGAGCGCGGTGAACGGCGACGGATCGCCCGACCCACCATGTGACGGATCGATCCCGGTGACGTGCTTCGTCATCGTCCGGATGATCTCCATGTCCTCGAGGCCGGTGCCGCTGTCCTCCGCGGTGATGTAGTGGCCGCGGAGATCCTCGATGAAGCGCCCGAACGCGCGGAACAGCGCGACCCGATCGAAGCGGCTCTTCGGCCGGATGATCACGCTCTTGCCGCCACCATGGGCGAGGCCGGCGAGCGCGGCCTTGTACGTCATGCCGCGCGCGAGGCGCAGCGCGTCGATGTACGCGGCTTCGTCGGTGTCGTACTCGATGAACCGACAGCCACCGAGCGCCGGGCCCATGCGCGAATCGTGGATCGCCACGATCGCCTTGAGCTGCGTCGCCTTGTCGAGGCGGAAGTGGACTTCGCCGAAATCGTAGTTCGAGAGCTTGCCGAAGACGTCCATGCGCCGACGTTAGTAGTGTGCCTTTGGCCCGGAGTCCAGCTGCTGGCGCGATGGATCAAGAGCGCGCGGGCATGGGTCTCGTGACCGGGCACGCCTCGGCGTAGCCGTCGACGCCGCCATCGAGAAACATCGCACGCGCGAAGCCGAGCTTCCGAAGTTGGAGCGCCGCACGGGCGCTCGATCCATCGGTGGGTCAACCACAGTGCGTGACGATCACGCGATCCTTGGGAACGTCGGCGACTGCCGCCGCGAGTCCGAGCAGCGATGCCGTCCGTTGTTCGCCAGGAAGTCGCGCATCGGTGGTGCCGGCGCTGACGTTGCCGATGCCGATCAGCAACACGCGCTGCGATGCGGCGAGCGTCTGCAGTTCCTCGGGATCGATCGACTCGGCGCCGCGCAGGCCGATCGTGGCACGCGTGAGATGGCGGACGCGGGTGGGGAGCTTCAGCTTGAACATGTGCAGGCCTCGAAGTCAGGACAGGCGGTTCGGAGTGTCGGCTCGACGAGCCGCGCGCCTATTACTTCGATACTTGTCGAACTTTGTCAAGCCGAAATCGGCCGGGCGTCCGGGAGCGCGGCGACGATGTCGTCAGCGGTCGCGTTGTCACCGGGTCGATCGGAGACGTGGTGCCAGCGGATCTCGCCGGTCGGCGCGATCACCAGCACGCCGCCCTGCTGCCACGGATCACCCTGCGTGCGGCCCTGGCGACGGCCACGCGACAGCGCGCTGATCGTCTTGCCGAGCGCGCGTGGATCGAACGTGTTCAGCACGCCGCGCTTGAGCTCGGCCGCCTTGTACACGGCGAGCGACGGATCGGTGTAGATCGATCCGGCATAACCGGTCTGCTCGCGAAACCCGACGATGAAGCTCGGTGTGCCGTTACCGATCACGTACAGCGCAGCGCCGGCGGCCCGGATGGTGTCGATCTCGCGGTGCAACTGCACCACATGGTCGCGACAGTGGATTCAACCGAAGTGACGGATGAACACGAGCACCGCGGGCTGGTCGCGCCACAGGCTCGCGAGCTCGATCGCTGTCCCGTGCTCGTCGAGGACCGTCAGCTTGGCGAGATCGTCTGCGCGGCTCAGCATGGCCGCAGCATAGACAATCGGCCGGCTGTTCGTTAGCGATCGGGGCCCGACGTCGCATGCCCGTGACCAAGGACGGCCTGACCCGAGAGGCAGTGCCCACGGTCGTCGACGGCGACGACTGCAGCCTGCTCGCCACCCGATCCGCCACCTCTGGCCGGCTACTCGAGTGGCCCCCCCGCCGGCTAACCACTGGTGATCGGTGCCGTAGGACACGCCCGATCCTGGCACCGAGGTTGCTCGAGAGACTCCCATGCGCCTCCTCTCGTCTGCCCTCCTCGCCTCGACCGCTGCGCTCCTGCTCCCCGACGTCGCGGTAGCCGACACCTGCGAGCCTGCGCGGGTGATGGTGGTGTTCGACAAGTCGAGCTCGATGGTCACCGGCAAGATCGGAACCCAGACCAAGTGGGATGTCGCCGTCGGCGGGCTCGGCCAGGTGCTCGGCGCCTACGAGACCAAGGCGGAGTTCGGCCTGATGTCGTTCCCGAGCCCGAACCAGTGCGGTCCCGGCGTCGTCAACGTCGCTCCGGCGATGGCGAACCGCAACGCGATCATGGGATCGCTCAGCACTCCGCCGCCGACCACTGGTAACTGGACGCCGATGGCGCAGACGCTCTCCGCTGCCGCCGACGAACCGAGCCTGCTCAACGCCGTCGGCCCGCGCCACGTCGTCCTCGTGACCGATGGCTGGCAGTGGTGCTCGCCCTACGATTCGACCACCCGCTTCGACGGCGTCGACGCGGTCACCAAGCTCAACGCGAAGGGCATCACGACGTGGGTCGTCGGCTTCGGTTCCGAGGTCGACGCCGCGGCCCTCAACCAGATGGCGGTCGCCGCCAACACCATGCGCCCGAACTGCAACGCGGGCAACACCGACCCGGCTTCGCCCGACCAGTGCTACTTCCAGGTCGACAACGCGGCCGAGCTCGTCACCGCGCTGACCGCGATCGCCGGCAACATCGTCGCGGTCGAGCTGTGCGACGGCATGGACAACGACTGTGATGGTGAGGTCGACGAGGACCTGACCCGCGATTGCTCGACGGACTGTGGCGCCGGCACCGAGACCTGCCAGGCCGGTGCGTGGAAGGGCTGCACGGCGCCGACCCCGTCACCCGAGACCTGCGATGGCGATGACAACGACTGCGACGGCGATGTCGACGAGCCGGACAGCCCGCTCTGCGACAGCGGCGATGTCTGCACCAGCGGCGCGTGCGAGCCCCCGAACGCGGGGACCGGCGAGATGCAGGCCGGCTGCGGCTGCGAGACCTCCGGTCCGGATGCCGGCACGCTCGCGCCGTTCCTCGCGCTCGGCCTGTTGCTGGTCCGCCGGCGTCGCAGCCGCTGAGCGAGCTCAGCCCGCGGGCGTGACCGAGGTCGCGGGCGGAGCCTCGCGCGGCTCGCCGCTGGTCAACGCGATCAGCACGAACAGCGCGGTACGCTTGAGGCCAACCGTCGTCGCGCCCTCGACGCGCATCTGCGGAGCCTCCGGGTTTGCGCCGATCAGCGCGCCGCCTGCGTCGAGCGAGATCTTCTTGTCGCCGCTCGTGATCACGGCGTCTGCCGAGAGCGTGACGTCGATCGGCTTGCCGTCGAGCCCGACGATCGTGCCGTCCGCCATCAGCTGGAACCCGACCTTGTCACCCGCGAGGATCTTGCCGTCGGTGGTCACCTTGATCGTCCCCCCGCGATCGCCATCGGGCTGATCCGGGATGATGATCGTGCCGTCGGCCTGGATCGTGAGCGCCTGGTTCTTGCTGACGTCGACGAGCTTCATCTCGCCGAGCTCGAGCTGCACGGCCGCGCTCGCCGCCACCGTCGTGGTGTTGTTCTCGGTGGTCTTCTTGTGACTGGAACTGCCGCAGGCAGCCGCGAGCAGCACGAACATGATCGAGAGCTTCTTCATGGGCCGGAACCTACACCGATCATTGCGCGATGGTCTCGATCGCGAGCAGATCTGCGCCGGTGAGCACCAGGTGCTCGGCGGCGAGATCCTCGGCCATGTGCGCCGCGCTCGACGTGCCGGTCAACGGGAGCATGCCGATCTGGATCGCGAACCGGAACACCACCTGCTCGCGCGTGCAGCCGAGCCGCATCGCGATCTCGTCGATGAGCGGCCGCTGGAGCTCGCTCTTGTTCGCGGTCAGCAGCGAGAAGCCCTGGTACACCGCACCGTGCTCGCGGCAGAACGCGCGGACCTCGGCGTCCCAGCCATCGCGCGCGTAGCAGCGGTTCTGCACGAACGCGATCGGGACGCGCGCGAGCGAGCGCAGCTGCTGGAGCTGCTCGATCGTCACGTTGCTGACGCCGAGCAGCTTGATCTTGCCGGTGCGGTGCAGCGCCTCCATCGCGCGCCACACCTCGATGTCCGCGTCGGCGAGCCCGTGCGACGACGCGGGTCCGTGCAGGATGTACGCGTCGAGGTGATCGGTATGGAGATGCGCGAGCGAGCTCGCGAACGATTGCTCGACCTGCGCGGTCAGCGTCGCCTCGGGATCGTACGGCAGCCGGTGATCCTGGCCGCGCGCGTACGTGAACTTGGTCTGCAGAAACAGCTCGTGACGCTTCACCACGCCGTCGCGTAGCGCGCTCGCGATGCCGTTGCCGACGCCGACCTCGTCGTAGTGCTTGCGCTGGTTCGCGGTATCGATCGCGCGAAAGCCCTGGTCGATCGCGAGCCGGGTCAGCCGCTCGCTGCGCTCTTCCTTCCACGCCGTCCCGTAACAGAACGCCGGCACCGACACGCCATGCAGCTTGGGCATCCCTGCCGCTTAGCATGGGTCGGCCACGCGGCGCCGCTGCGGACGCTCAGTACAGCGCGGCGAGCGCGGCGAGCAGCGTGGCATCGGGCGCGACCAGCTCGACGCCGAACCCGCCTTCCCCAGCACGGGCCACACGCGCGCGCGCCTGGTATTCGTCCTCGGTGAACGGCTCGGCGCCCGGCAACAGCAGCTCGATCGCGTGCTCGGCTCCGACGACGAGCGGCGCCGTGGTCAGCACGAAGAGCCCGCTCGTGCTGATGTCGCGACTGTGCGCGGCGATCCGCTTGCCGTCGACGATCAGCGCGAGATCGATCGGGATCGCGATCCGGCGTGCGCGTGGCGTGGCATCCGCCGGCAGCGGCGCGATCGGCGGGACCTCGGGCCGATCCGGCGCTCGCAGTGCGGCGAGAACCGGCGCTGGATCCGGACGGCCCTCCGCGACCGCGGTCGGCGGCGCCGATGCGGGCTTCGCGTCCGACGCTGGCTCTGCGAGTGACGGCAGCTTCGAAGCGGGCTTCGCGTCCGACGCTGGCTTCGCGAGTGACGGCAGCTTCGCGTCCGACGGCAGCTTCCCGATCGACGCTGGCTTCGCGAGTGACGGCAGCTTCACATCCGACGGCAGCTTCCCGATCGGAGCCGGCTTCGCGACCGCGGAGGTCACGACTGCCGCGGGCTTTGCGACTGACCGAAGGGGAGCGAGGCCGTCTGGCTTTGCGACCGCGGAGGTCGCAGGTGCCGTGGGAACGATCGATCGCGCGGTCGCGGGCGATGGCTTCGAGCTGGATGCCGGCGCTCGTTCGGTCACGGGTGCTGGCGTCGAGCCTGGTGGGGGCTTCGCTGCCTCGACGGGCTTCGGTGCCTCGACGGGCTTCGCAGCGGGCTCGTTGTCCTCGGGGACCTCCTCGAGGTCGCTCGCGTCGAGCGTCGCCGCATCGGCGGCATCGGCGTAGACATCGTCGAGGTCGACGTCGACGTCGAACGCATCCTCGATCGCCGCGGCGGCGCGTACGGCCTCCGGCGGCACCACCGGCCTGTGCGGGTCCTCGGCCGCCGGTGCCTCGGAGGCCGCGACCGTGGAGATCAGCTCGCGCACGATCGGGTGCTCGGGAGCGTGCTCGGCGACGATCTCGGCGTACGCACCGGCAATGACCGGATGCCGGGCGTCGCGCAGCGTGATCTCGGTGGCGAGCGCTCCAAGCCACACGCGATCGACGGCGTGTTGCGACACTTGCAGCCCGCTGATCACGAGCGGCAAGAGCTCGCGGCGATTGCCATCGGCGGCCGCATTGGCCGCGAGCACGGCCCACATCGCGAGGTGTCCCGGGATGCTGGTGTGCTGCAATTCGTACGCGCGCTCGAGCGCGTGGCGCAAGAGGCGCAGCCCGAAGCCGCGCTGACCGTGCGCGATCAACGCGAGCGCGCTCGATCGCATGGCATCGAGCCACGCCGTGCCGTCGAGGCCTTCGAAGCGCCGCTGAAGGTGGCGCTGGATCTGATCGGGCTCGCGGCTCGCGAGCGCGATTTCAAGCAGCATGCCCGCGGCGATCCGGTGTCCCGGCATGGCGACGAGCGCGGCCTCGAGCCAGCGCTCGACCTCCTCGGTGCGCCCGGCCGCCCGCGCGAAGCGAGCCGCCATCACGTAGGCATCGGCCGCCTGGCTGCCGCTCGCGGTCATCGCGCGCGCGACCGTGACGCCGGCGTGCTCCATCGCGTCGTGTCCCGCGATCAGCGCAGCCAGCTCCTCGACGCGCTCGGGATCATCCGAGGTGCGAAGGCCGGCGAACGCATGCGCGGCAAGATCGGCATGGCCGGCATCCCACCACGCCTCGGTCTCGTCGAGCACCAGGCGCGGATCCTGATCGGTCGCGCGCATCAAGACGACGAGCCGCGCGTTCGCTGTCCACCAGCCGAGCTCGAGCGCGAGCTCGCGTGCCCGCCCGAGCCCCGCCGGCCCGGCGAGCTCGTGGATCGCGAGGGCGCGCCGGCGATTCGGCTCGATGTATTCGTACGCACGGCCAAGCTCGTGCATCGGCGACCCGGTTCCGGGTCCCGCGACGAGCTCGCTGCGAAACCGTTCGAGGGCGGCGCTCCAGTCGAGCTCGCGCCACAGCACGGGCAATAACCACGACGCGATCGGCAAGGGAGCGCGAACGTCTCAGCTTGCTCGCCAGGTGTCGACAGCAGGCGACGCCGAATGCTTCTGTTAGCCTCACCGCATGGTGACGATCCGCGAGGCAACACCCGATGACGCGGTGGCCTTCGCCGCGATCGTGCGGGCGTGCTGGCGCCTCGTGTTCCGCGGCATCATCCCCGACAGCGTGCTCGATCGTCCGGAGGACGAGGATATCGCCGAGCGAGCGGCGCGGATCCGGGGGCGGATGGTCGACGGCTGGCGATCGTACGCGGCCGAGCACGCTGGCCGGATCGTCGGCGTCGCACGGCTCGCGATGGTGCCCGTCCACGGCTACGACGCCGAGATCGACGGGCTTCACGTCGATCCCGCCGCGCATCGCCAGGGCATCGGCCGGGCGCTCGTCCGCCATGCCTGCGACCACTTCGCGGCGCACCACGAGCGAACCCTGTACATCCACGTGTTGCGCGGCAATACCGGCGCACGGGCCTTCTACGAGGCGATCGGGGGGACGATCGTCGTCGAGGACACCTGGAGCTATGCCGGCGTTCCGCATCCCGCCATCGGCTACGCGTGGGCAGACGTCGCGCAGCTCGCCGGGCGGCTTCGCACAGCTCCCTGAGGAGGCTCTCGCGGGACACACGGGCGGACGTTTCTGGGTCATTGTGATGCCAGTGCTTCGAACTGCTTCCGCGACGACCACGCTCGCGTTCATGCTCACCGGGATGGTCGCGGTCGCGTGGGGCGATCCCGAGTCGCCGACGCCAACGCCAACGCCGACGCCAACGCCAACGCCAACGCCGACGCCACCCGGATCGCCGCCGCCCGAGACGGCCGGTCCCGAGGACGCCGCCACGACCAAGCCCGAGCCCGACGCCGCGGCAAAGCCGGCCAAGGCCCCGCCCGAGCCCGACCCCGCGATCCTCGCGGCCGCACCACCACCGGATCAGTCGACGGGCATCGCGATCGCGCGGTCACGCACCGATCACGGCCTGGCCAACGCGCTGCTCGCGGCGCCCCGCTACATCGCGCTCCTGCTGCTCACCGGTCCGCGCTACGCAGCGGCCGAGCTCGACGACTACCTCGAGGCGCAGGGCCCCAACGCGCTCGGTCGCGACACGTCGGTCAATCCGGTGTTCAAGCCAGCGTGGCGGTTCGGCGGGACCGCAGAGTGGGAGACCGCGCTCGGACCGAGCCTCGCGCTGCGCGCCGGCTACAAGTTCGCGCGCCACACCGCGGTCGACGCCTACGGCGGACTGTTCGGTGCGCGCGGCCAGAGCGGTGGTCTGCGCGTCGCGATCGGACGCTTCACCCCCGCGAAGATCGAGCCGACGCTGAGCTTCGACATCGGTCGCGAGCAGGCGCGCGTGTTCGCGGGTGTCGGTGACGAGCCCGGAGCCCCCGGTGACCCGTACGCGGCGGGCGAGCTCGCCGGCTATGACCTGCGTATCGTGACGGCCGGTGCCGGTGTCGCCGCGCGGCTCGGCCCCGTGAAGCTCGCGTTGCAGGGTGGCTACGAACGCATCTCGGTCGGCGACGACGACGACGGCGCTCGTCCGCTCACCGAGCTGTATGACGAAGCGATGCTGGTCGGCTTCGACGAGACCCAGCGCGCAGGCACCGGCGAGCTCGTCGCGACCCTCGATCGCCGCGAGCCCGCGCATCGCTGGATCCCGCGTGGCGCACCATCGTCGGGGTTCTATCTCCGCGGCGCGGTGAGCTATATCCGCGGCGAGGCCTCGCGCACGGGCTCGTTCGCGACCAGCCGCGGGAGCCTCGAGGCGCGCCAGCTCTTCGATCTGTTTCGCGGCAATCGCGTGCTGTCCCTCGGCGTTCGCGTCGAGGCGATCGGCGCCAGCGCGAGCGAGATTCCATTCGATCGACTGCCAAGCCTTGGCGGCCGCGAGCGGCTGCGGGCCCTCGCACGCGACGAGGTTCGCGATCGCGGCACGATGTTCGCGGAGGTGATGTACGAGTGGGCGCTCGACGGCAACCAGCGCGCATACATCTTCGGCGAGACCGGCTCGGCGCAGCCCGGGGTCGAGGACATCCAGGCGTCGCGGTTCCGGCTCGGGTATGGCGGTGGCCTGCGGTTCGTCACCGGCTCGACCACAGCGGTGCGCGTGCAGCTCGCCGGGTCGGCCGACGGCGACTTCGGGTTCTTTCTCCATCTGGGAGCGCTGTGATGACCACGCTCGGCAACCTGCGCGCTGCGGTGTTCGCCGCCGTGTGCCTCCTCGGATGTGGCGGCTCCACGCGCGGCCCCGGGACCCTGCGCTTCCACAACGCCGACCCGGTCACGATCGTCAACGATCGAAAGCCGATCGCGATGCCGGACAAGGTCGATCCGGGACTCACGGAGTATTACGTGCGCGAGATCGTCGTCGAGCCGACGCGACGCGCGCTGACCGTCGGCGGTCATCGCCTGGCCCAGAACGTCAACAGCCTCGGCGACGTCCCCGACTCGGCGTGGTTCACCAACCGCACGCCGACACCGGAGGAGATCCGCAAGGGTCCCGGTAGCGGCGGCCCGGATCGCAGCAAGCCGTGGCGGGTCACCGGCGTGAAGGTTGGCGGCGCTGCGTTCGGCATCACGATCAAGGACGCGCTCGACGACAAGTACGTCGTCAAGTTCGACGAGCGCGGCTTCCCCGAGACTGAAAGCGCTGCCGACGTCATCGTGCAGCGGCTGACCTGGGCGATGGGCTACAACGTCCCCGACAACCAGGTCATCGACTTCAAGCGCGAGCAGCTCGTGCTCGATCCGAAGGCCGCGATCAAGGACATCGCCGGGAACGAGACCCCGATGACCGACGCGGACCTCGACAAGTACCTCGGGTTTGGCGAGCACACCAACGGGGTTTACCGCGTGCTGGTGAGCCGGTTCATCGACGGCAAGCCGCTCGGCGGCATCGACCCCGAGGGCGTTCGCGAGGACGATCCGAACGACAAGGTGCCCCACGAGCTGCGTCGCGATCTCCGCGGCCAGCGGCTCCTGTGGGCGTGGGTCAATCACGTCGACCTCAAGTCGAAGAACTCGTTCGCGTCCTACGGCGACGGCAAGTACGTGAAGTGGTGGTGGCTCGACTTCGGCGAGTCACTGGGCGTCGGCGCGCGAACCACCGGCGTGAAGCGGCTCGGCTTCCGCAGAGGGTTCTCGTTCAGGCACTTCATGCTGTCGCTGGCGACCTTTGGCCTCTACGTCCATCCCTGGGAGAAGCAGCAGATCCCCGACTACCGAGGGCTCGGCGTGTTCGACGCGGAGACCTTCGAACCGGAGGAGTGGCAGTCGGCGTTCGGCTGGCGCCCCACCGACACCGCCGACCGCTTCGACGAATTCTGGGCCGCCGAGATCCTGATGCGGTTCACCCCGGCGCACGTCGCAGCTGCGGTCGCCGCTGGCCGGTACACCGATCAGCGAACCACCGACTACATGGTGAAGACGCTGATCGAGCGCCAGCGCAGGATCGGCCGCAGCGCGTTCCGGCGCGTCGCTCCGCTCACTCGCTTCGAGGCGCGCGAGCAGGCCGGTACAATCGAGATCTGCTTCGATGACCTGTGGTTGCAGCATGGCTATGGCCTGCCGGCGACCTCGCGCTACCGGGCGATCAGCTTCGATCACGCGGGGCGTACGCTCGGCGCACGCGGTGCCTGGTTCCTGACGACCACCACGCGCACGTGCGTGTCGCAGATCCAGCCGGGCTCGACGCACGACGGCTACACGATCGCCGAGCTCGAGGTCCGGCGCGGCAGCGTCCACGTGCCGACGGTGCTCGTGCACATTGCGCGTGGCCCGCAAGGTTTGCGCGTCGTCGGCGTCGACCGTCGCTGACCCGCGGCTGACGCGCGGTTGTCGGCCGTTGCGAGCGCCTCGCCAGGACGCGATGAACTCGCAGACGATTCGTCGGTGCTCTCGAGCAACGCGATGGCTACGCTTGTGTCTCGAGATCGAGCGCAACGTGACGCGCTTCACCCGGAGAACCCTGATGTCAAAGCCGATGCGTTTCACACTCCGCTACTTGTTCGTGGCCGTGCTGGCGGTGCCCGCGTGCATGGGCAACGAGGCAGGAGACATCGGCGCGACGACGCTCGGCGATACCAGTCATCCCGCCGAGCGCGGCTCGCCGCTCGCGGCGCTGCAGGCGGCGTGTGGCCCCGGCGCGATGGCGCCCGGCGGCGTCGGCGTTCGTCGCCAGCCGTACCTCCAGCAGGTCACGACGACCTCCGCGATGATCGGCTGGGTCACCACGGATCCTGTCGGCGAGCGCATCGAGGTGACGACACCCGCAGGCGCACCCGTGATGACAGCGACCAGTGAAGTGCAGCGCAGCAAGCAGCGGAGCGCGGACGAGACCCAGATGTGGAGCACGCTCTCGGGCCTCGAGCCGGACACGATCTACTGCTACTCGCTGGGTGCCGCCGAGCCGCGCACCGAACGGATCGGGTTTCGCACCGCGCCGCTGTCGACGAGCACGGCCCCGGTCCGGTTCATGGCGTTCGGTGACTCGGGGGGCGGCGGTCCCGATCAGATGGCGCTACGTGATCAGATGTTCGACTTCCCCTACGACCTGATCGTCCACACCGGAGACATCGCGTACGACAGCGGCACGATCGCGGAGTTCGAGGACAACGTGTTCGCGGTGTACGACGAGCTCTTCAAGTCGGTCCCGTTCTTTCCGGCCGCGGGCAACCACGAGTACGAGACGCTGCAAGGCGCGCCATTCCGCGACGTGTTCGCGCTCCCCGGCGATGGCGGCGAGCAGTGGTACTCGTACGACTGGGGTCGCGTGCACTTCGTCGCGCTCGACACCGAGGCGGACTACGAGACCCAGGTCGAGTGGCTCGAGCTCGATCTCGCGGCGAACGAGCTGCCGTGGACGATCATCTACCTGCACCGGCCGCCGTACTCGTCCGGCAAGCACGGGTCGGATCTGCGGCTGCGCTCGCTGCTCGAACCAATCGCCGAGCGCCACGGCGTCCAGCTCGTGCTGGCGGGGCACGACCACGACTACGAGCGGATGAAGCCGCAGGCTGGCGTCGCGTATGTCGTCACCGGTGGCGGTGGTCGAGGAACCCGCGATGTCGGGACGTCTGACTTCACGGCGTTCAGCGAGGCCGTGATTCACTTCGTCTACGTCGAGGTCGGGATCGACGAGCTCGTGCTCCATGCGATCGACGCGACCGGCACCGAGTTCGACTCGATGGTCGTGCCCCGGGTCCGGAAGTGAATCCCGGCCCCTCCATCTCGGGCCGCGGGTGCGCGATCTGACGTCGCACCGGTGAGCGCGCGCTACTTCGCGGCGGCCGCGGCGCGCTTCATGATGGCGAGGTGTGCGCGGAACTTCCCGTCGGGGTAGCCGAACCGGAACGCGAGCCCGCGCTTCGGCTGCGCGGCAAACGTCGCGCGCCACGACGGCGTCGCCGACTTGCCGGCCTTCATGTTCGCGGTCTCGAAGGTGCCGAACGTCTCGTACACGAACCCGGCGGGCGTGCCGTAGCTGGGCGGCAACCCTGTCGAGTCCGAGACCATCCACGCGACGTGATCGATCACCCACTGGCGCATCGTCTTGAACTCGCCAAACGTCAATAGATAGCTCGCTGCCTTGGTCATCGCCGCGACCTGCCCCTTCTTCTCGAGGTGACGGAGCGCGGCGGGCGTCGTCTTGAGGTGCGGATCGTCGAGGTTCGCCATGATGTGGCGGTAGACCTGCTCGCGCTTCGTGCCCTGCTTGCGGAAGCGCAGCTCGACGTTTGCCAGCTCGCGGTTGCGCTTGCCGACGTCGGTGATGCGCAGGATGGCCTCGACGTCCGCTGTCGTCAGGTAGCGAATGTCGCCGTCTGGCGTGAGCTGGAAGTAGCGCACGGCGGCGAGCTCGTGGCCGTGCAAGCTCAGCGCGGACAGGCTGAAGATCAGCTGCGTCGGCAGCCGTCCGCCACGCATCGCCGCGATCATGTTCATCGTCACCGAGTAGCTCGCGCGATACAGCGACGACAGCTCGGTCGCGACGGTCGCGAGCGCGGCCTTCAGCTGCGGCTCCGAGAGCCTGCCGAGCGCGGTCGCGTCACCTGCGGGCTCGAGCGAGAGCGTCGTGATCTCGTCGGCGTCCGGATACACGGTCAGCGCGGTCGACAGATCGCCGCCAGCGAACGGGTAGACCACGGTCTTCGGGATCGTCGATGGCACGTGGGCCGCAAAAAATGCGCGTGCCGGCGCGAGCCACTTCGTGCGGTACGCATTTTGTGCGGCACGCACGCGCAGACAGTGCGCGGTGATGATCGCGGGCTTGACGTGCGCGGGTACCGGGCCCTCGGCGCACGCGCCGACGACGAGCACCGCCTTCGCCGCCTCGAGGAAGTCGTGCGGCGCCGGCCCCGCTCGCAAGCGTTCACTTGCTCGCTCCATCTCGGGCCCCGCTCGCAAGCGTTCGCTTGCTCGCTCGATCTCGGGCTCCGCGGCCGCGCGGCCGGCGGTCGTCAGCAGAGCCATCACCAGGGTGGCAGGCAGCGCTCGCATCCGCCGACTCTGCCATGCGCCGCGCGCTACTGGGGCTCCAGCGGCGACTGCTGTTGCGGCGGTAGCGGATACGGCTGCGGCGGCTGCGCCGGTCGTGTCGGCTGCAGCGGCTCGGTCTCGATCCACGGAGATGGCTCGGTCGGGCGGTCGTCATCGCGCCCGTAGTCCGACTGCTGCGGGTCCTGCGGGCGACGAGGGTCGACGTCGTCGCGGCGTGCTGTGGTCTGGGCACGCGAGCGGAACCGGACATACGCGTACGGCTCGGGGATGTTGCCGAGCTGCTCCGGTGGCATCGTCACGCGGACCCAGCCCCGGTCGTAGCGCGGCGACCGGTACCAGCCGTCGTCGCGATAGAGCCAGTAGTTGTTGCGGGTGTAGAAGACCGGTTGGTCGGCGTCGGCAAGCACGTAGACGTCAGGCTGGATCGACACCAGCTCCGGCGAGTGCACGGTCACCAACCCCGCGTACTCGACCGAGCCTCTGCTCGGGCCGCCGACGCACGCGGCCGTTCCGGCCAGCGCAGCGGAGAGCAGGAAAGCAAATCTCTTGGTCATGGCACGTTCCTCCGCTCCCTTAGATCAGCACCACGCGTGCCAGCGGTGATACGGACATTTCTGATCGCGGGCGACCGAGCCACCGAGGCCATGGCGCGTGTCCGCGATCACGGCATCGGGTGGTCGCGAAAGAACCGCATGACCTCGTCGCCCCACACGAACGCGTTCGGGAGCTTGCAGGGGATCGCGTACTGCGCCGCGAACGGGTCGGTCGTGCTCCCCGGGATGCAGTGCCCGCGAGCCGAGCCGAACGGACCGTTGGCGACCGTCTCGTAGCCATGATCGAACGTCTCGATCACCGCGCCGCCGGCGCCGGTCCAGCGGTCGTGGCGATACGCGGCGTCGCCGGTCTGGTTCGCCGGTCCGGTCGCCGCGTAGTTCGCGATCGCGGCGTCGCGGATCGTGGTGAGCGACGAATAGCCGACCGAGACATCGGTGCGGCCCATCAGGAACACGATCGGGATCTTGCGCGCGGGTGCGCGGCCCTGCGTGAAGCACGTCGGCTCGCCGAAGCTCTGGCCGTTACCTGCACCCGCTGGCGCCGCCGATGCGAACAGGTCCGCGTGATCGCAGAGCAGCCGCCAGGTCACGAACGCGCCGCGCGAGAACCCGGTCACGTGGATCTTCTTCGGATCGACGCGAAACACCGACGCGAACGTGCGCACCATCTCGACGAGCGTGACGTCGTTCGCCGATGACCACGTCGAGCCCGGCTGGCTTCCGCCATACGGTGGCCCGGTCGGCGCGATGACGACGTAGCCGTGCTGCGCGCCGAGCTCGCGCATCTTCACGTGCGCGTCCATCAGGAGCCCGGTGCCGGTGTCGCCGTGCAGCACCAGCACGAGCCCGCACCCCGGAGCCTGGCAGGCGGCCGGGATCCGGGCGTCGACCCGCAGCCCGCCGCAGCTATACGTGTGATCGCCGGTCGCGACGTTGTCGATGCACCCACTCGGGATCGGGGGAACGACGGCGGTGCTGTCAACGATCGCGGCGTCGCCGGTCGGGGCGTCACCGACAGTGCCGGTGCAGGCGGCCAGCGCGATCAGGACAGCGAGCGCGTACCGCATGGCCCATCGTACTCGATCGCCCTCGGTCTCCCGATACTTACGGCCGGCCGTGGCCAACCGCACGGATCTACCCTCGCTTGGCCCGTGGCCTGGGCTGCGGCCGGTCCGGTGCCCCTCGAGAGCTGTGCTCGAGGCGCGACGGATGCGTTAGTGTCCGGCCGATGATGAGGACGACGCTCGGTTCATGGATCTCGCTGCCGCTCGTGCTCGTCGCCTGCGGCGGCGGCGGCGACAAGGATCTCGCGACTCCGGATCACTGCAACCCGCTCGGCGAGAGCTGCGCGATGCCGTGGCCGTCGGCGATCTACCAGCGCGACGACAGCGCGAGCCCGACCGGCCAGCGGATCGCGATCCCGGCCGGCGCGCTGCCGACGAACATCGACGACGTCGCGATCGAGCCGGCGCTCTACAACGACAAGGACGGCTTCTCGTCCGCCGCGCCGATGCTGATCGCATTTCCGTCGGGCGTCGATCCGGCGAACCTCGTCAGCCACAAGAACTTTGCGGCGAGCGTGACCTCGGCGAGCCCGACCGTGCTGATCGACATGTCGACCGGCGAGCTCGTCGAGCACTTCGCGGAGCTCGATGCCCGCGCCGCCACCACCAAGGCGAGCCAGGCGCTGTTCATCCGGTCGTCCAGGCTGCTCGCGGGCGGCACGCGCTACGTCGCGGCGATCAAGAAGACGCTCAAGGCAGCCGATGGCTCGGACCTCGTGGTCCCCGAGGGCTTCCAGGCGCTCGTCGACGGCGAGAAGACGACGCATCCGCTGCTCGAGAAGGTGCGCCCGCGCTACCCCGAGATCTTCGCCGCGCTCGAGCGGCATGGCATCGCGAAGACCGACCTCGTCACCGCATGGGACTTCACGACGCAGTCGCGCGCCTCGGTGCGTGCCGATCTGGTCGAGGCGCGCGCCGCGGCGATGCCACTGATGGGTACGAACGGCGCGAGCCTGACGTATGCGTTCGTCGAGACCATTCAGACCGATAGCCGGATCGCGAAGCGCTACGACGGCACGTTCGACGCACCGCTGTTCCTCTCGAACAACGGGTCGTATGCGCCGAGCACGCGGATGGTGCGCGATGCGGCTGGCAAGCCAATCCCGAGCGGCCTCTATCGCGTGCCGTTCACCGCGATCGTGCCGCAGTGCGCGCTGACCGCGGCGGCGCCGGTGCCGATCATGGTCTACGGTCACGGCCTCCTCGGTGACTCGAAGCAAGTCGCGAGCGGCGGCACGCGCCACGCCGCCTCCGAGCTGTGCATGGTCGCGATCGGCACGGACATGCGCGGCATGAGCTCGATGGACGTCCCGAACGTCGTGCTGTCGCTGAACGATCCGAACAACAGTGGCTCGATCTTCGACTCGATGGTCCAGGGCATGATCAACCACGTCGCGCTCGTCCAGATCGCGCGCGGCCCGATGGCGCAGACGCTGTTTGCCAAGGACGGCGGCGGCTCGCTCGTCGACTCGACGCAGGTCCACTACTACGGCATCTCGCAGGGCGGCATCATGGGCACGACGGTCTGCGCGATCGATCCGGTGATCGAGAAGTGCGTGGTCCAGGTCGGCGCGATCAACTACTCGTTGATGCTCGAGCGCTCGCACGACTGGCCGACCTATCGCACCACGCTGAACGGCGCATTTCCCGACGCGCTCGACACCACGTTCATCGTCAGCCTGATGCAGTGGGAGTGGGATCGCAGCGAGCCGACGTCGATCGCCGACGTGATCACCGGCGGCGGCTTCCCGGGCACGCCGACCAAGCACGTCTTCATGCAGGTCGCGATCGGCGATGACGAGGTTCCGAACGTCGCGAGCGAGTACCAGGCCCGCACGCTCGGCATCCCGGTGCTGACGCCGTCGCCGTACGTCCCACATGGCGTGGCGGCCACGGCGGCTGCGGTGCCGAGCGGGATGGTGCTCTACGACTTCGGCGTGGCGAGCACGATCCCGCTGACCAACGAGCCGCCTCCCGACAACGACGTCCACTCGAACATCCGCAACAAGCGGGCGACGATCGAGATGATGCGGCGGTTCTACGCGACCGGCGAGATCGTGCAGATGTGCACGGGTGACCGCGGCTGCGACTGTACGGCCGGCGGCTGCGGCGAGCAGCTCCCGTAGATCAGATTCGCTGCTTGTCGGCGTTGACCGCGTCGTTCGCCCGCGCGGCGATCGCGTCGGTCGTCTCGCCGGCAACGGCCTCGATCACGCCGAAGCTGGCGGTGATGCCGCCGTCGAGCGGGCGGGCCTCGGCGATGTGTGCGCGGCAGCGCTCGACGAGGATGCGCGCGCCCTCGAGCGAGGTGCCCGGCAGCACGATCGCGAGCTCGTCGGCGCCGACCCGAAAGCAGGCGTCGATCGCCCGGGTGTGCTTCTTGAGGATCCCGGAGATCTCGCGCACGGCCTCGTCACCGGCGGCCTGGCCAAGCCGATCGACCGCGGTCTCGAGGCCACCGAGCTCGCAGACAGCGAGGCTGAACGAGTGCCCGTAACGCTTGTTGCGCGCGAGCTCGGCCTCGATGCGCTCGTCGTAGGCGCGGCGGTTCCCGAGGCCGGTCAGCGCGTCGTGATCGACGTCGAGGCGCGGCTTCGGATAGGTGTACGCGCGGTGCAGCGCGATCGCGACGATCTGGCCGAGCAGCCGGAGCGTCTCCTCGTCGGCCTCGCCGAACGTACCGGCCTTGGCGGCGGTGACCTCGACGACCCCGACCGCGTTCTCGCCGTAGAGGAGCGGGACTGCGAGGGTGTCGGCGGCGCCTTCCGTGCCGCGGGTCGGGCGGCGCTCGGCGATGCTGCGGCCAGCCACGCCGGCAGTCTTCGCGACCCGGTTGCCGAGCGAGGGGCGGGCCGCACCGGCGACCGCGCGATAGACGAGCTCGTCGCCCTCGACCAGCGCGACGACGCTGCCCGTGGCCTCCGTCAACGTGGCGGCGCGCTCGACGACGAGGTTCATCACCTCGTCCGAGTTGAGGCCCGCCGCGATGATGGCGTTCTGGAGCTCGATGATCGACAGCAGTCGATCCGGGCTCGGAGTGGCTGTCCGCGATTCCGCCATCGCGGCCATCATACTCGTCCCGCCGGCCGATGCGGGGGGACGGCGGAGACTTTGCCAAACCCGGGCCGCTTCGTGTACCCAGGGCTCGTGATCCCGAGGGTCGTCATCGAGCGCGCCGCGACGCCGGACGGCGAGCTGGTCCTTGCCCGCCGTGGCGACGATTTCTCGATCCGCATCCGCGGGGTCGAGCTGATGAACAGCGCCCACCATACCTCCGAGGACGAGCTCGGCCGGCTCTGCGGCGGGCTGGTCGGCGAAGTCCGCGACCCGCGCCTGCTGATCGGCGGCCTCGGGCTCGGCTACACCCTGCGCGCGGCGCTCGACGTCCTCCCCGCCGCCGCGCACATCGACGTCGCCGAGATCGTCCCCGCGGTCGTGCGCTGGAACCGCACGGTGCTCGGCGCCCTCGCCGGGCATCCGCTCGACGATCCGCGGGTGCACGTGATCGAGGGCGATGTCGCGGTGACGATCCGCGAGAGCCCGGCGCGCTATCACGCGATCGTGCTCGACGTCGACAACGGCCCCGACGGCGTGTTCGCGGGTAACAGCAAGCTCTACCAGCAGCGCGGGCTCGCGGCGGCGTCAGCGGCCCTCGTTGCCGGCGGCACGCTCGCCGTGTGGTCGGCGTTCCAGTCCCCGACCTTCACGAAGTGGCTGGCCGATGTCGGCTTCGCGGTCGAACAGCAGGTGATCCGCGCGCATTCCGTGAAGCACTACATCTGGCTCGCACGCAAGCGCTGATCGGCGCATCATCGGTCCGTGAGCTCCGATGCCTTGCCGCCCTGCGGCCTCTACCGGACCGTGTTGCCGATCGGCACCCTCGAGGCAGGCCGCCTCGTCTACTTCCACAACCACGGCGATCCCGGGCCGGGCGTGTACTTCCCCGAGCGGTGGTCGCACAACCGCGCGCACTTCTCGCCGAAGGGGATGACGATGCCCGAGGGCTTCAACGTCAAGGCGCTGCGGTCGCTGCCCGCCGAGGGCTTCTATCGCGTCGCGCGATCCTTCGTGTGCTGCGAGAAGAAGTGCGTGAAGTTCGAGCCCGAGCAGTTCCTCCAGCTCGGCTACAACGGCGCCGGCAAGCCGCTGCTCTTCGTCCCCGAGCACGCGGGCGGCGCGATCACGGTCCCCGAACGCGGCACGCCGATCGACGACGCCGCGCTACCGAACCTCGTGCCCCTGCAAGTCTTCGAGGGCAAGGAGCAGCAGCACGACCTGTCGATGCCGCGCGGAATTATTGTCCATTAGGACGCCGGGCCGTCCACTGAGCGTCACGAGCTCAGGGCTTCGACGAGTCGTCGCGCTCGGCCTCGGCCAGCTTCGCCTCGACCTCGGCGATGTGCTCGCGATCGAGCGCCACGCGCATCTCGCCGAGTGCGCGCCGCCCCTCGGCCGGCGTCAGCTTCTGCTTCGCGAGCTCCACGCAGATGAGGCACATGTCGTGATCTTAGCGCGAGATCACGAAGTCGACTTGTTCTTCGGGCGACGCGGTGCAACACACGCTGCATGAACAAGCTGCTGTGCGCCTTTGCCCTCCTCGGCGCGGCCTGCACCTCGACCCCTCCGGCCTCGACCACCTCGACCACCTCGACCACCTCGACCACCTCGACCACCGCGCCGGCGGCAGACCCTCCGCCGCCGATGAACCCGCACCAGGCACCCGAGCCCACTGGCGGGGGCAGCAGCACCGCCGATCACCCGGCGGGCCCGACCACGCCGACCCAGTCCTCCGGCCCGACGCCCGGCGAGAAGTGCGGCCCGAACGACACCTGCGCCGCCGGCCTCGAGTGCGTCAGCTACTACGGCATCGCCGGCGCACGCGGTCCGCAGTTCAAGACCTGCGAGCGCCGCTGCAGCGACAAGAAGCCGTGCCCCGCCGGCCAGCAGTGCAACACCATCGCCGACGGTCCCGGCCAGGTCTGCCGCTGAGCGAGGCGCGGTGTCCGTGATCGCTGCGCTGCTGGCTCGCGATCCTGTCGTGCTCGCGCCGATGGAGGATGTGACGGACGCGCCGTTTCGACGGGCGTGCCGCGGTGTGGGAGCGGCGATCTGCGTGACCGAGTTCGTCGCGGCCGACCAGATCGTGGTGGGCTCGAAGCTCGCGCGGCGCCGGATCGCGCTCGCGGCGGATGACCGGCCGACGGCGATCCAGATCTACGGATCCGATCCCGATCTGCTGCAGCGCGCGGCGGTGATCGCGGCGGCGGCGCGCCCGACGTTTGTCGACATCAACTGTGGATGCTGGATCCCGAAGATCGCGGCGCGCGGGGCGGGTGCGGGCTGGCTGCGCGATCCGGCAGCGATGGTCGAGATGGCCGGGCGGATCGTCGCGGCGGTCGAGGTGCCCGTCACCGTGAAGACGCGGATCGGATGGGGGCCGGAGTCGGACATGCCGATCGTCGAGCTGGCGCGCCGGCTCGAGGATGTCGGCGTGGCGGCGATCGCGATCCACTGCCGGACCGCGCAGGTGGGTCACACGGGGCCGGCGGACTGGTCGTGGGCACGGCGCGCGCGCGAGGCGGTATCGATCCCGGTGATCGTGAACGGCGACGTCAAGACCGCGGCAGACGCGGTACGCGCGCTCGCCGAGACGGGTTGTGCCGGCGTGATGGTCGGCCGCGCCGCGATCGATCACCCGTGGATCTTTCGCGAGGCGCGGGCGCTGCTCTCCCCATCACAGGCAGGGGGCGCGCCGCTCGTCGGGCCGACGGACGCCGAGCGCGTCGCCATGTATCGCGAGCTCGTGATCGGCAACGCGGCCGCGCGCGGCGAGCGGATCGGTGTCGCGATGACTCGCCGCCACGTCCGCGTGCTCGGCGAGCTGGCCGCCGCCATCCGCCCCCAGCTGTTCGGCGCGTCGACGCTCGTCGACACGCTCGCCGTGCTCGACGCCCGAGAGATTCCCATGCGCCACATCGCGACCCACGCCTGACGCGCGGTTGCTAGCGGCGCGCGAGGAACGACTTCACGGGCGGCGTGATCAATGGGTAGTCGATCAAGAACGCATCATGGCCGTTCGGCGTGATGATCTCGGAGAGCGTCGCATCGATGCCGGCCGCGCGCATGGCGCCGTGGAGGCGCGCGATGTCGATGCGCGGAAACAGCCAGTCCGTATCGAACGCGATCAGCAGCGCCTTGCCGCGAAAGTTCTGAAACGCGATCTGCAGCGAACCGAACTGATCCGCGAGATCCATCTCGTCCATCGCTGCCTGCACGCGGATGTACGCGTTGGCGTCGTAGGCTTTGGCGAACCGCTTGGCCTGATACTCGAGGTACGAGTCGACCTGGAGCTGGCGCGAGCTCCCGGGCCGCCGCCGCCCGAACTTCTTCTCGAGCGCTTCGTTCGAGAGGTACGTCATGTGACCGATCATGCGAGCGATCTCGAGGCCACGCAGCGGATTGGTGCTGTCGTAGTAGTCGCCCCCGGCGAACGCCGGGTCGCTCATGATCATCTTGCGGCCGATCAAGTGCCACGCGATGGTCGCGACCGGCACCGAAGCCGTCGCGGCGATGCAGATCATCGCGTCTACGCGCTCGGGATACATGACGACCCACATCAGCGCTTGCATGCCGCCGAGCGAGCTGCCGACGACGGCCTCGAGCTTGTCGATCCCGAGGTGGTCGAGGACGCGCGCTTGGGCCGTGATCATGTCCTCGACACACACCCACGGATACTTCGAGCCGTATGGCTTGCCCGTCGCGGGATCGATCGAGTGTGGTGCGGTGGTGCCCCACGGCGAACCCGGGAAGTTCACGCAGACGACGAAGTGCTCGTCGAGGTCGATGCCCTTGCCGTACCCGATCATGCCGTCCCACCATCCGGGCTTGGGATCGTCGGCCTTGTACTTCCCTGCAGCATGCGCGCTCGGTGACAGCGCGTGGCAGACCAGGATGGCGTTGCTGCGATCGGCGTTCAGCTCCCCGAACGTCTCGTACACGATCTCGAACGGCGCGATGACCTCACCGGTGCGAAACCGTAAGCCTTCATCGAGCCGCAGCGTCTTCGGCGGGTCAGAGACGAACGTCGTGTCGAGGCGCTCCGCGGACATCCACGATCCTGAAGCTAACACCGACATGCCCGCGAAGTCTGCAAGATGACGATCACGCGAGGTGCTCGCATGTGGCAGCGTCAGAAGTCGCGCCACTCGTCGGCGAGGTCGGCTTCGCGGGCGAGCTTCGTGTAGCGGACGACGGCGTGAAACGTCTCGACGATGTCCTCGGCCTCGATCGTGTAAAGGTCGTCGGCGCGCCGGTTGAAGCCGGTGATGCAGCGCTTCAACACGGCCCGTTGCACGGTCGCCGGCGCCGCCTCGCCGAGCGCGAGGATGCCCTCGGCGCAGCGATCGATCAGCTGCTCGCTGCGCGCGATGAGCTCGGGCGCGACGTGGCCATCCCACGACGCGAAGTGCGCGCGGCCGATCAGCTCGCGGAGCCCCGCCTTCCAGTCGCGGCGCCGGCGCGGTAGCGGTGGGCGCTTGCGCTGCACGGGCGGCTCCGGTTCGACGACGGGTGCAGGCGGCACCTTCGGCCGTGCGTGCTGGTAACCGATCATCGCGTGCACCGGCGTCTTCGGGAATCGCCGTTGCAGCGCAGCCTGAGCCTGCTTGTCGACGATGTAGTTGCCGTTGAGCTGCAGCGTCGTCAACGCGCCGCGCTTCGGCCAGGCCGCGAGGGCGCGCGCGCCCGTCTCCCCGATGCCGCAGAACTCGAGCCCGAGCTCGCGCAGGCGCGGCATCGCGACGAGCTCGCCGGCCGCATCGCCGAGCGTCAGGTTCTGCTGGAGGTCTAGCTCCTCGACGGTGACGAGCCGCGCGAGCGCACGTGCGCCAGCCGCGCCGATCGTGCCCTCGCGTAACGCGAGGCTCTGCAGCCGCGGCAACCGCGCCTGCGCGAGTACCTCGCAGTGATCGTCGGTCGGCTCTCGAAACCACAGAGCGCGCAGCGTCGCGCCGGTGCCGGCGAGGAATGTCGCGAGTATCGCGGTCGATATCGGCGTGGCGATGCCCGCCGTCGCGATGTTCGAAATCCGCGCGAGCGCGCGAAGACCCGCGTCATCGGTCTCGATCCAGCCGAGCTCGAGCACGTCGAGCTTGCGCGCGAGCTTCGCGAGCCCGGCGATTCCCTTCGCGCTCAGATCTGTCACCGGGATCGCGAGCCGGTCGAGCGTGGGCGTGGCCTTCGCGAGCACGGCGATCCCGGCGTCGCCGATGCCGGCGTCACTGCGCCGGATCGCGAACGCCGTCAGCTGGCGAAACACCGGCGAGCGCGTCACGATCGTGAGGCCAGGCGCGCCGAGCTTGTACGGATCGAGCTCGAGCGTCCTCAGCGCCGGCAGCTCCGCGCCGAGGATGCGTGCGAGATTCTTGCGACCGGCAGCGTCGCCGATCACGTGCACGAGCAAGCGCTCGAGCCTCGGCCATGGCATCGCGTCGAAGCCGACGGCGTAGTCGGTATCGATGTCGAGCCGGCGCACGCCACAGACCTGCGGCGACGCGAAGAACGTCTTGACGATCGCCGGCACACGGACGTGGTTCGACAGCTCGATCGCGTCGAGCCGCGCGAGGTCGGGGACGTCGAACAGCGTGCGCAGCGTGGCTGGCGTGATGCGCTCGCAGAAGTTGAGGTCTAGCTTCACGAGCGTCGGCGCGAGTGCCAGCACCTCGACGAGCAGGTCACGTGACATCGCGCGGACCTCGACCTCGACGACGTGCCCGTCGCGCTCGACGAGCCTGTGGCAGAGCTTCGCGAGCCGGCGTTTGGGATCCACGCCGCGACGATTGCACCGCGGGCCGCATCCCGTCTCACGCGCGCCGCACGGACTCGCGTGCGCCGCCGCGCCGAGCCCGGTGCAATTCGTGTAAGGTCGAAACGTGCTCTCCGAACGCTTCGATCGCCTCGCCGCCATCCGCGGCGACATGGTCAAGGGCCTCCCGGTCACGGCATGGGCGGCGAACCTCGGCGATCTCGATCGCGACCTGCTGATGCGTGCCGCGATCGCCGCGATCCGCGAGCTCGTGCTGCCCGAGTGGGAGAGCACGCGGCCGGAGGACCGCCGCCCGCAGGAAGCGCTCGAGGCCACCGAGGCGTGGCTGGCGAAGAAGGACGCCGACTCGCTGCTCCAGACCAAGGCGACGGCGAAGGCGTGCACTGCCGCACGCGGCGAGTTCTTCGGCACCGATCACCGCGTTCCCGAGGCGGCGCGCGCGCTCGCGTGGGCCGCCGGCGCCAAGGAGAACGACCTCGAGCACATCTGGGACGCGCTCGTCGCGATCGAGCAGGAGCTGCTCGCCCGGATCGCCCTGGTCTCCGAGTACCAGAAGGCACCCGAGCAACGCCGCGCGATCATCGCGGTGCTCCGCCGGATGCTCGAGCCGCCTGCCGCCGAGGAGGCTGGCCCGGACCTCAGCGCGCCGGTTCCCTACTCGGCGAGTGGCAACTTCGTCGTCGGCCAGAAGGTCACGCACGTCAAGTTCGGCGACCTCGTGGTCACCGCGGCCGGCGACAAGTGGATCGACGTCCAGCTCCCCGACGGCACGACGAAGCGGCTCGCCCAGAAGCCCAAGTAGCTGTCCCGATCGGTCCGGACTGTCCCGATCGGGTCTGATCGTGGGGTGCTGGAGCGGCTGCTCCCACGATCGGAGCAATCATTTCGCACAGATCGCACCGTATCCGCGTTGGCAGGGACCTTGCTCCCTGTCTCCTCTGCATGCGTACCATCTTCTTCGCGATCGCCGTGGTTGCCCTCGTGGGCTGTACCGATGCCTCGCTCGGGGAGGACACGGCCTACCGGCGCCTGGTCGGTAACTTCGACACCTACGACGCGTGCATCGCCGACAAGGCGCTGCCGAGCTGCTACCAGACGCTCACGCTGTGCGCGAACGGTCGCGTGCTGATCGATCTCGACAACCGGCCGCAGGACGGTCGTTACGAGCTCGAGGACAACGTCGCGTTCGCCGAGATCGGCGGCACGATGATCGAGTTCGACCTCACGACCCGATCGTCGGCGCAGCTGCCAGGTCGCCATTCGTGGGAGCTCGTGACGCCATCGTTCACCGGTTGCGACGTCGAGTAGCGCCGTCACAGCCGGCGCGTATGGTGCGCGTATGCTGTACGAGGCCTTGTCTGCGGACCTCGAGCGCGCGCTCGTGCGCCAGCTCGCCTCCTGTTACCGGTGGCTGAACGGCGAGCGTTTCGGCGATCGACTACGCCCCCCACTCCTCGTGCTGAGCGACACCGCGAACCGGCTCGGCGTGTGGAAGCCCGCCACTCGAACGCTCGAGCTATCGCGGCGCCTCGTGCTCGAGCGCCCGTGGCTCGAGGTCACCAGCGTCCTCGAGCACGAGATGGCGCACCAGTTCGTCGACGAGGTCCTCGGCGAGCGCGCCGAGTCCGCGCATGGCGAGACGTTCCGGCGGGTCTGCGCGGACCGCGGGATCGATGCCCGTGCCGCCGGCGCCCCCGTGGCATCGACCGTGACCGACAGCGTCGACCGCACGCTCGACCGGATCCGCAAGCTGCTCGCGCTCGCGGGCAGCTCGAACCAGCACGAAGCCGAGATCGCGATGCGGCGCGCGCACGAGCTCATGCTCCGCCACAACATCGAGGCAACCGCCGCGACCGCCGAGTCCGCGTTCGAGCTGCGCCACCTCGGTGATCCCGCGAAGCGCACGACGCGCGTCGAGTCCGAGATCATGATGCTGCTCTCGGAGTTCTTCTTCGTGAAGGTGATCCGGGTGCCCGTCTACATTCCGCACGCCGGCAAGACCGGCCTCGTCTACGAGATCGCGGGCACCCATGCGAACGTCGAGATGGCGTCGCACGTCTACGAGTTCATGCTCGCGACGGCGGACCGGCTGTGGACCGAGAACCGAGGCGACGCGCGCGTGCGGAGCGGCCGCGATCGGCTGTCGTATCAGGCCGGCGTCGTCGGTGGGTTTCGCGACAAGCTCGGCAGCGAGCGCAAGGAGCTGCGCGGCACCGGCCTCGTCTGGGTCGGCGACTCTCAGCTCGACCGGTTCTACCGGACGCGCCACCCTCGGATCACGCAGCGCCGCCGGCACGTCCGCTTCGACGGCGCGCACGCCGCCGGTCGCGAAGCCGGCCGCACCGTCGTGCTGCACAAGCCGGTGTCGAACACGGGCGGTGCCGGCGTCGGCCCGCGGCTCCTGCGCAGCTAACGCTGAACGTGGAGCTCGATCTCGACGACGCCGTCCGCACGGCGCGTCCACCGGAGCGAGCTCAGCACGAGGTCGCCGAGGTCGTGCCCCCAGATACCGTAGACGCCATCGGTGCGGTTACGCGCCGGCAGCTCGCCGCGCTCGTCGGGCGGCACCGTCTTGGTATGCGCGGTGCCTTCCTCGGCCTCGTAGACGTTCTCGTACTCCTCGCAGATCGCCGTGACGAGCTCGCGGCGCGTGAAGCCCTGCGAGAGCGGTGCGGTGATCGCGACCTGCGCGGGGTTGGTCAGCGGGTAGTCGATCACGAGCACGGCGTGCTGGAACGGGATCACGATCTCGTCGGGCTTCTCGAGGAGCGCGAGCGCCTTCACCGGATCGCCGAGCCGGAGGCCACCCGGAAACGCGATCCGCGTCGGCATCATCGCGATGGGGGCCGGCGAGACCCGAACCCGCGAGATCCACCACCATGCAACCGCGATCGCGATCGCCATCAGTGCGAGGAACGACACACGCGAACCGTACTTCAGTTCGCGTTCGAGATCATCTCGCGCACCGCCTGGACGGCCCATGCACGATCGATCTGCAGCTCGCCGGGAGCTGGCTTGCCCTGGGTCCGCGTGACGAGCTTGGTGTACGCGTGCAGCGGGCTCGCCATCGGCGCGGGGCGCCGGCCATCCTCGTCGAACAGCACCCAGTGCAGCACCGAGGCCTCGCGATCGACGCTGTCGAACAGCAGCACGCGATCGAGCTCGTTACCGAGCGACGCGAGCAGCAGCACCTTGGTCATCTCGATCGCCCAGTCCTCGAGGCCGGCATCGAGCAGCTTCACCTTCTCGACGAGCGCGTTCAGGGTCGGGACGAGGCGCTGGGGTCCGCGGGCGCCGGCGGCGACCGCCCGGAACGTCTCGGCGGCCTTCGCCATCGCCTCGTCGCCGCCCGGGCAAACCTGGCAGAGGTAGTCGGTGGCGGGATCGGAGAACAGGAGGTTTGCGGCGAGCTGGGTACGCTTGCCACACGCGCAGGTCAGCACGTTGAGCTCGCCGTCGAGGAGGCGCTGCTTCGCCGACGGGTTCTTCTGCGTGTTGATGCTCTGGACGAGCTCGGCGTCCTGCTCGAGGCCGCACGCCGGGCACCGCACGCGCGCTGTTCCGATGATCGCCACGTCCTCGGTTAGCACGTAGGTCTGCCGACCACTCCAGACGCCACCGGGGAAAACTGTCCCTGGTGATCGGTTGACCCCAGCACGAGCGAAGTGCTCGCAACCAGAGCGATCTGCCGATGGCATGACTGGTGCTCACACGTGTGTGCATGAACGCCTTCCTCGCAGCCCGCCGTATCCTCTTCGTCTCCGCCACGGTTGCTGCACTCGCGAGCCCTGCTCTCGCCGGCAAGCCCCGCGTGGTCAACCCCGCACCGGCGCCAGCCGCTGTCGCCGTAGCACCGGCAGTCGCGCCGGCGCCCGTCGCGAACACGCTCCCCGTCGTCGCCAAGAAGCCCGTCGTCGACGAGGTCTCCAAGCTCGACCTCGGAATTGGCTACGGTCTCAAGCAGCGCCGCTCTGCGTTGCCGACCGAGGAGACCGAGCAGTTCGAGGCCAAGGCGCTGACCGAGAGCCAGGTCGGCAAGATCGTCCGCGAGCGCAGCGACGAGCTCGAGTACTGCTGGCTGCGCCTTCCGCCGTCGAAGCGCGTGGTGTCAGCGGCGATCCTCCACCTGTCGATCCATGGCACCGGCAAGGTCGCGAGCGTCGAGGTCAACGGTGACATGCCCGCCGGCGTCGCGAAGTGCATCACGAGCGCGGCGAGCCGCTGGACCTTCCCGGTTGCCGACGCGGCGACCGAGGTCGATCACGGCATCATGCTGACGACGACGTCGCAGCGCTGAGCGAGATTGGTCGCGATCGTTGCCGGCCGCTTGCGCACCCGCGAGCGGCGCGAAACGATGCGCGGCATGAGTGGAGCAGGCAGGGTCGAAGGCAAGGTCGCGATCGTCACGGGCGCCGCTTCGGGGATCGGGCGCGGCTGCGCACGCCGGCTCGCCGCCGAGGGCGCGCGGATCGTGATCGCCGACAAGGACGAGCGTGGCGGCGTCGCGATCGCCGACGAGCTCGGCGCGCCGCACGTGTTTCGCCAGCTCGACGTCACCGACGAGGCGGGCTGGCGACGGATCGTCGAGGAGACAGTCCGCGTGTTCGGCCGGCTCGACGTGCTCGTCAACTCCGCGGGCGTCGCGGTGTGGGGCGACATCGAGCAGACGACGCTCGCGCAGTGGCGGTTCTGCAACGCGGTGAACAGCGAGGGCACGTTCCTCGGCTGCAAGGCCGCGATCGCGGCGATGAAGACGACCGGCGGCGGCTCGATCATCAACCTGTCGTCGGTCGCCGGCTTGATCGGCGTGCCCGATGGCCCGGCGTACGCGGCGAGCAAGGGCGCGGTCCGGATGCTGACGAAGTCGGTCGCGCTCCACGCCGCGCAGCGTGGCTACAACATCCGATGCAACTCGGTGCACCCGTCGTTCATCGACACGCCGATGGTCGAGGCGGTGGTGAGCGGCGCGAAGGATCCGGCGAAGATGCGGACGTTCGTCGAGAAGACGTCGCCGCTCGGCCGGCTCGGCGAGGTCGACGACGTCGCGCACCTCGTGGTCTATCTCGCGAGCGACGAGTCGAAGTTCATCACCGGCACCGAGCTCCCGGTCGATGGTGGCCTGACCGCGCGCTGACCAGCGTGTCACGAACGTCGCGTGCAACCCCTCACGCGCGCCGAAACCTCGTCGTGCGGCACGCGCGGTATGGTGGCGCCGTGACCACCAACGTCGAGCACTGGCGCGCGCAGATCCGACAGCTGCCAGCGCTCGCGGCGCACGCGGACGCGATCGCCGCACTCGTGACCGAGACGATCGCGATCGTGCCGCGCCCGGCCAAGGCGGCGGATCGCAAGCTCGGCGCATCGCGCCTCGGTGGGCTGCCCGATGCGGCGCCGGGCTTCTCGTGGCCAAGGCTCGCGAGCGGCGCGCGGCCCCTCGCGTTCGTTGGCCAGCTCGCGCTCGGCGACGTCGCGCGTGTCGACCCGCGCGGCCGGCTCCCGGCGATCGGTATCGTCGCGTTCTTCGTCGAGTGGACCGAGGACGGGACGTGGGAGAGCGCCGTGTATCACTGCGAGGCGCCGCGGCACGTCGCGATCCCTCCCGATGATCTGGGTCGTCCCGGCTCGGTGCGCGGGCTCGACCTCGCGACGAGCGTGGAGTTGCCACCATACAGCTCGCGATTCATCGCGACCGATGACGAGCGAGGCCGGCCGTCGCGCATCGATCCGGTCACCGGAGAATACGGACGCTTGCCGGCGCCGCGGATCGGCCTGCCACTCGCCGCTCACGAAGCCTACGGCGAGGCCTACGAGCGCTGGCGCGAGAGCACCGGATCCGGGCCGCGTCACGGCATGTTCGGCTTCGACCGCGCGATGGAGGGAGCGCAGGAGCCCGAGGACATCGTGCTGTTGCGGCTCGATCACGAGGCCGCGCTTGACGTGGTCGTGCCGTTCGTCGAGGCCAGCGTGCTGTACTTTTTTATCTCGCCCGCCGCACTGCAGCGCGGCGAGCTGGGCGCGGCCCGCGCCGTCTTCGGTGCCTCGCTGTAGACTCCAGCGGTGATCGACGAGCGCGCCATTCTCGAATCGGCGATCGAGCAGGAGCCCGACCGGATCGACAACTATCTCGTGCTCGCCGACGTCCTCACCGCCGCCGGTGACCCGCGCGGCGAGCTCACCGTGATCATGCACCGCGACGATCCGGTGCTCGCCGACCGCCGCCGCGAGCTGATGGACGCCGATCGGGGGTCGATCTTTCGCGAGACCGGCGATCCGGTCGAGATGACCTGGAGGCTCGGCTGGCCGCAGGCCGCGACGCTCGATCTCTCCGTCGCGCGCCACCGCCTGCAGCTCGCGGCGCTGCTCGATCACCCCGCGTCTCGCTTCCTCGCGGAGCTCCATGTCACGATCGCGACGACGGGCGACGACGACACGTTGCCCGGCTCGAACCTC
Organism: Deltaproteobacteria bacterium; assembly: GCA_013812655.1. Classification (GTDB taxonomy): domain Bacteria; phylum Myxococcota_A; class Polyangia; order Haliangiales; family Haliangiaceae; genus JABFXX01. The sequence goes on along the minus strand of JACCTC010000392.1, from coordinate 9,534 downwards.
GACGAGGTGCTCGAGGTGCTCGCGCGCCGGCCGCGACCGCTGTTGCGATCCTTGTCCATCGTGCAACGCGAGATCGGTGGGGGCTCGCACGCCCCGGGCTGGCTGACCGTCCCCGACGTGGAGTGCGGCCACGAACCGGATGCGCTGTGGCCGTGCATTCCGAAAGTCGAGCGGCTGCGCGCCTCCGGAGGACCGATGTTCCACGCATTGATCGGTCCGGCGCTACGCACGCTCGTCGTCGAGGGCGCACCGTTCTGCGACCACGGTGACTGGGAGGCGCCGCAGCTGGCGTCGCTCGATGCGCGGTGCGATCTCCACGAGCTCGCAACGCTGTGTGGACGCGAGCTGCCGGCGCTGCGCGACCTGACGGTGCGCGGCGTGTCGTTCGACCCGGACTCGATGTTCGCCTACGCGGAGATCGGCGCGGTCGTGCGCGCGCTGGATCGGCTGCGCGTGCCGGTCTCGTTCATCGCTGGCCACGGCGGCGATCTCGAGGCCGCGATCGAGCGGCACGTCGACGATCTGGAACACCTGGCGACGCTCGTGATCACCGGGGTCGAGCCCGCATCGATCCACGGTGCGGTCGGCGTCGATACGCTGCCGAACCTCACCCTCCTGCCGTAGCCGTCGCTCGGATGCGGACGCGCAGGACTTCGAACGCCTCGGCGTACTACGCAGGCGACAGCGGCAGAGCGGCGCTCGAGAAGCGCATCGACAACGCCAACAACGTGATGGATCAGAGCAACAACCTGATCACGGACCTGGAGAACGTCCTGGATTCGCGCGATCGAGCTGCTAGGTTCGCCGTGGATGCTCCCACCGTGCGTCCTGCTGTCAGCCTCCCTGGCGCTCATCGTCGCCTGTTCGAGTGATCCCGCTCGCGAGATCCCATCACCGTCCGCGCCGACACCGGCGGTCGCAACCTCGCCGGCAGAGGTCCAAGCACCGCCAGCAGCAGCACCGTCCGCACCGCCGGCACAGGTGGCATCATCCGCGGTGCCCGCGCCGCCGCCCGAGGCCCGAGGCCCCGACGCCCCGAAGGCGAGCGGTCGGCTCGTCGTCAACCTCGGCGACGACGCAACGACCCATGGCCTCGACCTGCCATTCCAGGTGCGCGGCACCGAGGGCTCGATCTCGATCAAGACGCCGGGCCGTCAGGTGCTCGCGCTGCCAGCCCATCCGACCGAGCTGATTCCCCTTCTCGTGGATCACGCCGGCGTGGTCTGGTTCCGGATCGCATCCGGCGCGGACGTCAAGCTCACCGACCATCCATGCTGCTTCCTCGAATACGAGAGCAACAAGTACGATGATGCGATCGCGACCTGTGCCAGAGCGGGCGCGAGCCTCTGTCCCGAGCCGCTCGACACCGTCCAGCCCGGACTGGGCGATGACAAGGTGTGCGGGAGGCGCCGGCGTTGCGTCCGTTATCCCGAGGTCCGGCTGGTCGCCCGCGGAGCGGCTGACGACGGGCCCTACACGCAAGCCAAGACCGACCTCTCCAACCTGTATCGACTCCCCGAGACGTTCGCCGGCAAAGCCCTGGCACCCGTCGCGATCGCCGTCGACCGCGCGTACCGCTACACGGTGTGGATCGAGAACGGGCAGGTGATCCGCGTGCGGCGCGATGGGCGTGTGGCGCCGACGCCAGCGTGATCACCGCCATTGACCGCGGATCCTGACCGCGCGCTGACCGCGTGTTACGAACGTCGCGTGCAACCGCTCACGCGCGCCGAAGCCTCGTCGTACAAAGAAACCTCGCTACATGCCGACGTAGTGGCGTTTCTCGCGGCGCTCGCGAGCCGCAACGATCCGCGGTTTCACCTGTCGTCGTTCGGGACGAGCCCCGACGGCCGTGACCTGCCGCTCGTCGTGATGTCGGCGCATGGCGTGCGGACGCCCGAGGAGTCGCGGCGGCGCAACTTGCCGGTCGTGCTCGTGATCAACGGGATCCACGCCGGCGAGGTCGAGGGCAAGGAGGCGAGCATGATGCTCCTCCGCGACATCCTCGACGGCAAGCTGGCGCACCTCGTCGAGAAGCTCACGCTGGTCGTCGTGCCGCTGTTCAACCCCGACGGCAACGACGCGATCGATCCGAAGAACCGCGAGCTCAACCTGCCGCGGCTCGACGGTCAGATCGGCCCGCCGAGCGTCGGCACACGCGTCAACAAGGCGGGCATCAACCTCAACCGCGACTACATGCGGCAGGCGGCCGGGGAGATGCGCGCGTTGCAGTCGCGCGTCGTCCAGGTCTGGGAGCCCGAGCTGACGATCGATTGCCACGCGACGAACGGCTCGGTGCACCGGATGTGGATGACGTACGACGTCCCGCACACCATGGCGAGCGGGCGGCCCGAGCCGATCGCGTTCATGCGCTCGCGGATGATGCCGGCGGTGACCGCGGCGATCGCGGCGAACCACGGGATCACCGCCGGCTGGTACGGCAACTTCGTCGAGGACGAGCGAGCGCTCGATGCGCGACGCGACGCCGATCCGCGCGCCGGCGTGACCGAGGGCTGGATGACGTATCCCCACCATCCGCGGTTCGGCTCGAACTACCGCGGCCTCACGAACCGGCTCGACCTGCTGCTCGAGTGCTACTCGTACCTCGCGTTTCCGGACCGCGTGCGCACGACGTACGCGACGATCCTCGAGGCGCTGACGTACGTCGCGGCGCATCCCGACGACGTGCTGCAGGTCGTCGCGTCGAGCAAGCTGCCGCGCGCGAAGATCGCGGTGCGGTCGCGCCTCGAGGCCTTCGACGAGCTGATCGAGATCCCGACGTGCATCCCGCGCGTCCTCGACGGCTCGCCGACGACGGTCAAGCTGCCGTACTTCGCGAGCTTCGTGGGCACGACCGTCGTCGATCGCCCGGCGGCGTACATCGTGCCACCCGACGTCGCGCAGCATCTGCAACGGCACGGGCTCGCGGTCGAGCCGGCGAGCGGTCAGCGCGAGGTCGAGGTCGCGCGCATCACCGGCTTCGGGAGCGAGGGCGGCCGCAAGATCCTCGAGGCCGCCCAGGTCGGCGACGTCGAGGTCGAGTGGCGGCGCGAGACGCTGCGCGTCGACGGCTACAGCGTGGTCCGCACCGACCAGCCGCTCGGCGCGATCGCGGTCTATCTGTGCGAGCCCGAGAGTGATGACGGCGCGATCGAGAACGGCCTCGTGACCGCGCCCGCGGTGGGCAGCGACTTCCCGATCTGGCGAGCCTGATCGATCGCGACGGGGCAACCACGATACAACTGGATGCTCGACGACGGCACCCCGGCCAAGCAGGCCTGATGCATCCGAAATGATGCGCGCGTTGGCTGGTGCTGTGCCGCAGCGCTAGTGATTGCGCGGGGTTGTCACCGCGGACGATTCCTTGTCACCTTTGGCCGGCTCCGGGTACTCGCCAACACCTAAAGTGACGGAGCCTGCGATGAATGGAAGTCTTGCTGATGTTGCCGCCGACGACGCGAGCCTGCTCGCTTCGAGTCGGGCCGGTGACGTCGCTGCATTTGGTCAGCTGATCGAGCGCTATCACAACCTCGTTTGCGCGATCGCCTATAGCCGCACCGGCGATCGGATCGCGAGCGAGGACATCGCGCAGGACACGTTCCTCGCGGCCTGGCGCGGCATCGCCGACCTTCGCGATCCCGACAAGCTGCGCGGTTGGCTGTGTGGCATCGCGCGCAATCTTGCGGGTAAGACGCTGCGCACGCGTCGTCGCGATGCGATCGAGGACGTCGACGATCTCGAGGGTCAGCTCGCGGGCGATCCGGGCCCGTTGACCGCGATGCTCAGCAAGGAGCTCGAATCGACGGTGTGGGCCGCACTCGAGAAGTTGCCGGCGACGTATCGCGAGCCGCTCGTCTTGTTCTATCGCGAGCAGCAATCGATCAAGCAAGTCGCGCTCGGGCTCGGGCTCACCGAAGAGACGGCCAAGCAGCGACTGTCGCGTGGTCGGCTGTCCTTGCGTGAGAACATCGGCGATCTCGTCGAGCAGACGCTGCAAGCGGGACGGCCTCGGAAGGCTGCAGCCGCAGCCGTGCTCGCAGCGATCCTGGCTGCCCAGGGATCGTCGACGGCGATGGCGGCGACGCATGCAACACGGACTGCCGGTCGCGGCTACGTGCTCGCGGCCGTTGGCGGCGTGGTCGCGATCGCGGTTGGCGTCGCGGTCTTCGTCGGGTCGACGAAGCCTGCGGAACGAGCACGCTCGTCGAATCGTGATGACGGCGCAGCGGTCGAGGAGCTTCGGCGCGCGCATGATGCGTATCGCGCGAGTGCGCCGGGCGTTCGGACCTGCGAGCTGCGTGGCAGCGTGATGCGCGCCGATCGGTCCGCGATTGCTGGCGCGCTGGTCACGCTCGTCGAGCACAGCTGGCAAGCAGTTGCGCTCGAGCCGATCACCGTCGAGACCGACGCGGTGGGTCAGTGGAAAACACCGCCTATCACGGCGGGCTCGTACACGGTGTCGGTCAGCGCACCGGGCGCACGCGCAGCGGCGCGCGTCGCGACCTGCGCCGAATCGCGACTCGACGATGATGCGTTCACGCTCGAAGCGACCGGCGCGACGTTGCGCGGTTCGATCAGTGACATCGGCGGCGGGCCGATCGTTGGTGCGATGGTCTGGGTGCTCGATCTGCAGCAAACCTCGGCGATGTTCGTGACCCGAACCGACGCCGACGGCGCGTACGAGATCATCGTTCCGCCTGGTCTGTACATGGCGCTGCTCTCGCATCCCGAATACGCGGTCGAGGTTCGACCGGTGACACTCGGTGATGCGGGCATCCGCGAAGACTTCACGCTTCTGCCGGGCGCATCGATCGAAGGCACCGTCGTCGACAGCGGGGGCGCTCCGGTTGCCGGCGCGAAGGTGACGACGGTCGCGCCATCGCTGCAAGCGCAGGATGGTCCGGTGCGCTGGCAGCTGGCGTCCACGTACGGCGCACTCCTGCCGGTCTTCACCGACGCGAATGGACGATTCCGGTTACGCGGCCTCCCGCCTGGCACGACGCGATTGACGGCGCGCGCGTCCTCGCTCGCGACGACGACGCCAACGACCGTCGAGCTCTCGCTCGCGCAGCAGGCGACCGGCGCGACGATCACCGTGAGCACAGCACGCACGATCTCGGGCTTTGTCGTCGCGCGCGGCGCCGAGACTCGCGGCGTGCAGAGTGTCCAGCTCGTCGCATTCCGCGAGGACGCGCCGATGGCATTGCCAACCATGGCGACGACCGATGGGGCTGGGTACTTCGAGCTCGCAGGCCTCACGCCGGGCGCATACCGGATCGCCGCGACCGGAGCTGGCCATGCGCCATATGTCACAGAGGACCACATCGCGATCGCCGACCGCGACGCCACGGATACGGTCGTCGTGCTCGAGCGTGGTTTCACCGTGCGCGGACGGGTCGAGCCAAGCAATGCGGCGTCGATCAAGCTCGTGCCTGCGGCCACCGCGATGTCGACGGTCAATTTCGTCAAGTCCGCAATGACGCGCCCCGTGGTCGACGACCAAGGCAACTTCACGTTCGTGGCTGCACAGGGCGCGTACATCATTTCTGCAACGACGTTCGATCGCCGTGCGGAGCAACCGCTGACCGTCACGAGCAATCAGGCCGGACTACGGCTGACGCTGCAACCGCGCCCGGCGATCACCGGAACGGTCGTCGACGATACCGGTGCGAAGCTCGCGGGCGTGCTCGTCGCCGCGACGCCGCCGCGTTTGCACGATCCGCTTGGCATGTTGCATACGACAGTGCGAACCGACGACAACGGCGCATTCACGATCATCGGGGTCACCGCGGGTCGTCACAAGCTCCGGGTGTTCGACGCGAAGGGACAACGCCCGTGGGCAGGCACGCCCAAACGACCGTACAAGGCGCACCTCGTCGAGGTTCCGGCGACCGGCGCGATCACCGAGAAGCTCGAGGTCGCCAGTCGCAGCGGTCGCATCAGCGGTGTGGTGGTCGCTGCTGATGGTCGGCCGAGCATGGATACCTGGATCGAAGTCAGCGCCGACGATGCCGCCTCCAATCCCGCGCTGTTTCCGTCGCCGCCGGTCCTGACCGACGCGCACGGGCGGTTCTCGATCGACGGCGTGTTCGGTCGAGAGCTCGTCGTCGAAGCGTCGAGTAGCGATGGCACGCAGCGCGCCGTCACGAAGGCCGCCCTCGGCGCACAGGTCAAGCTCGAGCTTCGTCCGATGGCGACACTCGCCGGCAAGGTCACGCGTGATGGCAAGCCCGTGGCTGCATTCGAAGTTCGGCTTCGCCACACCGCAACCGAGGAGCGTCATCAGACACGTGGCGCTGCCGGCGCGTTCTCGATGCCAGCGATGGCAGGCGAGTACGAGCTCAGCGTGACGTCGGCCCTCGGGTACGCACGCAGATCGATCACGATCGGTGCCGACCCAGCGATCGATCTCGTACTCGAGCCGTGGAGCTCGCTGCGCGGTCGCGTCGTCGGCACCGACGGTAAACCGTGGGTCGGCGCGATGCTCGTGGTCGACGAGTATGTCGATCCAACACCGCTGCGGACCGACGCCTCTGGTGCATTCAAGCTCGAGCGCGTGATCGCCGGTCGCAACGAGCTGATGATCGTGCACGCGACCGAGCGTGGCCAGTTCTTCACGGTGGATGTCGAGCTGGAACGGGGAACGCAGCTTGACCTCGACGTGATCAGTCCGCGCCGCGAGCGACCGTTGACCGGCGATCCGCTCCTCGATCTCCAGGCGATGCGCTCGACGATGACGCCTCAGACGACCGCAAGCTCGAGCGCGGATCTCGGCATGCAGATGTTCGTCTCCGTCGATCCGCCGACGGCGGCCGAGCTTGCAGCGGTCAAGACCGATCCACTGATCGCGTCACGCCAAGGTAAGGACGCCAAGGCGTCGCTGTGGATCGTCGCGGTCGATCCGAACGGTCCGGCCGCAAGCGCCGGCTTCCGCCGTGGTGATCGCATCGTCGGCGTCGGCATGACGAAGATCAACGACGGCGAATCGGCCGTCGAGCTGATGATGTCACTGACGCAGCCGTGGCGCTCGAAAGGGCGGAGCGTGCCGTGGGCAGTGGTGCGAGGCGGCCGCGAGCTGAAGATCGACGTGCTCGTGTCGAACTGATCGGCCTCGATCTGGCGAGCGTGATCGATCGCGATGGGCGCAACCCCGATACACTGGGTGCTCGATGTCCGAGGACGACGGCACCCGGAAGTGGCAACGCATCTCGCAGCCGGCCGATCCGCTCCAGGCCCTGCGCGCCGCGCTCCGCGTGATCCGCGTCCGCCCGAATGACGACGAGGCCCGCCGCCGGCTCCGTGCGATCGCGACCGAGCACGCGCTGCTCGACGAGCTAGCGATGCTACTCAAGGAGGAGGCGAGCTCGGCCCCGCGGCCCGACGTCGCCGCGGCGTTCTTCGAAGAGCTCGCCGACGTCTACGAGAACCTCGATCAACCGCTCGAGATGATCGCGGCGGTCGAGGCGGTCGTCGCGCACGCGCCCGACAACCCAAATCATCACGACCGGCTCGCGTGGCTCTACCGGCGCGCCGAGGCGTGGATCAAGGCGGCGGAGTCGTTCGAGCGCGTCGGCGCGCTGGCCACCGACGAGCGTGGGCGGGCGGCGCTGCGTGCGGCCGGCAAGCTGTATCGCGACCACGGCAAGGTCGAGCGCGCCGCCAAGGTGTACCGCGCGATCGTCGAGCGCCGCCCGGGCGACGGCGAGGCGTGGCGTGCGCTCGACGAGATCCTGACCGGGCTCGGGCGCTGGCGCGAGGTCGCCGAGGTTCGCGGTGAACGCGCCGCCCGCGCCGCCAGTGGCGTCGACAAGGCTGCGCTGCTCCGCTCGCAGGCGCGCGCGCTCGAACAGGCAGGCGACCAAGCCGGTGCCTCGCGCGTCGTCGCGCAGGCCTCGCAGCACGCGCCCGAGAACGTGAGTGGCCTCGTCGACTATGCGGAGGTGCTCGCGCGCGGCGGCCAGGGCCGCGAAGCCGCCGCGATCCTCGTGACCCGCATCGACGAGGCGATCGAGCGCGGCGCGCCGACCGAGGACGTCGCCGCGCTGCGGATGCGACTGTTCGAGATCCTCGAGGATTCCTGCCAGGACCGCGCGGGTGCGGCGATGGTGCTCGCCGACCTGCTCGCGGCCGCACCCGAGTATCTGCCGGCGCTCGAGCGGATCACCGCGACCGCCGCTCGCGATCCCGATCGCAAGGTGCACGCCGCCGCGCTGCTGCGCTACGCCGCCGCGCTGCCCGACAACGTCGATCGTTCGGCCGCGGTGATCGAGGCGGCCCGCCGGTTTCGCGAGGCAGGCGATCACCGCGCGGCGATCCAGACCTTCGAGGACGTGCTCGAGGTCGCTTTTGATCGCGAGGACGTCCGGCGCGAGCTCGAGGAGACGCGCACCGCGCTCGCCGTCCAGCGCGCGGCCGACGAATCGCAGGCCGGGAACACCGCGAGCGCGGACCGTCGGCTGCGCGGCATCCTGACGTCGCAGCGCCACAACCTCGACGCGAACCTCGCGCTCGCCGAGATCCTGGTCGCGACCCGCCGGCTCGACGAGGCCGCCGACCACCTGCGGACCACGCTCGGCAGCGCACCCGAGGACACGCCACCGACGCGGCTGGCACCGCTCGTCCACCGCTACGCGATGGTGATGGCCGCGCTCGGCGAGGACGACGAGAGCCACCAGCTGCTGCACGAGGCGCATCGCCTCGACCGCCGCGCGATCGACATCCAGCTCGCGCTCGGCGAGAGCTGCTTCGCGCGCCGGCTGTGGCGCCAGGCCTCGCTGCACCTCGGTGCGCTCGCCGATCACCCGGATGCCGGCCGGCACGCTCACGCGGTCGCACTCGGCCTCGTCCACGCCGCGCAGGCAGAGGTCCGCGCGCTGCGGCCAGCGAATGCGCCGCGCCACCACGAGGCGGCGGTGCGGATCGATCCAGCGTGCGGGCCGGCGTGGCACGCCCTCGCCGAGGCGGCGATGGAGCGTGGGGATGTCGTACGCGCGGCCGAGTGCCTCGAGCGCGAGGCGACCGCGACCACCGAGCCGCGCGATCGGTTGCGGCTCTACGACGCACTCGGCGACATGGCCCTCGACGTGCTCGGCGATCCGGCCCGTGCCGAGCGGTGCTGGTCGCAGGTCACCGGGGACGCCGGCGTCCTCGAGAAGCTGCTCGCGATCCAGCGCAAGCGCGGCGCGAGCGGCGAGCGCGGGGTGACCTGCGAGGCGCTGGCCGAGCTGGTGACGGACGAGCGGCGCCGCAAGGATCTCCTCGAGGAGGCTGCGCAGGCGCACGCGAGCAGCGGCGACCTCGTACGGGCGCGCGCGGTTGTCGAGCGGCTGATCGCCCGGCACGCACGCGATGTCGACGCGGTCGCGTGTGCGAGCGCGATCGCGATCGCCGCGGGCGATCACAGGCGCGCGGCCGGCTGGCTGCGCCCTGCCCTCGCCGCGTGGGACAAGGCTGGCGATGCGGGCAACGGCGATCCGCGGCGCGCCGATCTGTGGCGGCGGCTCGGCGACGCCGATCGCGCGCTCGGGGCGGAGC
>JACCTC010000077.1 GCA_013812655.1 Deltaproteobacteria bacterium | reverse complement strand
CGCTGGCGCCGTGCACGAGGTGGATCACGCCGGCCGCGTCCACTGCGAGGCTGCCGCCGCTACACGCGCCGCCGAGCGGCGGGCCGCCGATCGCGCAGCGCTTCGCGAAGCCAGTGCCGGGCGTGGTGGGCGGTACCACCTCGATCGTGATGCGGTTCGCGGCCGCGGCATCGGTGCCACCGGCGTCATGGGCGGGCGCGACGACACTCGCGTCCGCACGGATCGTCACCGGCGCGTCGTCGGCCGTCGACCCCGAGCGCTTGCACGCTGCAAACAGGATGATCGCGCCGGCGAGGGCGATGCTAGGGTTCGAGCGCCGTGGGGTTGCCATCGATCCAGCTCGGACCGTATCAGTTGCACGAGCGCATCGGCGAGGGCGGCAACGGTCAGGTCTATCGAGCGACCGGTCCGGCGGGCACGGTCGCGGTGAAGCTGATCGGCAGCGCGCACGATCTCGACGAGGCCGCACTCGCACGGTTTCGCCGCGAGATCACGACGCTCGACGAGCTCTCGCACCCGAACCTCATCGGGCTGCTCGATCACGGTGTCGACGTCGAGCTCGGCCCCTACCTCGTCTTGCCACTGCTCACCGGCGTCACGCTGCGCGAGCTCTGTCGCGGGCGCGCCGTGTGTCCGGAAGCCGCGCTGCTGCTGATCCTGCCGATCGCCGAGGCGACGGGGGCGCTCCACGCGCGCGGCTATGTCCATCGCGATCTCAAGCCCGAGAACGCGATCGCCACGCCCGACGGCACGATCACGGTGATCGATCTCGGGCTCGCGTGGGGCGACGGGATGTCGCGACATACCGAGTCGGGCGCGGCCGTGGGCTCGGTCGGGTACATGTCACCGGAGCAGCTCGACGGTCGCGCCGTCGATGGGCGTACTGACATCTGGGCGCTCGGCGTGATGCTCTACGAGCTGATCGCCGGCAAGCGGCCGTTCGCGCGCAGCCGACCCACCGAGGAGGTCGCGGCGACGCTGCTCGGCTCGTACTCGCGCCTGAGCGCCGCGGATCGCCGGACCGGCGACGCGCTCGCGGACCTGGTGGCGAGCTGCCTCGCGACCGACCCGACGAAGCGGCCATCGCTCGACGAGCTCGTGCCCCGCCTCGCCGCGATGATCGACTGGGCGCCGGCCGAGCAGCTCGCGACCGAGCGCGCGAGCGTGGTCGCGGACCCTGTCGGCTATCAGCAGCGAGTCGCGGCATTCCGCGTGCGTCGTCTCGAGCGGCTCGCGCGTGAAGCGATCACGGGTGGCAAGCCATTCGTGGCCCTCGCGATCTGCGATCGTGGCCTCGCGTACGCCCCCGATCACCCGGTGCTCGTCGAGCTGATCGCGAGTGCCGAGGCTGCAACCGCACAGCGCCCGCCCGCGACGGCGTCGGAAGAGCTCGCCCTCGCGCGCAGCGAGACGATCGCGTCCGCACGTGGTGCGAGCCCACCGGTCACCGCCGCACCATCGACGGTGGCGCGGCGGTCAGGTCGCACGGCGATGATCGCGATCGGCGCGACCGCGGTCGCGATCGGCGTGGTGTTCGTCATCGCGCGGCAGACCGCGAAGCCCGATCCCTGGGCAGCCTCGAGCCCGGCGACCCCGACGGTCACGACCACATCCGCGATCGACGATCGCGATCGTACGCTGATGCGCGACTTCGTCGGCGTGTTCAGCAAGGCGCTCGATCAGAACGGCCCGGCGTCGGGGTCCGCGCCGCGGCCACCGGGCGGCACGCCGACCACCGCGACAGGCTGGATGGCACTCGCGCGCACGCAGGGTCCGGCCGACGCCGTCACGAGCCTCCGTCACGCGTTGCGACTCAGCCCCGACTGGCCCGAGGCGCGCGCAGCCCTGTGCCTCGCCCTCGCGGCGACCGAGGACGCCGGTGCGCTCGAGGTCTGCACGGCATCGCTGCGTCACAGCCCCGCCGATGTCGGCCTGCACGCTGCCCGGGCCGCCGTGCTGATCCGCGAGAACCGCCACGTCGAGGCGCTCGCCGATCTCGACGTCGTCGTCGCCGCGGATCCCGCACCGAAGTGGCGACGTGCCCGCGCGGTGTCGCGGTCGGCGGTCGGTGACGCCGCCGGAGCACAGCAGGATCTCGAGCACGCCTGTCAGCTCGGCGACGCCGTGGCTTGCCAGATGAAGCCTTGAGGCGGCGCGCGTTGCGCTGACGCGCGTGCCGGCGTAAGCCCCGTGCATGCCGAATCGCCTCGCGACCGAGAGCTCGCCGTACCTCCGGCAGCACGCCGATAATCCGGTGGACTGGTGGCCATGGACGGCAGAAGCGTTCGCCGAGGCGAAGCGTCGCGACGTGCCGGTGTTCGTCTCGATCGGCTACGCGGCCTGTCACTGGTGTCACGTGATGGCGCACGAGAGCTTCGAGGACGCGGCGACCGCGAAGCTGATGAACGAGCAGTTCGTCAACATCAAGGTCGATCGCGAGGAGCGTCCCGATGTCGACGCGATCTACATGAACGCGATCCAGGTCCAGGGCGAGGGCGGCGGCTGGCCACTGTCGGCGTTCTGCCTCCCCGATGGCCGGCCGTACTTCCTCGGCACGTACTTCCCGCTCGTGCCGAAGTTCGGACGGCCGACGTTCCAGGATCTGCTGCGCGCGATGGCCGATGCCTTCAAGAACCGGCGTGCGGACGCCGAGGACAACGCGCTCGCGCTCGTCGATGGCTTGCAGCGCGTCGACGCGCACTACCGCCGCGGTGCGCAGGGCGCAGATCCGAAGGGGTTGACCGCGTCGCTGCTGATCACCGCGGGCCGCCAGCTCGCGGAGCGCTGCGACCCCGAGCACGGAGGGCTGGGCGGCGCGCCGAAGTTTCCGTCGAGCTCGACCCACGATCTGCTCGCACGCACCAGTCGGTTCTCGTTCGGCGAGCCGGCCCGCGAAGCCTTCGACAAGTGGGCGCGCGGCATGGCCGAGGGCGGGATCTACGATCACCTCGGTGGCGGCTTCGCGCGGTACTCGGTCGATGCGAAGTGGCTCGTGCCGCACTTCGAGAAGATGCTCTACGACAACGCGCAGCTCCTCGGCATCTACGCGAGCGTCTGCGCGATGGGCGGGCCGTTCGCGACCCGCGCGGGCGAGGTGATCGCCGAGACGATCGGCTTCTTCGAGCGCGAGCTGTCCGACGCGGGCGGAGGGCTGTGGTCGTCGCTCGACGCCGACAGCGAGGGCGAGGAGGGCAAGTTCTACGTGTGGACGCCCGCGCAGCTGCGCGAGGTGCTCGGCCCGACGAACGCTCTGGTGTTCGCGCAGGCCTATGGCGTCACCGAGGCCGGGAACTTCGAGCACCGCACGAGCGTGGTCTCGCGGATCACGCCGCGCACGTCGCCGTTCGAGGAGGAGCAGCTCGCCGAGCTTCGCGCGAAGCTGCTCGCGGCGCGGGGCACGCGCATCCGGCCGGGCACCGATGACAAGGTCCTCGCCGGCTGGAACGGCCTCGCGATCAGCGGCCTGGTCGCCGCCTGGCGCGCGATCGGGCATCCGCCGGCGCTCGCCCTCGCGCTTCGCGTCGCCAGCTTCCTGCGCGATCGCATGATCTCCGGAGATCGGATCGCGCGCGTCTACCACGAAGGTCAGACCAAGCTCGACGGCACCCTCGACGACTACGCGTTCTGCGCGCTCGCCTTCCTCGAGCTCGCCGAGGCCACCGGCGACCGCGCGTGGTGGGATCTCGGAACCCGCCTGCTCGGCGCCGTACGCGAGCGATTCGTCGCCGAGGAGGATGGCATCGTCGTGTTCTACCTCGCGCCCGCCGGCGACCCGCTGCTCATCCATCGCCCGGAGTCACACCACGACGGCGCCATCCCCTCGGGTGCCGCGCTCGCAGTGACCGGCCTCGTGCGGCTCGGCCTCGTCGCTGGCGATGACGCCGCCCTCAGCCTCGCCGAGAAGTACCTCGTGCAGCGACTGACCGGCACCGTCGCTGTCAACGCATGGGCGACCTCGGCGCTCCTCGCCGCACTCGATCTCTACCTCCACGAGAAGACCCTCGTCGTCAGCGACGGCCCCAACCGCGACGCGCTGATCGCCGCCGCTCGCCAGAGCTACGCGCCAACCCTGATGCTCGCCGGTCCATGGGCTGCTCCATCGATCCTCGAGGGCAAGGTCCCAGCACCCGACGGCGCCGCACGCGCCTACGTCTGCAGCGGCCAGACCTGCTCGGCACCCGTCACCACTACGAGCGCTCTGCTGCCCCTCTTCAAGTAGGTCAGGCGCTCTTCTTCATGCCGTACATGAGGAGGAGCGCGAAGACCGCGATCGGGATGATGTACGGCATCACGACGAGGCCGAGCTCGAAGTGATCCCAGCCGACGATGATCTCGAACCAGGCGATCGAGCCGGCGATCAGGAAGGCGCCGATGGCTTCGGGCCAATCAGTCTCGATCTTGAGACCGAGCCAGAACACGAGGGCGCCGATCGCGAAGGTCACGGTCGCGAGGGCCCACGAGGGGAGGCCGAAGAAGCTCTTCATGCCCTCGGAGGCGCGCGTCGGGTTGTTCCACACGACGTTGACGATGATGACGGCGGCGACGAGCAGGATCATCATGATCAGGTAGGTCCAGACCTTGCCGCGGCCCTTTCCCATGAACTCGCGTTCGACGATCTCGCTCATGAAAGCCATCGTAACGCGCTAGCGAGCGGCGCGTGCGCGATCGAGCAAGTTCTTGCGGACGGCGGGTAGCCGGCCCGTGCTCGCGAGCGGCTCGAGCAGATCACGCACGACCTTGTACGACGCGAGCCGCGTGCCGCGATCGCCTGCGAGCTCCGCGAAGCCGATGTGGATCTCGGCGAGGAAGCCCGGCCATTGCGGGTTCTGCGGTGCGCGCTGCGAGCCGGCGGTGGCGACGGCGAGTGCGGCCTCGAGGGTCTCCTTGCGAACGGCCGGCGCGTTGGTGGCACGCGCGGCCTCGGCGCGAGCGAGGAGGCCCTGGGTCAGCGTCTCCTTCCACTCGTTGCTGAGCGCATCGGCGGCGACGAGGGCCCGCGCGCGGTCGACGCCGGCGTCGATCAGCTCGCCGGCGCGCTTGCTGTCGGTGCGCACGAGGAGCCGGCCGAGCGCGACTTCGGTCGACGCGAGCTCGTTCTTGAAGCCACTCTGGGTCGGCGATTCCTCGACGAGCTTGGTCCGGATCGCGAGCACGCGCTCGTGGTTCGCGAGCGCGCGCGGCACATCACCTTTCTGCGCGTGCGCGTTCGCGAGCTTGTGCAGCGACCACGCGAGCGCGCGGCGATAGGGCGCGCTCTTCGCATCCTTCTTCGCGAGCTTCTGGCGGATGTCGAGAGACAGCTCGTACTTCGCGATGCCGTCGTCGATCGCGCCGAGGTAGAGGTGGCCATCGCCGGCACGCATGTACGACCGCGACAGGTCGATCGCGAACTGCGCGCTCTTCGGATCGCGTGCGAGCAGGTCCTGCTGACATTCGACGGCGCGATCGAGCTCGGCGAGGCCGCCCTTGAAGTCGCCGCTGTCGAGCAACGCGAACCCGAGGTCCGCGTAGAGGCCACCGCGGCGCCGCTTCCAGATCGTGTTCGACGGTTCGCGGCGCACGAGCGCATCCATGATCGGCAGCGCTTGCTGGTAGGTCTCGACGGCGCTCTTCGAGTCGCCGATCTGGCGTTGCAGCTCGGCGAGGGCGTCCTGCACCTCGAGGACCTCTTCCTGGATCACGACGTTGTCGGCCTGGCTCTCGAGCACGGTCTCGCGGAGCCGCAGCGCCGCGCGGTACCCCGCGAGGGCCGCCGCGGACTCGCCGCGCGCCTGATAGATCGACCCGAGCTTGAGGTGACTCGTCGAGAGGGCGCGGACCTCCTCGGAGGGCCGGCTGCTCGCCTGGCTGCTCGCGCGCTCGCGGCTGGCCTTCGCTTCGGAGTACTCCTCGAAGGCCTGATCGATCTTGCCCTCATTACGCAATAGATCACCGAGCCGGTCGTGATTCTCCGCCGACCACAGCAGCACGAAGCGATCGGTCGGGGCCTCGGCACGCAGCGACACGAACCGCTCGCGCGACTTGCCGTACGCGACGATCGCCGCCGCCGCCTTGCCGCGCTGCTGATGGATCGTGCCGATCCAGAAGTCGAGCCGCGCGATCATCGTCCGCTTGAAGCGCGTCTCGGGGGTCGTCGCGCCGGCCACGGCTCCCTCGAGCAACGCACGGCCGCGGGTCAGCGTCGCGAGCGCGCGGTCGGACTGGCCGGAGTCACGCTCGGCACGGCCCACGAGCTCGACCGCCAGCGCCATCCGCTCGATGTCCTCGGCGGGCATTCCCCCCGGCATCTTCGCGAGCGCGTCGTAGTAGTTGCGGATCTCGACACCGAGGTTGGACAGCAGGTCGATCCGGCCGATCGCCTGCAGGCGATCCTTCATGTCGGACAGCATCTCGTCGATCAGCGTCTCGGCCGCCTGCCGCCGCGCGACCGCGATCGAACGCTCGCGCTCCGCGGTGTCCTTGGCCTCGACGATGTTGCGCACGGCGTACGTGCCACCGACCGCGAAGCCGATCGTGGCGATCGTCGCGATCGTCACGGCCGCACGGTGACGCTTCACGAACCGCATCACGCGCTGCAGCGTCGTGTAGCGATGCGCGCTGACCAGCTGTCCGGTCAGGAAGCGACGCAGCTCGTCGGCAAGCTCGCCGGCGTGCGCGTAACGATCCGCCGGTACCGGCGCCATCGCGCGGTCGACGATCGCCACGAGGTCATGCGGCGCGCCGGCCTCGCGCTCGCTCAGCGGCACGACCCGCCCGAGAGCCGCGGCGGCGATCACATCGGTCGCGGTGCGCGCGTTGTACGGCGGCACACCCGCGAGCAGGTGATACAGCATCGCGCCGAGGGCGAACACGTCCGCGCGCTCGTCGACTGGTTCGCCGCGCGCCTGCTCGGGTGCCATGTACGCCGGCGTGCCCATCACGGCACCGGCGACGGTCAGCGAAGAGCCATTCGAGTCGATCTTGCGGGTGCTCGGGCGCGTGATCGGTGGGCGGTTCGCGGATTCCAGGCTGTCGCCAGCCTCGAGATCCTTCGCGAGGCCCCAGTCGATCACGACCGTCTCGCCGAAGTCGCCGATCAGCACGTTCGCTGGCTTGAGGTCGCGATGCACCACGCGCTGACTGTGCGCGTAGGCGATCGCATCGGTCGCCGCCGCGATCCGCGGCAGCAGCGCGAGCCGATCCTCGAGCGTCCGCGCATCGGCGATCACGCGGTCGAGCGGGCGGCCCGAGACCAGCTTCATCGCGAAGAACGGCTCGCCGGACGGCCACCGACCAGCTTCGTAGACCGGGACGATGCCGGGATGCTGCAAGCGTGCCGTGATCAGTGCCTCGCGCTGGAACCGTGTGAGCTGTTCGCCCGCTGGCTCGAGGAGCTCCTTGAGCGCGACCTTGCGGCCGAGTCGCTGATCCTGCGCGGCGATGATCCGGCCCATGCCGCCACGCGCGATCTCGCGATCCGCGACGTAGCAGCTGTCGGAGACCACCGGCAGCGGCGGCAGCGCGCCCGCGAGGGCCGCGGTCTGCGTCGCATCGATCTCGAGGCGCGAGATCCGCGCACGCGCCTCGCCAACGCTGTTCAGCGTGCCACCCGGCAGCGCGACCGGAGGCACGGGGGAGGTCGGTGCCACGGTCGCCGCGAATGCATCCTCGGTCGCGCGTCGCGGGCGCGGCGTGGCCTCACCCGACGCCGGCGGGTCTTCCCCAGGGCCGGGACCGGGCGATGTCGGCGGGGCCGCTCCTCCCTCGTCGGGCGCCATGTGGGAAAATCATACGCCCCATGCCCTCCACGCTCCACGCCGTTCGCGCAGGTGTCGGACCGCCGATGCTGCTGATTCACGGCAGCGCGGCCGACCACACGACGTGGTCGATCCAGCTCGCGTCGGCGCTGCGCGAACGGTTCACGCTGATCGCGTTCGACCGGCGCGCCTGCGAGGCGACGGTCGAGGCGCACGCCGACGACGCGGTCTCGCTGCTCGGGCCGGGCGAGCGCGCGCTCGTGGTCGGCTCGAGCTTCGGCGCGGTGATCGCGCTCGACATCCTCCGCCGCCATCCCGAAGCCTGCGCGGGCGGCGTGTTGATCGAGCCACCGATGGGTCCCACCGACGAAGCCCCGGCGGCGCCGCAGGCGTTCCTCGTCGAGTACGACCGCCGGGCGGCAGAGCAGGGTGGCCCGGCCGCTGCAGAGCTGTTCCTCCGCACGGTGCTCGGCGATACCGCCTACGCACGGATGCCGCGCGCGTACCAGGAACGCTCGAAGGCGAAGTGGGCGGAGATCCGCGCGGACTCCGCGGCGCTGATCACCTATCGGCCACGCTATGCCGAGCTCGCGACCGTCTCCCATCCCGTGCTGCTCCTCGGCGGCGAGCGCTCGGCGGGTTACTTCCGGCCGACCCTCGATGCGTTGCTCGCGGCACTCCCCGACGCGCGCCTCGAGATCGTGCCTGGCGCCGGTCACATGTTGCACGCCGAGGCCCACCGCCGGTTTGCCGACGTCGTGACCGCGTTCGCGGCCTCCATCGGGCTTGCGCGGCCCTAGGGGTTGGGCCAAGGTGCCCAGCCCATGGCGTTCGAGACCCGTCCGTTGCTCGAGATCACGGGCGACGAGCGCCCGACCGCGGTCGTGGTTGCCGTCCAGCTCCCCGATGTCACCGAGGCCGAGCTCGTGTCCTCGATGGAGGAGCTCGAGCGGCTTGCAAAGACCCTCGGCCTCGAACCGATCGGGCGGCTGACCCAGCGCCGCGCCAAGCTCGCGCCCGGCATCGTGTTCGGCGAGGGCAAGCTCAAGGAGCTCGCCGAGTGGACCGGCGGGACCGGCGTCGTCGAGGCGTTCAGCAAGCCAGGCAGCAAGAAGAAGACCGCCGAAGCCGACGGCGAAGACGACGACGACGGCGACGACGACGCCGAAACCGCCGACGATGACGCCACGACCGACGACGCGGTGACGACGCCCAAGCCCGAGGCCGCGAAGGCCAAGGTCGTGCTCGTCGACCACGATCTGTCGCCGACCCAGCAGCGCAACCTCGAGCGCGCGACCGGCGCCGACGTCCTCGATCGCACCTCGGTGATCCTCGAGATCTTTCATCGCCACGCCAAGACCCGCGAGGCGAGGCTGCAGGTCGAGATCGCGCGCCTCAAATACCTCGCACCACGGCTGCGCGAAGGCTCGGGTGGCGGTGACCGCGTGCGCGGCGGGATCGGTGGCAAGGGCGCGGGCGAGAGCACGCTCGAGCTCGATCGGCGCCGGATCCGCGACCGGATCGCCGAGCTACGCGACGAGCTCTCGCAGATCGAGGGCGGCTCGAAGACCCGGCGCAACCGCCGCAGCGAGCTGCCGACCATCGCGCTCGTCGGCTACACGAACGCCGGCAAGTCGTCGCTGATGCGGGCGCTCACCAGCTCCGACGTCTACGTCGCCGACAAGCTGTTCGCGACGCTCGACACCACGGTCCGCCGGCTCATCCCGCCGACCGAGCCCGCGATCCTGGTCACCGATACCGTCGGCTTCATCAAGAAGCTGCCGCACGATCTCGTCGCGTCGTTTCGCTCGACTCTCGACGAGGCTGCCGACGCCGATCTGCTGCTCCACGTCGTCGACGCCGCCGACGCCGCGCTCGCGGATCACATCGCCGTCACCCGCGAGGTGCTTCGCGAGATCGGTGCCGACGAGGTCCCGACCTGGCTCGTCCTCAACAAGATCGATCGCGTCGACACGCTCGGCCGGCGCTCGCTCGAGGCGCGCTATCCCGGTGCGCTCCAGCTCTCGGCAAAGGATCGCGCGGACGCCCACCGTCTGCGCGACCACTTGATCGAGAAGTTTGCGGGTGCGCTCGAGGAGACCGAGCTCGTCGTGCCGTGGACGGCGCAGCGCATGGTCCATCAGATCCACGAACGCACCACGGTCCTCGCCGAGGAGCACGACGACGACGGCACCAAGCTGCGGGTTCGCGCGCCGGCGAAGATCCTCGAGGATCTTCGGAGCTCGCTCGCGAGCGCCGAGCCGCTCGAGCCGGCCGAACCTGTCGACCAGGCCTGATCGTTAGAAGCGCGTGGCGAACGCTGCGAACGCGCCGTCGCCGGTCGGCACGACGTAGGCCGAGCGCTTCGGGGTCTTGCCGTCGCTGCGGATGAGGAGGTAGACGGTGATGCCGGTCATCGCAATCCCGCCGCCAAGCACGGCCCAGCCCGCCGCGGTGTTGTTCTTGAGATCGTTGCACGCGTCATCGGCGCAGTCGCCGTCGGTCGCGAGCAGATAACCGCCAACCGCGAGCGCGCCGACCGCGAGCCCGCCGCTGACGTACTTCCAGCCACCCCACATGCCGGCTTCGCGCGAGTCGCCGAGGTCCGCGATCTGGACGCCTTCGCCAGTACCGACCGGGGCGCTCGCGGCGTCACCGGCAATCTGGATATCGATTCCCGGCACCGCGTTCTCGCCGGCGAGGAAGCGCGCCAGCGCACGCAACCGATCGGCGCTCGGATCGGGGTCGAGGCCGAGACTGGCGCGCCGGATCTCGCGACCGTTCATCAAATTGATGAGCGAGCCGACCACCGCAGGCCGGCCGCGCACGTTGTCGATGCCGACGACCACCACCGCCCGCGCGTCGATCGAGTTCGCGAACGCCGCGGCGTATGTCGACTCGAGCTTCTCGCGCTCGGCCTGTTCGCGGAACAAGAAGCCGGTCCACTTCGGCGAGCCGTGGACTGCAGCGTCGAAGCCCGCGTCGATCGTGACGGCGGCTTCCTCGTTCGCCTTGACGACGACGCGGTGGCTCCGCGACGGCTGCTTGCCGAGCTGCGCGAAGACCCGGTACTCGCCCGGCAGCAGGTCACCCTTCGTGCTCGAGCCGACGTTGAGGAACCGCTCGTTGATGAAGACGGCTGCGCTGTCGTTGCTCACCTTGATCGCGAGCCGGCCGCGACCGCTGGTGGCCGCTTCCTTGCGAACCTCCTCGAACAGCGTGAACGCCTCGGGACCGTACGACGCGCGCGAGAGCACGGTGTCCGGGAAGCTCCGCAAGATCTCGCCAAACGTCTGCCGGGTCGCGCTCGGATCCCCCATGCGCTGTTGCGACAGCGCGAGTGCCACGAGCGCCTTCAGCAGCTTCTCGCGGAGCGCCTGGTTCTGCGCGAACGAGCCCGGGTTCGCATGCGCGCTGTCGACGAGCGGCGCGAGGATCTTCACGGCCTGCTCGAACTGCCCACCGATCCAGGCCTTGTGGCCCTTCTCGACCTGCTCGCCGAAGTCGTCGCCGAGCCCCGCCCCGATCATCGCCCGCCGTGACACCCGCGATTCGAACTTGCGCCCGACCACCTCGGAGCCCGCGACGAAGCCCTTGGCCGCGAGCTCGTCGAGCACGGGCGACAGCAGCCTGCTCGCATCGTCGGGACGCTGACCGGTGTACGCCTCCAGCACGATCCCGTCACCCGCACTCGCGACCGGCGTCTGCAGCCCCACGCCCGCGATCGCGACCCACACCACGAAGCTTTTCGTTCGCACGCTCAGCCCGTATCACAGTTTGCGGCGGCGCGGCGACTTACAGCGGATGCACGGTGAATACGGCCTTGCCGGTGTAGGTGATGTCGTCGGTCGGCGCGGTCCCCCGACCCTCGCTCTCGACGATGCTCCCCTCGTCCACGTACGGCTTGATGTCGACGTCATTCTCGACGGTGAACTTCAGCGTTGTCACCGCACCCGGCGCCGTGACGTGCGCGATCTCGCGGCGTGGCAGGCCCGAGCCCCCCTGGCTGCTCTTCACGAAGACGCGGATCTCGTCGACGAAGCTCCAGTCATCGGTATCGCCGCTCGGCTGCGCGGTCGCCGTGATCACGAGCGAGAGCGACGACATGGTGATGCTGTCGATCGGGCCAGAGTCACGCTTCGCGATCTCCGCCGACAGATCGAGGTTCAGCGGGATCGGGAACAGGCCGGCAAGCGGCGCAGGGATACCGGATCCCTGCAAGCGTTGTTCGATGATGTCCTGGGTGACATCGAAGTCGGTGATGCCGCAACCGGCGAGCGCGGCACACGAGACGAGCAGAGGAAGTTGCACTTTTCGAGCGTAGGCCTGCACCGGCGCGCCGGCCATGAGGTGCCGGTGAGTTAGCACCACTGCGTCAGATTATTACGTGACGCAGTAGTGTTACGGAGCCGTCAGCTCGTCGGCGCCGAGGTCACACGCGCCGTTCATCGGCCGCTCCTCGCCGTCGAAGTCGAGCATCGGACACGTGCCGCCGACGTCGAGCACCGTGGCGGGCGACGTCGCGACGAGGTGGTACTGCGGCGGGTTCGACGTCAGGTTGAAGCCAAGATCGCCCGCGACGGGTGCGGAGGCGAAGCTGTTGCCGAAGTCACAGCCGCCTGCCTTCTGCTGGCTGGCGTCGCTGCTGGTGCCGTGGACGTTCGCGTAGAAGATGTTGCCGGCGGCGGATAACGCGGTGACCTGACACGCGAGGCCAGCCGGCAACAGGCTGCCGACGGAGTTCTGGTTGGCGACGACGGTGTTCGACTGAAATCTACTGCCCGCCACGTCGGTGACCATCTCGATCGTGCCGGCACCTAGCGTGCTCTGCGACGTTCCGGCGGAGCGACCGTTGTTCGCGATGATCGTGCTCTCGACGACAACCTTCTGCGCCGCCAGGATCGCGAGGCCGCCCGCGTCGTTCTCGAAGATCATCGAGCGCTGGATCGAGATCGTGCCCGCGTTGACGACGACGCCACGGCCCTGGTTGCCGTTCACGCGCACGTTGACGAGCGCCAGCGTCGGTGAGCCCCCGGAGATCGTCACGCCGATGCCACCTGCGCCGCCGCTCGCGCCGGCGATCTGGAGATCGTGGATCGTGATGTTGCTCGTGCCCTTGACGTCGATGATCGGACCGCCGCCGGTCCTGGTCAGTCGGGTGTCCGGATCGGCGAGCACGATCGTGGATGGCGTGTTGTCGAACACGACGGGGTCGTCGACCATGCCGCTCAGCTTGATGATCCGCCGGCCGGTCGTGAGCGCGCGCGTCACCGACCTGCACGGCGCGATATCGGTGCACATGCCGTTGTCGTCGCCCGTCACGCCGGTCACGTAGGCCACTGCGGACGCCATCGCGCACTCGCCGCCGGGCATGCAGGCCCTGGACTCGCACTCCGTATGCGCGGTGCACGGGCTGCACAGGTTCGTCCCGGAGTCACAGATCGGAGCGGCCGCCGTGCAGTCGCTGTTCACGAGGCACTCGACGCACTTCTCGCTCTCGACCTTGCAGACGCCCACCGCACAGGTCGGATCGGCCGCGCTGCACTCCTCGACGATCCCGCCATCGGAGCAGAGGTTGTCTGGAGAGTCCGCGCAGAAGTTCGGATTCTTCTCCTTGCAGCCGGCGAGGGACAGCGTCACGACGAGAGCAGCACGGGCGAGGGTCATGAAGGGCTCCAGCTTTGAGAGACGAGCAGCGAAGGCTGTGATGGGAGCATCAGAAGCTGCCAGCCCAGCCGACGTACCCGCTGTGCGAAGTGACCGATGCGACCGGGACCGACGATGACTTCGAGGAGAACAGGAGATAGGCGCCGAGGCCGCCGGCGAGCGCGCCGGTGATCATCAGCCCGACGCCGGCAGCGGCGGTGTTGCGATAGAACTCCGGCTGCTCGCCGACCGGAGGCGGCACGTCCTCATCGATCGCGAACAGCACGGCGCCGGTGACGAACAACGCACCGCCACCGCCGAGCAGCATTGTCGGCAACATGCGCCGCGAGCGCGGACGCTCGACCTCGAGATCGAGCAGCGTCGCCTCGCCCGGCACGATCGTGACGTCGCGCACGACATCAGCGCCACCGTGCGAGACGACGACGCGGTGGGGCCCGGCGGGGAGCTCGTAATCGAGCGGCGTCACGCCGACCGGCTTGCCATCGACCGCGACGCGCGCGCCCGGCTGCGACGTCGTCAGCTTGAGGTGACCGCTGTCCGGCGTGGTCGCGCGTGCGAGCGCAGCCATCAGCTCGTCGGCGGTGCTGCGCAATGTCAGGTCGGTGCAGCGCTCGCAGAATCGCCGCTCGGCGATCGCGTCGCCACCCGCCTTCTCGAACCAGTACGCGGTGATCGTCACGGTGCGCTCGTCCGCGGTCGCGCCGGCTTGCAGGTCGACGCGCGCGAACACGACGGTCGCGGCCTTCGCGCGCTTCTCGATCACCTTGCGCGCGCACACCTCGTCCTCGATCACGAAGCAGTCGATCAGCGTGTTGATCGCCTCGGGTGGTAACGGGGCGGGCACGAGCTGGTGTCCGTGCTGGCGGAGCCACGCCTCGAGCTGGGCGACCAGCTGCGGTTGCATCGTCGATTCGCCGACCACCACGACACCCACCTCGCGACCGGCGTACGCCGGTGAGGTCATCCACACAACGAGGAGCAGGCCGGCGAGCAGGGTTGGTGCGAGTCCGCGCATCTCACTTGATCCGATCGATCTTCATGGTCTGGTTCTCGATGATCTGTATGGTGACGCGTTCGTCGTATCCGGTCTCGACGTTGCGTAGCTGAACGACGTGCTTGCCGACCGGGAGCTTGATCGTGATCGGCGTGTCTCCGTGCTTGCGCTTGCCGACGAACACGGTCAGCACGGGAAACGCCGTCACCGAGAGGGCTCCGTGCTTGACAGGGTGCGCCGGTTGCTGCGGCGATGCATCTTTTTTGGCAGCGTCTGAGGGCGCCAATGTGGGCGTGATCGTCGTCGCATCGGGCGGGGCTGCGGTGATAACAACGAGCGAGGCATCGGCGAGCGCTGGCGCCACGGCGGTCTCGGCGGCATCGCGAGGCCCGCCCAGCGCGTCGTGGCCGGCCCCGGCATCGCCGGCACTCGCGGCCACCGGGGTCACGGCGGGGTCGCGCTTGACGAGCGACACGATGCCGAACGTGATCGCGGCGCTGCCGAGCAGGGCAACCACCAGCAACGGGATCGCCCGGCTGCGGCGCGGCTCGCGGAGGTCGAGCGTGCCGGTCGTCGCGTTGCGCATCGCGCCGATGCTCGGCAGCGCGGCGGCCGGTGCACGCGCGGGCGATCCATCGGGCTGCGTGTACACGGGAGCGCCGCTCGGCGTCACCGCGTCGCGGTGTTGGGTGGGGGCGGACGCGCGCGCGCGCAGCAGGCTCTGGCGGACCGGTACTTGCTGCGGGAAGCGCTCCGCGAGCGCGGCGGCGAGCGCCTCGCGTCCAGCCTTGGGCGCGTCGCTGCAGTGCAGGAGATCAGCGATCGCGTGCTCGGCCGTCGC
This sequence comes from Deltaproteobacteria bacterium, assembly GCA_013812655.1. GTDB lineage: Bacteria > Myxococcota_A > Polyangia > Haliangiales > Haliangiaceae > JABFXX01. The sequence continues at coordinate 26,345 of JACCTC010000077.1, read as the reverse complement.
GTAGCGGGCCGGCAGGTCGCGCTCGAGCAGCTTCATGCAGACGCGCTCGAGGTCCTTCGGAATGTCCGCGCGCAGCGAACGCGGCCGCGGGATCTGGCCGAACAGCACGCCGGCGAGCATCGCGCGCGTGTCCTCGCCGGTGAACAGCCGGCGTCCGACGAGCATCTCCCACAGCATGATGCCGACCGCGAACAGATCGCTGCGGCCGTCGAGCGACTGACCGTTGGCCTGCTCGGGGCTCATGTACGCGGGCTTGCCCTTGATGAACACCGACGCGGTCGCCGCACTCGCGGAGCGCGCCTTCGCGATCCCGAAGTCAGAGACCTTGACCGAGCCGTCCCACGACAGCAGCACGTTATGCGGCGAGACATCGCGATGGATGATGCCGCGCATGTCGGTGCCGACCGGCAGGTCGTGCGCGAACCCGAGGCCGCGCAGCACCTCGCCGATCACGAAGATGACGACGGGGACGGGGAGAACGCCGGAGCTGACGAGCGCGTCGAGATCCTTGCCTTCGACCAGCTCCATCACGAGAAACAGGCGTTGCTCGGCGTCGCGATCGAAGTCGAGCACCGACACGATGTTCGGGTGCACGAGCTGCGAGCTGATCCGCGCCTCCTCGATGAACATCCGCGCGAACTGCTCGTTGTCCGAGTAGCCCGGGAGCACGCGCTTGATCGCGACCTTGCGCGAGAATCCTTCGGCGCCCATCGTCGAGCCGAGGAAGACCTCGGCCATACCGCCGCCGCCGAGCCGCTGGTCGAGCCGATATTTCCCCGAAACCCCGAGCATCGCGGCCGCAGTCTAGCGCGGGATCAGCGAGTCCTGGCCACGCTCGCGCATACCCGCCCGCCACGCATCGACGAGCTTCACGAACGCATCGGCGAGCTCCGGATCGAACTGGGTCCCGGCGCAGCGCTCGATCTCGCCGACCGCGACCTCGTGCGGAAGCGCGCGGCGATACGCGCGATCGGACGTCATCGCGTCGTACGCATCGGCGATCGCGACGACCCGACCGACCAGCGGGATGTTCTGTCCCGAGAGCCCGCGCGGGTAACCGCCGCCATCGAACCACTCGTGGTGACACCAGCAGCCATCGATCAGCCCGTGCAGGCAGGGCACCGGCTCGAGGATGCGCTTGCCCTTCTCGGGGTGCTGGCGAAACACCGCGACCTCCTCGGGCGTCAGCTTTCCTGGCTTGTTCAGCATGTCGTAGCGCACGCCGATCTTGCCGACGTCGTGCATCACGCCAGCTTGCACGATCTGGCGGAGCTCGGCGTCGGGCAAGGTCAGGCCGCGACCGAGGATCTCGGTGTAGACCGCGACGCGCTCGGAGTGGCCGCGCGTGTAGAGGTCACTCTCCTCGAGCGCCTGCGCGAAGCCGGCGACGGTCTGCTGGAACATCTCCTCGAGCGACAAGTTCGCGCGCGTCAGGCTGTCGTTCGAATCGCGCAGCTCGCCGTAGAGCCGCGCGTTGTCGATCGCACTCGCCGCGCGCGAAGCCAGGACCGAGAGCAGCTTGCGGTGCCCCTCGTCGAACTTCTTGCCGGACGTGTACGAGAAGACGTTGAGGACGCCGACCGTGGTGCCGTGCACCGTCAGCGGAACCGCGATGAACGACGACAGTCCGTCGGGCGCGCTGTTCTCCGTGAAGAACCGGGCCGCCTTGAGGCCGTGCGCGAGGATCGGCACGCCCTGCGAGAACTGGTCGACGAGGAGCCCGAACGCCGGCGAGGGCAGGCCGTTGCGCGGCGCGCTGTCGGCGGCGACGACCTTGACGCGCTCCTCGTAATGACCCGACATCGAGTCTCGAAGGTGGAGCGTCGCGACATCCGCCTTGACCTCGTCGAGGGCGGCACGCAGGCAGACGTCGAGGATGTGCTCGATGTCATGCGACAGCGCGATCGCCTCGGAGACCTTGTAGATCGTGAGCGCCTCGCGAAGCCGGATGTTCTCGGCCTGCAAGCGCTGGCGATACAGCGCTCGCTCGACGACGTGGATCACCTCTTCGACCTTGAACGGCTTCAACAGGTAATCGTAGGCGCCCTTCTTCATCGCCTCGATCGCGGTCTCGACGGTGCCGAACCCCGTCATCAGGACGGTGAGCACGCCGAGTCGCTCCTGCTCGATCTTCTCGAGCAGCTGCAGCCCCGACAGCCGCGGCATCTTGAGGTCCGTGATCAACAGATCGTACGGACGTAGCCGTAGCTCGGTCAGCGCCTTCTCGCCGTCCTCGACGGTGTGGACCGAGAAACCCTCGAGCGTGAGGAACTCGGCGAGGATCTCGCGGATGACGCGCTCGTCGTCGACGACGAGGATCCGGGCGCCTTCGGTCGGCTCAGCCGACATCTACCGGGGAGACCTTCAAGAACCTGCGCCCGCTGTCGCCGTCTGCCCCATCGGATCGGGGAAATCGCTCCGCGTGCCGCTGGCCTGATCCGCCGCCTGCTGCTGCTTGAGCCACGCCTCGCGGGCGCTCGCCGCGCGGCCCTTCTCGGAGTTCGCCTTGTCACGCGCCGTGTTCGCGCGCTTCTGGCGCTCGGTCTCCTGGCGGGGGAACGAGTCGTAGCTGACGCCCTTCGGCGCGACGTTGTTCGCCTTGCCGAGCTGCGCCTTCGCGAGCTCGTACTGCGCCTCGCGCCAGTACATGTTCTCGGCGGTGTAGCGCTGCTGCTTCTTGAGGTAGTTGCGATACGCCTCGTAGTACTTGAGGCGAGCATCCGCCGCCTTCTTCGCGAGCTCGGCGTGCTTGAGGTCGCGCGACGCGGCGTTCATCTTGTTCATGTCGTTCGAGGCCTCGGCGCTCTTCTTGTTCGACAGCGCGGAGTCGATCGCGAGCTTCGCGGCCTTCTGATCGTTCTTCACGACGGTGAGCTGCTGCGTGACCTCGTTGAAGTCGGCGTCGGCCTTCGCGTTCTCCATCTTCGCGACCGACCAGTCGTTCTGCGTCGTGACGACCGACTGCTTCTGGTCGAGCGGAATCTGGGCGATGTACATGTCGTCGTATCGTTTCGACAGCGGCGTGGGACCGGAGTCCGACGAGCCGCCACAGGCGGAGACCGCAACCATCACAGCAACCGCGAAGATCTTCGAGAGAGAGCGCATAGGTGGGCACGAGCCTACTACGCCCGCCATCGGCGAGCTACCATCCTGGACCGATGACCGCGCTGCTCGCCGTCGATGTCGGAAACACGAATACCGTCCTCGGGGTATTTCGCGACGGCACGCTCGAGGCGCACTGGCGTATCCAGACGGTCGCCGCGCGGACCTCGGACGAGTACGCGGTCCTGCTCAAGACGCTGCTCGACATGCAGGGCGTGCCCTGGCGATCGATCGACGCCGGCATCATCTCGTCGGTCGTGCCGCCCGCGGTGTTCGGGCTGCAGCGCTTCTTCAAGCAGTACTGCGGCGGACCGGCGCTCGTCGTCGGTCCCGGCATCAAGACCGGGATGCCGATCCTCTACGAGAATCCCCGCGAGGTCGGCGCCGATCGCATCGTCAATGCGGTCGCGGCCTACGAGGAGATCAAGGGCGGCTGCATCGTCGTCGATTTCGGCACGGCCACGACGTGGGACGTCGTCAATCCGAAGGGCGAGTATCTCGGTGGCGCGATCGCGCCAGGTATCCAGATCAGCGCAGAGGCACTCTACGAGCACGCCGCGAAGCTGCCGCGGGTCGAGCTCGCGCGCCCCGGCAAGGTCGTCGCGCGCAACACGATCGCGTCGATGCAGGCAGGCCTCGTCTACGGTTATGCCGGCATGGTCGACGCGCTCGTCGAGCGGATCCGCGCCGAGGTCGACTATCCGGCGCGCTGCATCGCGACCGGTGGGCTCGCGCCGCTGATCGCGACCGAGACGCGGACCATCGAGGCGACCGACGATCTGTTGACGCTGAAGGGTCTCAAGATCCTCTATCACCGGAATGTCACTCCGGGCACCCCCTGATCCGACATGACGATCGACCACACACCCCTCGACGTCGCGCAGCTCTCACCCGGTGCGCAGCGCGCGCTCGGTGCCGGCCCGAGCAAGCTGATGGCCGCGCGCGGCATCATGCCGCTGCCGCCGGCCGATCAGGTCGCGGTGCTCTATCAGCTCTCGATCGACGGCGACGCCTCGCTCGCGCAGGCCGCGAGGGCGACCGCGACCGGCATGCCGGAGAAGCTGCTCGGCGGCACGCTGGTCGATCCCGCACTCGATCCGCGCGTACTCGACTTCTTCGCGAGCCTCCACGCCGAGAAGCCGGCGCTGTTCGACGCGATCGTGATGAACCCGGCGGCCGCCGATCAGACCATCGCGATGCTCGCCGGCAAGGGTGGCGCACGCGAGGTCGACGTCATCGCGCAGAACGAGCAGCGGCTACTACGCCATCCCGAGATCATCGCGGCGATGTACATGAACCGCCGCGCCCGGATGTCGACGATCGATCGCGTCGTCGAGCTCGCGGTGCGCAACCAGGTCCGCGTCCCGGGCCTCGCTGCGTGGGATGAAGTCGCGCGCGCGCTGACCGGCGCTGCGCCGAGCGACCCCGAGTCCGATGCCATGTTCGCTGCGACCGCTGAAGCGCTGAGTGGCGACGACACGCCGCTGACGACCGGCGATGCCGAGCAGGTCGTGTCGGAGGAGGACGCGAACGCCGTGGTCGCGGTCCCCGAGGAAGTGCCGATCTCGAAGATGTCGGTGCCAAACAAGATCCGGCTCGCGCAGCTCGGTAACGCATTCGCGCGCAACGAGCTGATCCGTGACCCGATGCGGCTCGTCGCGATGGCAACGATCAAGTCACCAGGCGTCACCGACATCGAGGCTGCGCGCTACGCCGCCAACCAGAACCTCAACGAGGACGTGATCCGCTACATCTCGCAGAAGCGCGAGTGGACCAAGGCCTACGGCGTCAAGGTCTCGCTCTGTCGTAACCCGAAGACGCCGCTCGCCGAGGCGATGAAGCTGTTGCTGTTCCTCCGGCCGAAAGATCTGCAGAACCTCAGCAAGTCCAAGGGCGTTCCATCGGCGCTCGTGGCCCAGTGCCGCAAGCTGATGATGGCGCGCACCGGCGGCAGCAACAAGTGAGCGACACGCCGGCACCGCCGGAGCCGGAACGCTCGCGAGCGGGACCCGAGATGGAGCGAGCGAGCGAACGCTCGCAAGCGGGACCCGAGAACCCTGGGGTCTTCGCGCGGATCGGACTCGCGCTGTGGCAACCACGGTGGGCGCTGGCGATCGCGACGGATCGCCGGCATGCCGGGCGCTCGGGGACCGATCTCATCCTCGTGATGCTGATCGTGGTCATCGCGACGCAGCTGCGCGGCCTCGTCGGCGCGGTCTGGCTGGCGACCGACGTGTCGTCGAGCCTTGGCCTCAAGGCCGCGGTTCAGCTGCTGACGCGCTCGCTCACCGTCGATCTCGCGTTCCTCGTGCTCGGCGCGCTGGTGCTGTGGGCCGGTGCAGGGGCACGGCGTGACCTCGGCCGCGCGTTCGACCTCGCGTGTGTCGCCGCGTTACCGCTGCTCGTCGTCGATCTCGTCGCGACCGCGATCATGCGAGGCCTCGATCGCGTGGTGCCCACGCCACTTGGCTGGGTGCTCGCGGGCCTCTCGTTCGGCTGGGCCGGGGCGCTGCTCGCACTCGGCTGGCGCTCGGCACGCACGACCGCGATCCCACCGGCGCCACCACCTGAGGTCATCCGCCCGGCCCGTCGGATCGGACTCGGCGTCGCGGCCGTCGCGCTCGTCGCGATCGTGTTTCACGTCGTCTGGATCGCGCGTCACCTCGACACGATGCGGCCGGTCGCGACCGGCGAGGCGGCACCCGCGTTCGCGCTGCCGCGGATCGGACCCGGCGGCCAGCTCGGCGACAAGTACGCGTTCGCGCCGGGCCAGGCGCCGGCAAAGATCACGGTGATCGACTTCTGGGCGACCTGGTGTCAGCCCTGCATCCGCGCCCTCCCCAAGCTCGAGCAACTCGCGCGCGAGCGTCCCGACATCGACGTCGTCACGATCAACCTCGACGACGCAGCGGCCGCGCGCGCGCTGTTCGACCAGGCGGGCTACACGATGTTCCTGCTCGCGGACGACAGCACCACGAGCGAGCGCTACGGCGTGACGAACATCCCGCACACCGTCGTGATCGATCAGCGCGGCGTCGTCCGCCATGTCGCGCGCGGCCGGACCTCCGACGTCAAGGTCCATGTCGATGGACTCGCGCCGGGCGGCTCCGCACAGATCCGCAAGTAGTTATGGAGCGTGGAGTCGTGCTACGACCGGTGCATGGCCAGCCTGGTCTGCGCCACGTGCCGCAAGTTGATTCCGCCGGGGACCTCGGCGGTGCGCTGCACGGTGGCCTCGTGCAATACCGGCCGGTTGAAGCTCCGGTTCTGCAGCGTCACGTGCTGGCAGAAGCACGTCCCCACGGCGCGCCACCGTAAGGCCGCGTACGTGATCGAAGAGCGCGCGCCCGAATCTCCGACCGAGTAACCACTCTCGATTTTGCGAAGAGTTTCGCGCGCATGTTATTTTTCGGGCGTGCGTCTGGGGACCTGCATCGCGCTCGAGCTCGCCATGGCCGCGAGTGCGGTCGGCGGCGTGTGGTTCGGGGTCGATCGGGCCGCCGGGCTCGCGGGGCACTACCTCGTCACCCCGGAGGCCGAGGCCGCGACGCACTTCGCGCCCAGGCGCCTGCCGCGCTCCGAGCTCCAGGTCACGTATGCCGCCCCGCGATCGATCTTCGGCGCGTCCGATGACGAGCTGCTCGCGCCGCTCGGCGAGGCCAAGGTCACCCGGATCAAGCTGAACCGCGGCGGCACCTCGCTGTCGCTGCGGCTCGACTTCGCGAACGGCACGCGCGCCGCGTTCAAGCCGGAGCAGACGTTTCCGCAGTCCGATCCGCGTCGCGAGATCGCCGCGTACCGCATCGATCGTCTGCTCGGCATCGGCCACGTGCCACCGGCGAAGCCGACGGCGATCCCGCTCGCCGATCTGATCGCGGCCGCCGAGCCACAGCACCGCACGTACGTGATCGAGCGGCTCGGCGACGCGATCGTGCGCGGCGGAACGGTCTACGGCGAGCTGTCGTGGTGGGTCCCCGAGATCAAGCTCGCGAAGCTCGGGAAGGTCAGTGTCGACGAGCGCGAGGGGCGCGATCTGTGGACCTCGTTGCTGCAGGTCGGCGCGCAGATCCCCGTCGAGTGGCGGCCGCTCGTCGAGCAGCTCGCGACGGTCGTCGTGTTCGACGTGTTGATCGACAACGCCGACCGCTGGAGCGGCGCGAATACCGTGATGTCCCCCGACGGTAAGCTCCTCTACTTCATGGACAACACGCTGTCGTTCTCGCGCTACCGGTTCGGGCACGAGATCCCGAACAATGCGATGCGCCGGATCCAGGTGTTCCCACGCAGGCTGATCAAGCGATTGCGCGGGCTCACCGAGGAGACCCTGGTTGGCTTGCTCGACATGGGCGAGGACACCCGGCTTGGCGCGCTGCTGTCGGCCGACGAGATCCGCGCGATCCTCGCGCGACGAGACAACATCCTCGTGCACGTCGATCGGTTGATCGCGGAGTTCGGGGAGGACGCGGTGCTGGCCCTGCCATGACGATGACGACCTGTCCGACGTGCCAGAAGCCCGTCGACTCGCTCCGCGCGCGCAACGTCGGTGTTCGCGATGGCAAGGTGGTCGCGTACTGCAGCAGCGAGTGCGCCGCTGCCGCCGAGTCGCGGCCGATCCGGCTTCCGCCCCGCACGCCGGCGGTCGGCACACCGCAGCACGCCGACGACCTCGACTCCGGGCCGGTGATCGAGATCGTTCACGAGCCAGCGTCCGGCGTCGTGACGAGCGCGCGTGACGAGCGGACCGATTCCAGGCCGGTGCGTGGCGACTCGTCGGGCGTCAACTCGGGCGGCATGGACTCCGCGGTCGCCTCGGGCGAGCTCGGCGGCTCGAAAGGCGCGAAGGGCCGCGCCCGCTCGCAGCCCTCGGGCCGTCACCTCACGCGCGAGCGCAAGGACAGCACCGAGTCCAAGGCGGGCTGGGACTGGCTCGACGAGGAACCCGCCGATCAGGGGCGATCGCGGACGGCCAGCGTGGCGGAGCGCGAGGGCGGGCGCAGCGGCCGGACATTCGTGCCGCTGCTGCTCGGTTTCCTGCTGCTCGGTGCCGCGGCGTTCGGCGTCTATTACCTCGTCCTGCGCGACGCGCCGGCCAAGGAGCGCGAGCTCGTGAAGCCGGTCGGCTCCGGATCTGCCGCTGCCGCGACCGATGCGGCGACCGCTGTCGATGCCGGTCCGCCGCCGATCACCAGGGAGACCGCGCTCGCGAGTGCCATCACGCTGCTCCGCAAGTACCTCGCCGAGAGCCTGCCCCGCGTCCAGCGCCTCGCCGCCGGTGCGCTCGGCCGGACCGGTGATCCCGAGGCGATCACCGCACTCGTGCACGCGGTGACCCAGGAGAAAGTGCCGGCGGCGCGGTTTCTCCTCGCGTATCAGCTCGCGCGCGCCGGCGACAAGCGCGGCATCGATGCGCTCGTCGCGGGGCTCGGGTCTCCAGCGCGTGGCGACAAGCTCGACGCCGCGACCCGGCTCGCCCAGCTCGGCGACGAGCGCGCGAAGCCGCTGCTGACCAGCCTGCTCGGAATCCGGCAGCACCGGCTGCGTGCCGCCGAGGAGCTGTGGCGACTCGCGGATCCCGCTGCCGAGAAGACGCTCGACCAGATCCGCACCGATCCGAAGGCGGGCATCGACGAGAAGGCGACCGCAACGCTGGCCCTCCTGCGCGGCGGCCGGCGCGAGCTCGCCGACGAGGTGCGCGCGTTGCTCGAGAACGATTCGTGGAAGGCATTCGCCGCGTACGCACTCGCCGAGATCAAGGATGAAGCGGCGCGGCCGGTCCTCGTCGAGCAGGTTCGCAAGGGCGTCGGCGTCCGCGTGCGCGCGGCGTACGCGCTGCACCGCCTCGATCCCGAGCCGCCGCCCGAGCTGATGGCGCCGCTCGTCGAGGGACTGGCGAGCAAGAAGGATCAGGAGCAGATCATGGCCGCCGAGGCGATCCTCGTGCTCGCCGGCGATCCGCAGTGGGCGAAGTACCCTTGACGTTGCCGTCTCGCATCGTCCGCAACCTTCGCCTGTTCTACGCGTTCCGCCTGCTGGCGACGAGCTACCTGTTCGTCCCGATCTTCATGCTGGTGCAGGCGGATCGCGGGCTGTCGTTCTTCGACCGGCTCGCGCTCGGCGGCATCTACAGCGCGGTGATCATCATCGTCGAGGTGCCGACGGGGGTGTTCGCCGATCTCGTCGGCCGCCGGCGCTCGATGATCGGCGGCGCGCTCGCGATGGTCGCGTCGTGCCTGCTCGCGGCGCGCGCGGATGGCTTCGCCGAGTTCGCGGTCGCCGAGTCACTCGCCGCGCTCTCGATGGCGCTGTGCTCGGGCGCCGACTCCGCCTATCTCTACGATCTCCTCGCCGCGCACGATCGCACCGCCGAGTATCCGCGCCGCGAGTCGACAGCAAGCGCGTGGCACCTCCTCGGCTGCGCGCTCGCGTTCGCCGGTGGCGGCCTGCTCGCCGAGATCCAGCTCGCGTTGCCGTACCTGGTGACCGCCGGAGTTGCCGCCGCCGCCGCCGTGATCGCGGTGTTGCTCGACGAGGATCCACGCGTCGCGACGCAGCGCGCGGGGCGTTCCGCGATCCGCCGATCCGCGATCCGCTTATCCGTGGTCCGCCGATCCGCGATCCGCTCATCGGCGGTCCGCACGTGGTGGAACGCGACCGTCGGCGCGATCGCAGAGGTCGCGCGCAACGGCCGGCTCGCGTGGCTCGTCGGCTACTCCGCCGTCGTGTTCGCGCTGCTGCGCGCGACGATCTACGTCTACCAGCCGTATCTCGCGGAGCGTGGCCTCGGCCTCGTCGCGATCGGCCTCTTGTTTGCCGGCGTCTACCTCGTCGCCTCGTTCGTCGCGTTCTACACGCACCAGCTGCGCGCGTGGCTCGGCGACGATCGCCTGCTGTGGGGCCTCCTCGGCGTGCTCGCCGCGAGCTTCGTCGGGCTCGCGAGTGCCGGTAGCGGGCCATGGATGCTCGGGCTCCTGCTGGTCCAGGCCGTCGCGAATGGCGTGTACTCGCCGCTGACCAAGCCGCTGCTCAACCGCGAGATCGCCGATTCCCGCAGCCGTGCCGCGGTGCTGTCCGTCGAATCGATGGCGCGCCGTGCGGCGATCGGCCTGTTCGCGCCGCTCGTCGGGCTCTATGGCCAGACCGACGTGATGCTGCTGTGCGGGCTAGTCGGGCTCGGCGGTCTGGTGGTCCTCGCAGTCGCTCACGTGCGGATGCGAATGGTGCTCGACCGTGCGGACGTCGGCGAGCAGATCTGACGCGCCGAAGTCGCTGGATCCGCTACCGAAACCTAGAGATTGACAGGGCAGGGCCAGCACATCAGAGTGCCCGCTTCGCATGGCAACTCGACGTACACCCGCGGCGGCTGCGCCGGACGCGCAGCCCGGGCAGCCCGGGCAGCGCATCTACTTCGTGTCGCTCGGGTGTCCAAAGAACCAGGTCGACACCGAGCTGATGCTCGGCCAGGTCCAGGCAGCCGGGCACGCGCTCGTCGATTCGCCGGACGGCGCCGACGTCATCGTCGTCAACACGTGCGCATTCATCGACGCCGCGAAGGAAGAGAGCGTCGACACCATCCTCGAGATGGCGACGTACAAGAAGGCGGCGCGCGGCAAGCTCGTCGTCACCGGTTGTCTCGCGCAGCGCTACGCCGGCGAGCTCGCGAAGGACATCCCCGAGATCGATCACATCCTCGGTTCCGCGGACTTTCAGTCGATCGCCAAGGCGCTCGAGCCTGCACCGGTCGGCAAGCTGCCGTCGGGCAAGGCCAAGCGCAAGGCGCTGCCGGTGATTCAGGTCTCCGAGACCCCAGCATACATCTACGATCACGATGCCCCGCGCGTGCGAATCGGCGCGCGTCACAGCGCGTACGTCAAGGTCGCCGAGGGCTGCGACCGCCCGTGCTCGTTCTGCATCATCCCGAAGCTGCGCGGCCCGCAGCGCAGCCGCACGATCGACGACATCGTTGCCGAGGCGCGCGGGCTGGCTCGCGAAGGCGTGCTCGAGGTCAACCTGATCGCGCAGGACCTCACGCGCTACGGCTGGGACCAGGGCACCACGCCCGAGGCCCGGCAGACGCTCGCGCAGCTCCTCCGCGGCCTCGGCAAGGTCGACGCGCTCGAATGGATCCGCCTCCACTACACGTTCCCGAGCGCGTTCGATGACGAGCTGATCGACGCGATCGCGAGCGAGCCGAAGGTCGTCAAGTACATCGACGTGCCACTCCAGCACATCAGCGATCCGATGCTCAAGCGGATGCGTCGCGGTCACTCGAGCCGGGTCACCCGCGAACTCGTCAAGAAGCTGCGCGCGCGGATCGACGACGTCGTCATTCGCACGACGTTCATCGTCGGCCACCCCGGCGAGACCGCCGAGGAATTCGACGAGCTGTGTGCGTTCGTCGAGGAATCGCGGTTCGATCGCGCGGGCGCGTTCACGTACTCGATCGAGCCCGGCACGACCTCCGCGATGCTGCCGAACCGCGTCGATCCCGATGTCATGGCAGAGCGCCAGCAGACGCTGATGGAGATCCAGCGCAAGATCAGCCGCGCGCGTCACGAGGCGATGGTCGGCAAGGAGATCACGGTCCTCGTCGAGGGCGTGTCGTCGGAGTCCGAGTACCTGCTCGAGGGTCGGTGGTACGGCCAGGCGCCTGGCATCGATGGCGTCACGTACCTCGCCGATGGTCAGGTGCCCGCGGGCTCGCTCGTCCGCGCACGCGTGACCCAGGCGAGCGACTACGATCTCGCGGCGACGCTCGAGCTCTGAGCGTCCGCAGCCGGTTTGGTCCGCTCGAGCATGCGTTCGTAGCTCCTGATCAGCGGTGTCGTGGTGATGCCGTGGACGACGACGCTGATCGCGATCACCGAGATCGTCAGCTCGACGAGCTCGGTTGCCCCGGCGCCGGTGACGCCATGGCCGAGCGCGTAGCCGAGGTAGTAGAGGCTGCCGACCCCGCGGATCCCGAACCAGCCTATGAGCCAGCGCTGGCGCGATGACGCCGGCGTCGCGCGAAGGATGAGCTGCGCGGCGAGGGGCCGGATCACGACGAACAACGCGCCGGCGATCGCGAGCGCGCGCGGATCCCAGTGGTCGACGAGCGCGATCCCGACGATCACGATCAGGGCGACCTCGACGAGCCGCTCGACGGTGTCTCCGAACGACAGCGTCTCGAACACCAGCACGCCCGCCGCGACCGCCGGCTCGCCCATCTCGGCCGTATCGACGCTCGCCGGCACCAATGCCTCGGCCGGTGGATGCTCGTCGTGGGCGAGGTCTGGAGCCTCGGGATGCGGATGCTCGGCAACCGCGTGGAGCTCGGCGCCACGCAGACCGACCCCGGCGGCAAACACCGCGAGGAAACCCCAGGCGCCGATCAGCTCGGCGCCGACGTACGCGACGCCGATCAGCGCGAGCGCGAGCAGGTCGCTCGGCGCCGTCGTATCGCGCTGGCGCGACCGCAGGCGGATCGCCAGGCGACCGATCGCCTTGCCCAGCACGTAGCCTAGCACGAGGGCCACGAGCACCGCGTAGATCAGCCGGTACGCCGCCCACTCGACGAGCCAGGTCCCTGCGCCGTCGTGCACGGCCCAGCCCAGCGCGAGCATCACGAACGGAAACGCGGTGCCGTCGTTGAGCCCGGCCTCGCCGGAAAGCCCGTAGCGCATGCGATCACAATCGGCGGCGTCGTTGACGGTGACCGAGCCAGCGAGGACGGGATCGGTGGGTGCGAGGATCGCGCCGAGTAGCATCGCCAGCGCGAGCGGCATCCCGAACGCGAGATGTGCGATCGCGGCGATCCCGGCGATCGAGATCACCATCACCGGTCCGGCGAGCAGGACCGCGGCATGCCACGCCGGATCGGACCAGCCCCGCCGCAGGCGCAGTCCCCCGACGAACAGCGCGACGATCACCGCGAGCTCCGTTACCCGCTCGACGTAGTACGCCGAGCGGACGACGTCGAAGCTGGCGAGGCCGAACCCGACCGGCCCGATCGTGATGCCGATCGCGAGGTACACCGAGGAGGTCGAGATCGGCAGGTTGCGCAGGTACGACGACGCCAATGCCATCAAGAGCATCACGCCCGCCGTCAGCGCCATCCAGCCAAGAAAGGTCATGCGCTATCCGTACGGCGCGGGGCCTGGCGGGGGCGGCGGTGGTGGCGCCATCGGCAGCGGCGTCGGCGTGCGCCGGCGCGGGACCTCGGGGCGCACGAGCCCGATCGCACCACCGATCACGCCGCCGACACCGGCGACGATCAACAGCGACGCGCCGATCCGCAGCGCGAGGTCCGCACGCTGCAGGACCGGCTCTTCGGCAGCGCCGTATGCGAGGCCGTAGCGTAGGCCGAAGTACGCGCCGATGGACGCGAGGCCGCACACCACGGCGGCACCCGCCATCCGCCGCCCGAACCGGCCGTACCACATCGCGGCGATCGCGAGCAGCAGCATCACCGTCGCCGGCACGAACGCGAGCGCGGCATATCGGGACGCGTGCGCGATCATACGGACGTCCTCGCGATCCGAGAGGACCTGGCGTGGGATGCGCTTCTGAACGAACCCGGGAATCGGCGCGTCGATCAGCTGGTGCGTGCGGGCGAGGCCGAACGACAGATCGCGCGCGGACAGCGTCATCCGGACCGGCCCGCGGCCCGCCGCGAACAGGGGCAGGAACAGGCCGACGAACCCGAGCAGGCCCGCAAAGAACAGGATCGGTTTCGCGGCCTTCATGTCCCTGCGCGGGCGAGCATAGCGCGGCTCAGACCTCGAGCCGGCGGATCCGCCAGATCGCGACCGTGCCCCACACCGCGCACAGGATCGCGAGCGCGAGCAGGCTTCGGGGCATGGTGGCGCCATCGCGGAACATGCCGGTCAGCGTGTACACGTGGTGCGTGATGCTGAGCTCGCTGAGCGAGATCGGCATCGCACCGATCGGCAGATCGAAGAACAGCATGTAGCAGATCGAGAGCGGCATGCCGTGCTTCGGCACGAGCGTCGCGATGCCCGCGGCCATCATCGAGATCGCGGTCACGCCTGCGGCGAGCGCGAGGCAGCTCTCGGGTGACGGCGGGCGCTGCGGGCCAACCAGCATCGCGAGCGACCAGCTCCCGACGGCGAGCACGATCGTGACCGGCACGAGCGTGGCGAGCTTGCCGGCCAGCACGGTCCACCGCGGCACCGGACGCGACCACAGATAGGTCGTCGTGCGCTCCTCGATCTCCTCGCCGATCGACGACGACACGAACATCGGCGGCACCACCGCGAGCGTGAGCAGCGCGAACATGATCAGCTCCTCGCCGGTACCCGCGTTGCCGCTCGAGCGCACCGCGCTCGCGAACGGCACGAGCAGCGACGAGATGATCACGCCGACCCACAGAGCGCGACCGCGCGCGAGCCGCTTCCACGTCAGCGCCGCGATCGTCATGACGGTCTCGAGCGAGCCAGGGACCCGGTGGTCGGTCACGCGCGACCTCGCGACTCGCCCGTCAGGTACTCGAACACCGCGCCGAGGTTGTTGTCGGGAGAGCTCAGCGCGGAGACGACGATCCCGCGATCGATCACGACCTGCGCGAGCGCGTCGTAGCAGCGGTCCGGGTCGCGCGTCTCGATCAGCACGCCGCCGCGCTCGAAGACGATGCGTGCCACGTGATCGGCGGTCGCGAGCTCGGCAGCGATGTCGCGCGGTCGGTCGCACTCGACGCGGATCCGGTGGGGATGCCGATCGATCAGCTTGCGGATCTCGTAGACGTTGCCCTCGGCGAGCACCTGGCCGCGATAGATCACGACGATCTCCGACGTCAGGCTCTCGATCTCGTAGAGCACGTGGCTCGACACCACGACGGTCTTGCCGGCGGCCGCGAGCTTGCGGATGCGCTCGACGATGTCGACGCGCGCGATCGGATCGACACCGGTCAGCGGCTCGTCGAGCAGCAGGAAGTCCGGATCGTGCGCGATCGCGGTCGCGAGCTTGGTGCGCTGCCGCATACCCTTCGAGAACCCGCGCACGCGGCGGTGCATCGCGTCGGTCATGCCCATCTGCGCGAGCGCACGCTCGGCTGCTCCCCGCGCGTCGTGGGGCGCCACGCCGGCGAGCCGCGCCATCACGGTGACGAGCTCGAGCGCGGTCAGCTCGTCCCACGTCTTCTCGTGCTCGGGCGCGTAGCCGATCCGCCGCCGCACCGCGACGTCATGGAACGGGCTCTTGCCGAACACGGTCAGGCTGCCGCGCGAGGGCCGCAGGAGGCCGGCCATCATCTTGATCAGCGTCGACTTGCCGGCGCCGTTCGGCCCGAGTAACCCGACGATGCCGCCCCGCAGCTGCCAGCTGACGTCGGACACGCCGAGCACGTGGCCGTACCACTTGCTGCAGTTGTCGACGACGACCGTCACGAGGCGCCGCCGATCCCCGACAGATGAGCGCGCCGGACCTGGTAGATGACGAGCGCGATCGCCGCCGCCGCATGCGCCAGCACCGAGCCGAGCGCGAGGGCCGGATCGATCCGCTTCGAGCGGCCCCACACGACCTGCAGGTCGAACAGGTAGTAGGCGATGCGATCGAGCGAGGCGGCCAGATCGAGCGCGGCGATGCCGCTGTCCGTGATCCGCGACAGCACCCACGCCATGCCGCCGACGATCAGGTAGTAGGTGGCCCACAGCGCCATCGCGTACCGCGGGTTGTGGACGAGCGCGGAGAACCCGAGCGGGACCGCGGCGAACGCCAGCGTGCCGAGCATGCCCATCGCGAGCGCCTTCGGGATCACCGGCAAGATCGCGATCAGCTCGTCGGTCGAGTCCGAGAGCCCGAGCCGCGCGATCGCGAGCAGCAGCGGCCCACCGACGTAGATCATCGCGATCAGCGCGCACATCCCGGCGAGCTTGCCGAGCACGTAGTCACGCGGACGCACCGAGCGCGCGAAGTAGAACGTGAACGCACCGCTCTGGACGTCGCCGGCGACCACACGCGCACCGATCGTCAAGCTGACGAGGAACGCGACGCGGCTGTACCACTGCATCGCGCGGGGCAGGGTGGCATCGGTCAGCGTCGCCGCGATGCCCTCGGGCAGCACCACGCCCTTCACGGCGCGATCCTGGAGCAGGAACATCACGCCACCGGCCACGAACGTCACGATCACGCCGAGGCCGAGCGCCGCCTTGAACCGCCACCATGTCTTCCAGCCGTGCGCGACCTGCTGGCGCATGATCACGAGCCAGCGGGTGGATGCCGCGAGCCGAGCGCCGCCGTACCGCTTGTAGCCGAGATCGTGAATCGTTCCCGCAGGCCGTGCCGGCACCGGCGCGTCGCTCACGGCGCCACCTGCGCGGACTCGTCGCCGATCACCCGGAGGAATGCGGCCTCGACGGTCTGGCGGTGGACGCCGATCGAGCGGACCTGGAGGCCGGCGTCGCGCGCGTGCCGGAACACGAGCTGGGTCGTCGATCCGGCGGGCAGCGTCACGGTGAGCGTGACCGCCGAGTCGACGGCGCACGTCGCGCCGGCCGCGGTCAGGACCTCGGCGAGCTGCGCTGCGTCGGCCTTGAGCTCGATCGCCAGGGCGGTGCTGCCGCGCGCGCCGCGCAGCTCGTCGATCGTGCCGACGAATCGTACCCGTCCCTTGTGCATGATCACGGCCTGGTCGCAGATCCGCTCGACGTCGGGCAAGAGGTGCGTCGACAGCACGATCGCGCAGTTGCGACGGCCGGGCAGCTCGGTGATCAGCTCGAGCATCTCGTCGCGCGAGCGCGGATCGAGCCCGTTCGTCGGCTCGTCGAGGAACAGGATCTCGGGGTCGTGGACGAGCGCCTGCGCGAGCTTCACGCGCTGCTTCATCCCCGTCGAGTAGCCGTCGATCGGCTGGTAGCGCTTCTCCTCGAGCCCGGCGTAGTAGAGCGCGGCGTGCGCCCGCTGCATCGCCTCGGTGCGCGGCAGCCCCGAGAGCTCGCCGGCATAGGTGCACTGCTCGACCGCGTTCATACCGGCGAGGAACGCCTCCTGCTCCGGCATGTAACCGACGCGATCGCGGATCGAGGTGCCGTGCTCCGCCGCGTCGAGGCCGAGCACCCGCGCGCGGCCCTGGTACGGGATCAACCCGAGCAGCGCCTTGAGTAGCGTCGACTTGCCGGCGCCGTTCGGGCCGAGCAACCCGATCACCTGGCCGTCGACGATCGCGTTGACGCCGTCGAGCGCGATGATCGTGCCGTACCGCTTCGTCAGCCGCTCGAGGACGATCAGCGGCTCGCGCGCGACCGCCGCATCGTCGGTCACCGCAGGCGCTCCACCGTGCACGGCACGACGCCGGCGTCGATCATGTCGAGCTTCTCGGCGGCGACCTCGGACACATCGATGATCCGGCCCTTGATGTAAGGACCACGATCATTGATTCGCAGCACCACGCTGCGGCCGTTCTTGAGGTTCGTGACGCGAACCCGGGTGCCCATCGGCCACGTCTTGTGGGCGGCCGTCATCGCGCGCTTGTTGTAGCGCTCGCCCGAGGCCGTCGGTCCACCGTGATGCTTGCCGCCGTACCAGCTCGCCTTGCCACGCTGGAGGTTCGGGTTGCGCGGCTGGGTGACCCCGTCCCGCTTCTTGGTCGGCGGCTTGCTGGAGCCACAGGCCGCGGGCACGAGAAGCAGCGCGACCCACGCCGCCACGCTGACGAGCCACGCGACCGGACGGGCCCCGCTCGCCAGCGTTCGCTGGCTCGCTCCATCTCGGGCACGCGGCTTCAGCGGATGCACCCCACCCCCAACCGCCCCGCCTTGTCGAGCGCAGCCTTGCGAAGCGCCGCGCCGGTCGGCCCGTCACCGAGCTGCTTGCGCAGCGCCTCGCCGTGACCGGGACCGAGCACGTCACGCAGGTACGCTTCGAGCTGGAACGTGTCGCTGTGCTCCTTGGTATGGCACTGGGTCGCGCAGAGGTCGGTCGCCGGGCCGCGAGTGACCGCGGACGGTTTCTCCTCGCCACCCTTCGCGACGTGGATCGACCCGGGGCCATGACAGGTCTCGCACTGGACGTCGCGCAGCTTGTCGTTGAACCCGAGGTTCGCGCCGCCGGGCTCGAGCCAGCCGGTGACGTGGCAGCCGATGCAGTCGTGATCGAACTCCTGGCCACGCTCGACGAGCGTCTCCCACGCCCGGGCGTGGCGCGTGGTCTTCCAGAACTCGGCGGCCTCGCCGTGACAGTCCTCGCAGCCTTCACCGCCGACATAGCCGGGCTTGCCCTTCGCGACCGGCTTGACCGGGACGTTCGCGGCGGCCGCGAGGTTCGCCTTGCCGGCTGCGGCGTAGAACGCGGTGACCGCGGACTGCACGGGCTCGGAGCACGCGAGCGTCTTGTTGATGCGCACCTGCTGGAGCGTGAAGTAGCTGCCGCGCACCGGCACCGCAAGCGGCTGCCGCGCGAGCTTGTTCTTGAGCTCGACGAGGGCGGCGCGCTCGTCGGCCTTCTGCTTGACGAACACCGGATCGGCGTCCTTGTCGGCGGCGAACTTCGCGAGATCGACATCGAGCGCAGCGACCTGCCTGTCGATCGACGCGATCTTCGTGGCCGCGACGCTCGCGCCGACCGCGTCGACGAGCGGGCCGCCGTCGCGCACCGTGACATCGATCCGCGAGATGATCTGGCCGCGGTTCGCCGGCACGATCAGCCAACCGTCCCCGATCTTCTGCGCCTCGATCTCGATCTTCTCGG
This sequence comes from Deltaproteobacteria bacterium, assembly GCA_013812655.1. Taxonomy (GTDB): domain Bacteria; phylum Myxococcota_A; class Polyangia; order Haliangiales; family Haliangiaceae; genus JABFXX01. Next base: position 7,562 of record JACCTC010000077.1, on the reverse strand, counting down.
GCTCGGGCGCCGCGAGCCCGAGCCCGGCGACGGTGAGATCGATGCCGCCGATGTCGCGCGCGAGCTTCGCGGCGTCCTTCTTCGAGGTCGCCTGCACGAGCCCGACGATCACCTGCGCGCCCTGCTTGCGGAGCTCGGCGACCGCCGCCTTGCCCGCCGCCACCGGATCGCCGAGCGTGACGCGCGCTGCGCCGAGCGCATCGGGCGCGATCACGCCGAACACGCCGACCTTCGCCGCGCCGACCTGCACGATTTTGGGCGCCTCGATCGGCAGCGGCTTGGTGGCGTTCGCGGCCTGGCGCGGCACCCGGATCGCCTCGGGCCCCCTCGCGAGGTCGGCTGGCCCCAGGCCGAGGGCGGCGACTTCGAGGTCACGCTGGTAGGTCTGGACGAGGAGATTCGCCTTCAGCTCCTCCTGGTTCTCGAGGTGCGGCGGGATGACGTCCTTCGAGTAGAGCAGGGACCCGGCATCGACCACGAGGGTCGGCCCGGCCGCGCGGGTATCCCCGACGAGCTTCGCGGTCCGCGAGATGTCGCCGAGCGGGTCGGTCGTGCATCCACAGGGCCCGATCTGGCCGCGCATCTCGGCCAGCGCGAACAGGGTGAACGTCGGCTTCTGGGCCGGGGCGGTGGTGCTCGACCCGGTCGATCCACCGTCTTTCACCTCTGATTTCGAGCAAGCAGCGGCTGCCCAAGCAACAGCGGTGACCGCAGCCAGGATGCCGACCCGCCGGGACATGGCCGGTCATATAGCACGGTTGACAGGGTACTACCCGGCGGGTAGATTCCGCCGCTCTCGAAACACCGTCGAGGATTCCTATGTCTGTAGCGATTCGATTTTCACGCCAGGGTAAGAAGAAGTCTCCGTTCTACCGGATCGTCGCCGCCGACAAGCGGAAGGCGCGGGATGGTAAGTTCATCGAGCTTCTCGGTACCTATCATCCGACCACCAAGGTCCTGAAGCTCGACACCGAGCGCTACGAGAAGTGGCTCAAGGTCGGCGCCAAGCCGAGCGGGACCCTCGCCTCGATCGTTCGCCGCACCGCGCGTGCCGCGACCAAGACCGCGTAACGATGCCGAACGAACAGAACGGCGAACAGAACGGCGACGATCGCGACGATCGCGATCGCGGCGGTTCCACCGTCGAGAGCCCCGACCTCGCGGAGCTGATCCGTTACATGGCGGTCAACCTGGTCGAGCGCCCGGACGAAGTCCGCGTCGAGCTCGTCGAGGAGCGCACCGCGAACGTCTACGAGCTCGAAGTGGCCGAGCCCGATCTGGGCAAGGTCATCGGTCGTGGCGGCAAGACCGCCCGCGCGCTGCGCACGATCGTGCAGGCCGTGGCGCCGCGCTCGCGCAAGCGCACGCTCGTCGAGATCCTCGAATGATCGTTGAATAGTCGGGGCCCATGCGCGGTGATGCCCGGTTGGAGATCGGCGGTATCGCGCGAGCTCACGGCATCCGCGGTGAGGTCGTGGTCGTCACCCACGATCCCGGCTCGCAGATCCTCGGGCACGTCGACACCGTCTGGATCGATGGCGCCCCGCGCAAGATCCTCGGCGCGCGTGGCACCGTGCGTGGCTGGCTCCTCCGGCTCGAGGGCGTCATCACCCGCAACGATGCCGAGGCGCTGAAGGGCCGGCAGATCGAGGTCGAGCGCTCGCAGCTCGAGGTGGGCGAGGGCGAGGTCATCCTGTCTGACCTCGTCGGCTGTCGCGTCCAGCTGCCCGACGGCACGCCGTGGGGCACCGTCTTCGCGGTCGATGCCGGCGATCTCCAGGACCGCCTCGTCATCCACGACGGCGACATCGAGCGCCTGCTGCCGCTCGTCGATCACTTCGTCACGAAGATCGATCTCGAGGCCGGCACGGTCACGGTCGATCCTCCGGAGGGCCTGCCGGAGTCGAAGCGGTGAAGTTCACCGTCGTCACGATCCTGCCCGAGCTCGTCGAGCCCGCACTCACCGCCGGAGTCGTCGGCCGCGCCCGCGAGGCCGGCACCATCGCGGTCACCACGATCAACCCACGCGACTTCACGAGCGACCGCCACCGCACCGTCGACGACACGCCCTACGGCGGCGGCCCCGGCATGGTGATGAAGCCCGAGCCACTGCTCGCCGCGATCGCGCACGCCAGTACCGCGCACCGCATCTACCTGTCGCCCGCCGGCAAGCCGCTCACCCAGGCACGCATTCGCGAGCTCGCGCAGCTGCCGCACCTCGTGCTCGTGTGCGGGCGCTACGAGGGTGTCGACGAGCGCGTGATCGAGGAGGCGATCGACGAGGAGATCTCGATCGGCGACTACGTGCTGTCGGGCGGCGAGCTCGGCGCGCTCGTCATCATCGACGCGGTCTCGCGCTACGTGCCCGGCGTGCTCGGCGAATCGACATCCGTCGACGACGAGTCGCACAGCGCGAGCCTCCTCGAATATCCGCAGTACACGCGGCCGCTCAAGCTGCCATCGACCCGCGACGGCGAGCTCGTGCGTGAGGTGCCGGCGATCCTGACGTCGGGCAATCACGCGGCGATCGCCGCGTGGCGACGCGAGCAGGCGATCGCGCGGACCGCGGTGCGCCGGCCGGATCTCCTCGCGCGGTTCACCCCGACCGTCGCCGATCGCAAGCGGATGGCGCGGCCTGTCGATGTCGGATCGCGCACGCACCTCGCCCTCGTCCATCACCCGTGCGTCGATCGCACGGGCAAGGTGATAACGACCGCGCTCACCAACTTCGACGTCCACGATCTCGCACGCTCGTCGATGGCCTATGGCCTCGCCGGGTATCACGTCGTCACGCCCGTGACCTCACAGCGCGACAAGGCCGCGCACATCGCGAGCCTGTGGATGGAGGACGCGAGTGGCGAGCATCGCGCGCAGGCGCTACGCCTCGTGCGCGCCGCGGATTCGGTCGAGACCGTGATCGCGAACCTCACCGCGGAGCACGGGAGCGCACCGGTCGTGGTCGGGACCTCGGCGCGCGCGGACGCGTTTTCCGGCGCGATCCGGCGAACGGCCCCCGAGCTGGTCGCCGAGGCCCGCGAGAATCCTGCGCCCCTGCTGATTCTCCTCGGAACCGGCTGGGGCCTGGCCGAGCACCTGATTCCGTCAGTAACTCGCGTGCTTGCGCCGATCGAGGGTGCCGCGGGCTGGAATCATCTCTCGGTCCGAAGCGCCGGCGCGGTGATCCTCGATCGTCTGTTCGGTCGGCCGACTTGACGACCCCCGTCGATCTCTGGCAGAACCCTGCGTCCCAACGGCCTTTTGTTGGATGGGTGCCATGAGCGCGCGAATCCTCGAATCCATCGATAAGTCTCAACGTCGCTCGGCGACGCTTCCCGAGTTCCGCCCCGGCGACTCGATCAAGGTCTGGGCGAAGATTCGCGAAGGCGAGAAGACACGTCTCCAGGCGTTCGAAGGTGTGTGCATCCGCCGCGTGTCGAAGGGCGCGCGGTCGACGTTCACCGTTCGCAAGATCTCGTACGGCGTCGGTGTCGAGAGGATCTTCCCCGACAACTCGCCGAACATCGACAAGATCGAAGTGTTGCAGCGCGGCCGCGTCAAGCAGGCCCGCCTGTACTACCTCCGCGATCTGTCCGGCAAGGCTGCCCGTATCAAGGAGCGCGAGGGCTCGAACGAGCAGACCCAGGCCACGCCAGCCGCCGGAGCCGCCGGAGCCGCCGAGCCCGCCGCTGCCGACGGCCCGAGCGTCGAAGGTGACGCCGGCGCGAAGCGTAAGGGCGGCAAGAAGAAAGAGAAGAAGAAGTAGTTCTTCTTCGGCTGGCCGTGGTCATCAGGCCAGCGTCCTAGGTCAGAGCTCGGCGTTATAGCGACGGTCATGCAAGTGACCATGCTGACGACGTTACAAGCTGGTGCGCACGCCGAGTCCTTGGCGACGCGCGTCTTGCTCGACCGCGGCTATCGCATCGTCGAGCGCAACTACCGCATCAAGGCGGGCGAGCTCGACGTGGTCGCCCGGGACGGCGACATCCTCGTGTTTGTCGAGGTCCGCAGCCGTGCTGACGGCAACCACGGCGAAGCGAGCGAGATGGTTCATCGCGGCAAGCGGCGCCAGGTCTCGCGCGTCGCAGCGCACTACCTCGAGGCGCGACAGCCACAGTTCGAGGAGTGCCGGTTCGACGTCGTCGCGATCACCGGTGATCGCGTCGAGCTGTTCCAGGACGCCTGGCGACTCTAGGCCGGCGCAAAAAAACCGGCGCCCAGATCATGGGGCGCCGGCGCGATCGTCGCGACGTGGTCAGGCGCGTCAGCTGTTGCAGAGCGGGTAGGAGGCGTTGCCCGTACGACCGTCGAGGTTGCAGCACGCGTTCGCCGCATTATTCGAGTCGCAGGCCTGCGGGATCAGCAGCTGGCCGCTATCCGGGATCACGACGTAGTCCTTGCAGATGCAGAACTTGCGGCAGCAGAACGGACCGACCGTCACCGCGACGCCGCAGGTGAAGCCAGTCACGCACGGCGACTCGGGCACGCGCTCGCAGTCGCTGTCGGCGCCGCACTCGGCGGTGCAGAGACCGTTGGTTCCTGCGGGATACTTGCTGCCTTCCGGCAACTCGCGGCTGAGCGGCACGCGCAAACATGTTCGGCTGACGCAGTCGAGCGAGGGCGACGCGACGACGACCTCACCGGCTTGCGGCAACTGCGTACCGAGATCGCAGATGCGACCGACAGGCTCGCCGCCGCACGCTGCAGCGAAAGCCAGAGCTCCTGCGATCAACACCCTGATAGAAATCATCGCAGGTGCGATATTCGTGACTCGCGAGATCCAAGTCAAGCGAACGACCTGAAACAACGGCTGGATCGGCGGGGGAAACGGCCCTGGCATCCTCATTGGTGTCTTGCAGCCCTGTTTTCCGTCACCGGGATCGCTGCGCAACCTGCTGCACGATCGCGTGTCCCTCGACTCTGCCCGGCGCTGGCCATCAAACCCGATGGTCCGTAAACCGGACGCTCCGATTCAACTGCTGTACTTGCCTTGACAATGTACACCGTCGTTGCCGATGATTCGGTCGCCCACATCTGAGGGCGGGGTCACCGGTATCGTCGTCGTCATTCTCGGCGGCGTTGCCGTTCAGCACGACACCCACCTTGGACCGAGGAGGAACTTGATGCGGTTTTGGACCAAGATGTCGCTCGTTGCCCTGTGCGGGCTCTCGTTCGTCGCCACGACCGCCGCCACGGTTGGCGCGCAGCCCAAGAAGAAGCCTGCCGGCGACGTCGAGATGGAGGCCGACAATGTCGCCTCTGGCCCGGCGAGCAAGACGCTCGAACGCGCGATCAAGCTCTACGAGAAGAAGGATTACTTCTCGGCCTCGATCGAGCTGAAGAAAGTCCTCGACGGCGAGAGCGGTGACGACGCGAAGAACAAGCAACGTGCCGAGTTCTTCATGGGCAAGACGCTCTACCAGATGGGCTTCTACGCCGGCTCGCTCGCCTACTTCGACAAGATCGTCCAGGCGGGCGACGCGCACACCTTCCATGGTCCGGCGCTCAAGTGGCTCGCCGCGCTCTCGCGCGTGCTGCCCGAGACCTCCGGCATCCTCGAGAAGATCGGCACCTACGACGCCGCCGCGCTCGAGGATCCGTCGCTCGCGGCCGTCCGCGACGAGCTCTACTTCTTGCTCGGTCGTCACTACTACCGCCGCGGTGGTGAGGGTGACTTCGACAAGGCGATCGGCCTGTTCCAGAAGGTCGGCCGCGACAACGAGTTCTTCATCAAGGCCAAGTTCTTCGAGGGCGTGACCTACGTTCGCAAGTACGAGGGTCGCCCCGCGGTCGAGGCCTTCAAGGAGATCCTCGTCATCGGCGAGGAACGTCCCAAGCAGTACGACCGCGACGACATCGCGAACTATCGCGAGCTCGCGCAGCTCCAGCTCGCGCGCGTCTTCTACTCGACGCAGCAGTTCGACACGTCGATCAAGTACTTCGAGAAGCTCGACCAGAACTCGCTCGACTGGGCGGAGTCGCTGTTCGAGGCGTCCTGGGCGTACTTCATGAAGACGCTCAACTCGAAGGCGCTCGGTAACATCCACACGCTGAACGCGCCGTACTTCGAGAACCAGTTCTTCCCGGAGTCGCTCCTCCTCAAGAGCGTCATCTATTACAAGTACTGCCTCTACGACCAGGCCGAGGAGGCGATCCAGGACTACAACGACAAGTACACGCCACTCCGCCAGAACCTCGAGCAGATCGTCAAGAAGTACGACGACAACGCCGAGTTCTACGAGTACGTGAAGCAGGTCAAGGCGAACAAGGCTGGCCTCGATCAGGTCACCCAGCGGCTCGTCATGAGCGTGCTCAACGACAAGACGCTGCTCAAGACGTTCGCGTGGGTCGACGAGCTCAACCACGAGCTCGCGATGCTGCAGAAGAGCGACAAGGCCTGGCAGACCACGCAGGTCGCCGCCGAGGTCCTCCAGGAGCTCACGGTCCAGCAGTCGGTCGCCGCCGCGGACGCCGGTAAGGTCGCTCGTGACCGCATCGATCGGCTCGCCCGCCAGCTCGGCTCGCTCGCCCGCGATGGCAGCAAGATCAAGTTCGAGATCCTGAACGCGAAGGCCGAGAAGCTCTCGGCCGAGGCGCTCAAGACCCGGGTGTCGTCGAACACCAAGGAAGAGCCGATCATCGTCGATGACGAGCACTTCCAGTGGAAGTTCAACGGCGAGTACTGGAAGGACGAGCTCGGTTACTACCGGTTCAAGATCCGCTCGCGTTGCCCGAAGCAGTGATTCGGGTTGGTTAGTGGATGAAAGTCTCCGAGAGCCTTAACCATTCTGACCGGTTAAGGCTCTCCGCGTTTTCGGTACAAGCGAATGACAAACCCGTGACGACCACGATTTCGGCACTCGCTATTGTGCCGTTGCCTCGCCGCAAATCTGTTTCGTGATCCCGCCGGAGAAGGGGAACTCAATGTCGAGAATCAAGCTAGCGATGATGGGACTGCTGCTGCTGAGCCTTCAGCCAGTCGCCGCCCATGCGCAAAAGGCCAAGTACACGCGGACCCAGGACGTCAAGGTTGACGTCAAGCTGTCGGATCGCGTCAAGCCTATCGCGCCGAAGCCGAAGGACCCCAAGGACAACGTGCCGACACTCACCGCGGACGCGGTGCTGTCGATCGAAGGTCTGGTCGGCAACATCCGAGGTGAGCAGGAGCAGATCCTCGCGGATCTGATCCAGCAGACGCCCGACTCCGAGGTCGAGGAGAAGTCGGACTACTACTTCCGGCTTGGCGAGCTCTACGCGAAGCAACAGCGGTACTGGCGCCTCAAGAGCATCGAGCTCTCGATCGCCGTCGACAGCGCCAAGACTCCGGCGCTGAAGTCGAAGGCGCAGAAGGATTCCCAGGCTGCCGCGGGCAAGGCCAAGGACTACCTCCTCAAGGCAGTGCGGACCTACAAGGGCCTCACCGACAACGAGGCGTTCCGCAACTATCCCAAGATGGATATGGCGCTCTTCTACTACGGGTACACGCTGCAGGGCGGCAAGTACATGAAGGAGGCGCGGGCGGTCTACGACAAGCTGCTCAAGAACTACCCGAACTCGAAGTACGT
>JACCTC010000353.1 GCA_013812655.1 Deltaproteobacteria bacterium | reverse complement strand
CCGCCGGTCCGTGGCGCTGACCTCGGGGGTCGACACCGAGGCCGGCTGGAACGGCGGGTTCGGCACGCTGCTCGTTCGCGCTGGCCTGGGCCTTCAGCCGCGTGGCGGTGCGTGGCGTGGCCAGCTCGGCGTCGGGGTCCCGCTCGGCGGCGATGACGCGACCACCGCGATCGTGACCGTCGGGCTCGCGCGCGATCTCGACTGAGGCCGGGAACGGTCGGAGAGATCGCGTCGAGCAGCAGGGCGATCTGACCGTGCTACTGTGGTGGTCGTGACGCGGGACGCGACCTCCAGACTGAGCTCGCTCGTGGAGCGCTGCGAGGCGAATGCCACCGCGATCGAGGCGGCACGCGCCGAGGGCGATGCGCTCGCGATCGAGGTCGGCGGCGACCTCGCGCTACGCTGGCGGCTGACCGTCGTGCGCTCGGTGATCGCGAACCCACCCGACGGCGATGCGGTGCGCGAGCTCTACGGCGAGCTGGTCGATCGCTATCGCGACGATCCGGACCGCCTGCAGGCCCTCCGTGCGCTCGGCGACGAGATCCGCCGCCTCGAGGCCGACGGTTCGCTGCCGAGCGCGATGGTCGCGCGCAGCGATCGCCGCCCGCGCCGGACGTAGCTACCGGCGTCGCGGTTTATTGGGTTGGGCCGGGTTCGGCCGGTTTCCCCCACCCCGGCCGCGGGCGTGCTACAGAACGGCCGCTGTCATGAGCTTGGTCGTCCTCGACGAGGTCACGCTCTTCTTCGCCGATCGGATGATCTTCGATGCGGCCTCGCTGCGGCTTGGCCACGGCGATCGGGTTGGCCTGATCGGCCCCAACGGCTCGGGCAAGACCACGCTGCTGAAGCTTGTCGCGGGCGAGCAGGAGGTCGACGACGGCAAGGTCACGATCTCGAAGGGCGTGCGCGTCGGCTGGTTGCCGCAGGAGATCTCGGTCTCCGGCGGCCGATCGCTGATCGACATGATCCTGTCGAGCGTGCCCGGCCGGGCCGAGCTCGACGAGCGACTCGCCACCGCGGAAGCCGACCTCGAGGCCGCGACCGCGAGCGAGGCCGACGAGGCGACGCTGCTCGAGCTCGCCGCCGACGTCACCGAGATCCACGAGCGCATCGATCACTTCGAGCGATTCTTCGGCGAGCACGAGGCCCTCGCGATCCTCGCCGGCCTCGGCTTTGCCCCCGGCGACGAGAAGCGCGACATCGGCGAGCTGTCAGGTGGCTGGAAGATGCGCGGCGTGCTCGCGGGCCTCCTGTTCCAGCGTCCCGACGTGCTGCTCCTCGACGAGCCCACGAACCACCTCGACATGCCATCGGTCGCGTGGTTCTCGGACTTCCTCAAGAAGTGGAACCGCTGCTTCGTGCTGATCAGCCACGATCGCGAGTTCCTCAACGAGCAGATCGATCGGGTCGTCAGCCTCGAGCCCGAGGGCGTGCGCAGCTACCCCGGCAACTACGAGCGGTACCTGACCCAGCGCGAGGAGGAGGAGACGATCCTCGCGGGCCGCGCGAAGAACCTGGCGCGCGAGCGCGAGCGGCTCACGACCTTCATCAACCGATTCCGCGCGCAGGCGAACAAGGCGAAAGCCGTGCAGTCGCGCGTGAAGTTCCTCGAGAAGATGGAGACGGTCGACACCTACGAGAAGCGCGGCGTGATGCGGTTCTCGTTCCCACCGACCGCACGCACCGTCAACGACGTGATCCGCGTCGAGGGGCTGAAGAAGGCGTACGGCGCGCACGTCGTGTTCCCCGGCATCGATCTCACCGTCCGCCGCGGCGAGAAGATCGGCATCATCGGCGTCAACGGCGCCGGCAAGACCACGCTGCTTCGCATGCTCGCGGGCGAGCTGCCGCACGACGGCGGCACGATCAAGATGGGGAACGGCGTCGAGGTCGGCTACTACGCGCAGCACCACGCCGACACGCTCGACCTCGGCTCGACCGTGTACGAGGTCGTGCAGCGCGCCTCGCAGGACACGCCGCCCGCGCGCGTCCGCTCGATCCTCGGCGCGTTCATGTTCTCGGGCGACGACACCGACAAGCCGGTCAAGGTGCTCTCCGGCGGCGAGAAGGCCCGCGTCGCGCTCGCGCGCCTGCTCGTCAAGCCGGGCAATCTGCTGCTGATGGACGAGCCGACGAACCACCTCGATCTCGCATCGTCGGAGAGCCTCGCGGCTTCGCTCGCCACGTTCGACGGCACGCTCGTGTTCGTCAGCCACAACCGCAGCCTGATCCGCTCCCTCGCGACCCGGATCTGGAACGTCGAGGAGCAGCGGGTCGAGACCTATCCGGGCACGCTCGACGAGTATCTGTATTCGATGGCGCAGCGCCGGATCGCGATCGCCGCCGACGACACCGCGGGCGCCGGACCCAAGCGCGATCCGCGCGGCGCGGTCCCGCAGAAGCCGGTCGTCGCGAAGGAGTCCAAGGAAGAGGAGAAGCAGCGCAAGCGCCGCGAGGCCGAGCTGCGGCAGAAGAAGAGCGCGAAGCTCGGGCCGCTCGAGAAGCTCGTCGCGCAGCTCGAGGAGCGGATCAGCGTGCTCGAGGCCGAGCAGAAGACGCGCTCCGCCGAGCTGTCGGACCCGACGGTCTACGACGACGCCGCGCGTCGCAACAAGCTGCTCGCGGACTACCAGGCCGCCGCCGACAAGCTCGACGAGCTGGGCCCGCGCTGGGAGAAGGCGATGGCCGAGCTCGAGACCGCCCAGGCAGCGCTCGCCGCCGAGCTTGGCTGAGGCGGTTTGTTGTAAGCTGGGTCTGGTGGCGGATCTCAGCGGGCAGACGATCGACGGCAAGTATCAGCTCGTCCAGATCGCGGGCGAGGGTGGGATGGCGACCGTCTACAAGGCCGTCGTCCGCGGCGCGGCCGGCTTCCAGCGCACGGTCGCGATCAAGCACATCAAGCCCGAGTACCGCGCGATCAAGAACTACATCGACATGTTCATCGAGGAGGCGCGCGTCGGCTCCGAGCTCGCGCACCCGAACATCGTCCAGGTCCATGACTTCTGCAGCGTCGGCGGCTCGTACTACCTCGTGATGGAGTGGGTCGAGGGCATCGACCTCGCCGCACTCGTCAAGTTCTACCGCGACGGCGGTCGCTTCGTGCCGTGGCAGCTCGCCGTCGCCGTCGGCATCGGCACGCTGCGCGGCCTTGGCGCGGCGCACGACCGGATCGCACCTGACGGCACGTCATCCCCGGTGATCCATCGCGATATCTCGCCGCACAACGTGCTGCTCGGCACGAACGGCGTCGTCAAGCTCACCGACTTCGGGCTCGCGCGCGCTCGCGATCGCGCGGCCAGCCTCACCGCGCCCGGTACCGTGAAGGGCAAGCTCAGCTACCTCGCCCCCGAGGTCGCGCACGGCAAGCCGAACAGCGTGCAGTCCGATCTGTTCGGCGTCGGCAGCGTGCTGTGGGAGACGCTGTCGAGCGAGCGGCTGTTCGACGGCAAGACCGACATCGAGATCTTCAAGAAGATCCGCGCGTGCGTGGTGCCGCCGATCCAGCAGCGTCGTACGGATCTGCCGGCCGCACTCGTCGCCGTGCTCGACGTCGCGCTGTCTGTCGATCCCGCGAACCGCTATGGCTCCGCCGAGGAGTTCGCTGTCGCGCTCGGCCAGGTCATGAAGCAGGCCGTCGGCGTCAACCCGACGACCGCGCTCGGCGCCGCCGTCCACGAAGCCCGCAAGAGCACCGTGCAGACCGACGCGCTGGCGACGGTCGCGAGCGTCGATGTCGAGTTCTCGACGGCGGACGCGAACGTCGCGCCGATCGAGCTGACGCCGAAGAAGAAGTAATCCGGTTACGTCGGTCTTCGTCGGTGGATGGAGAATAACGTCAATGGTATGCGCTCGATGTGACCGGCCAGAGCGTGTTTCTCGTGGCGACGCCGTGATCCGTCATTTCCGCTAGACTTCCGGATATGGCGTACCGCAGCGACCGCGAAGCCGACCAAGCACGCGTTGCAGCACTCGAGCTCGAGCTTGCGGAGGCCAAAGACCGAGTTGCCGAGCTCGAAGGTCGTCGCTCGCACGCGCTCGCCCTCGCGAGCAAGCCAGCGCTCGCACTGTCCGGCAAGCCGCGCCTCGGCGAGCGCATCGCCGGGGCACCGATGCAGCTCGAGCTCGAGCGCATCTACGACACCGCGTTCCCACTCGACAAGCTCGAAGCGCTCGTCGGGGTGATCCGTTCCGTGACGGGTGATCGTGGTGCCACGGAGCTGTTGCGGTCGTCGCTGACGTGGACTGCGACTGCTCACGCCCGGCGCTTTGGTCCCACGACGATGGTGGTCGTCACGGTGAAAGACGGCACGACGCACCTGGTGGTCAGCGATCGACTGGACGTGGTCGCGCGCGGATATTTCGGCGGATTGATCGGTGGCTCGACGGGCCTCCCCACGCTGGCCGTCGTGCTGGGCGCATTGTGGGGCGCACCGATCGTCGCGGTCGCCGCACCGATCTTATGGCTTGGCGGAACGTTCACTGGGGCGCGGGCGCTGTTTCAGCGAGCCGCGCGCAAACGGGCCGAATCGCTCCGTCGCGTGTTCGACGCCGTCGCCGCCGAGATCGCTGTGACGCTCGATGCGAAAGCCAGCAGCGATCGGTGATGCGTCACAGACACGTTCGGGTCGCGACGTATATCGAACATGGCGGCGCTTCGCACCGCCGACGACGCCGCGAGCCTCGCCGCCGCGCCGTTCGAGGTGGCGCGCACTTCCCCGCCTCCGAGCCGTACACCGCGGTCGACTTGGTCTTCGAGTCGCGGCTCGACATGGTCGAGGGCTTCAACAAGATCGCCGGTGACGCGGTCGACGTTCGCGCGACCTCACCGCTGTGCGCGCACGTGATCGCGCCGCGCGCCACCGAGGTCGCACGGTTCCGGCCGCTCGCGAACGCGACGCGAGAGATCTCATCGTGGCGCATCCTCGGTACGGCCTTAGGCCTCGGGCTCCAGAACGTCTTGGAGCCCGCGATGCCGGCCGCCGCAGGCACCACGAACGCGGATCTCCAGGTCGTCTACAGCGATCCGTTTCGGTTCCCCGACCACGTCGGCAGCTCGAGACGAAGCTCGAGCGCGTTGTGATGGTCGGAACGGTGAAGCTGTTTCCGAGCATGCAGACCTCGCACATCGTGCGTGCCGTCGATTGTGCGCAGCCGAAGGTCGCGGCGTGCCAACCTGCTCGCGATGTCGTTCGAAGGCGAGCTCGCACCGTCGTTCACGTTGCACTGCTTGAGCGCCGGCCGCACGCTGTCCGACGGTTGGGGTCTCGGCTATTACCCGGCCGTCAGAGCCGTTCACCAGGGCTGCGCGATGGCGTCCGCCGCGTGTGGCGTCGTCGTCGCCGCTGACGGCTACGGTGACATGCGCCGGTCTCCACTCTCATCGGCGGCTCCGATGATCAGCTCTGCGTCTCGCACGAACACAGTCGGATCGCCGCCGACCATCGTCAACATCGCCCGGCTTGCGAGCACCCAAGCGCGTGCTCCGGGGTCACAGGCGAGCAACGCCTCGTGCCGCGCGAGCCCCCGCGCGATTGGTTCAGCGATCTCGCGAAACCCCGAGATCGCGAGCTGAATGATGATCCGGCCCACGGCGCGGAGCGGCTCGCCGTTGGTCAGCTCGACGTTTCCGATCGCTGCAATCTGCTCGCCGAGGGCGCGAAGCTCGTCGCGGCGGACCAGCCGTCGATACGTGACGGCGAGCTCGCAGGCCGCGGCGAACCACGGCTCGCTACCGTGCGCCGATCGCGCGAAGGCTTCGGCTGCACGGTCGCACGCTTCGACATTCTCGCCGCGCCAGTCATGGGCGCTTGCCTGGATCAGCCGTAGACGGCCAAGCGTCGACCCGCCGGCGCCGCAAGTGATGCCACGTTCTGCGCGGGCGATTGCCGCTTCCAGATCGTGTCCTTCGATTGCCTGCGCCGCTGCGCGCTCGAACCAGGCGATCGCTCGGTCGGGCATGCCGCCTTGCTCGAAGTGCTCGGCAAGCGTCATCGCGTCGCGCTCGCCGTTGCGCTCGAGCCAGTCGCCCGCGAGCCGGTGACCGAGGACGCGATCGGCATCGGTCAGCATCGAGTACGCGGCATCGCGAACGAGCGCATGTCGAAATGCGAGCTGATCCTCTCCGACGGAGCCCGCGCGCCGTTTCTCGATCACCTCGCGTTCGACGAGCAGCGCCACGCTGCGGTCGAGCTCGCTCGCCGAGGTGGTGTCGCCGAGCAGCGCTTCGACGCCCGACCGCCGGAAGAGCTCGCCGAACACACTCGCTGCACGCAGCGCGCGGCGCGCATCGGCGGGTAGCTCTTCGAGCCGGGCCTGCAGCATCGCGAGCACCGTACGCGGGGTGTTGTCGGTGGCGTGCTCCGCGTGCGCTCGGATCAGCTCCTCGAGGAACAGTGCGTTGCCGCCGGCGCTAGCCGTGCAACTCCGGCCTCGTCGATCTGCGAGCTGCAGCGCGTCGAGCTCGTGACGTTGACGAGGAGCGCGAGCAGCAAGCTCGTTCGCGACGTGCTCGGTGCGCGCTCCGCCCACAGGTTAGGGAAGACGCGCGCGACCTCTGGACGCGCGGTCGCCAGCGTCGCGCGACCAAGCAACGTCCGCGTGCTCTCGCCGCTTTGCTCGGCGACGAGCTCGAGGTGCGCCTCGCCGCGAATCTCGAACTGCACTCCGACAAGCCCCGCGGTGATGTCATCGATCGCGATCACCGTGCGACCTTCAACGTCCGCATTGCGCAGAAGGCGCGCCGCGCGATCGATCGCCTCGCCCACTGGCACCCCGCCCGTAAGCAGTGCCCTGCCGGTCGCAACCGCGATCGGCGCATCGGGGCGTGCCGCGCGGATCGCCAGCGCGCTGCGTGCGGCACGGATCGCCTGGTCTGCCGCGTTGGCGCCTCCCGAGATCACGACGGCGAGAGCACCGCCTGCGAGCGCCGCGATGCGCGCCCCCTCGCCACCGACCACATGGCGCAGCTCGTCGATCGTCGCTGCAGCCTCGGGCCGGGTATCTGCGAGTGCGGTGTCCGTGTGTCGGCCTGCGGCAAGCACGACGCTGACCGCGCGCTGCTCGGCGTGGGTCAGTGCGGCCTGCGCGGGTAGCCTGGTCGCGACCGGAGGTGCCGCGCCGAGCCTGCTGATCATGGCCGCGACCGCCGCGCCATCGATGGGGCGCTGCGCGGGCTGTTTTGCGAGCATGCGGGCGAGCAGTGCGTCGAGCTCCGGCGAAAGGTCGTTGCGGAGGCTGCTCGCGCTCGGCGGATCCTCGAAGAGCACCTTGGTCAGCACGGCGACCAGTTGTTCGCCTGCGAACGTCGCCCGGCCGGTCAGACACTCGAACAGGACGCAGCCAAGCGCGAACACGTCGACGCGGGCATCGATCAGCGCGGACCCGGAGGCCTGCTCCGGTGCCATGTAGCCGATCGTGCCGACGATCGCGCCGGTACGCGTGACGGCGGTCTGCCCGCCAACGCGAGCGATGCCGAAATCGATCACGCGGACCTCACCGTCGGTCGCGATGAATAGGTTGCTCGGCTTGATATCGCGGTGGACAATCCCGCGTAGGTGGGCGAATCCGAGGGCGCTCGCAGCACGGCCGATCAGGGCCAACGCCTCGTCGACCTCGAGCGGGCCACGGCGAAGCCGGCTCGCCAGATCCTCACCGTCGAGCCACTCCATGGCGAGGTAGAGCGCGCCCGTCGTGGCCGCGCCGTGGGCGACGAACCGGACGATGTTCGGGTGATCGAGCTCGGCGAGCATGCGCGCCTCGCGCTGGAACCGCTCCTTCTCGTTGGCGACGTGGTCGCGCATGAGCTTGATCGCTATGAGATTCCCTGAGGTCAGGTCGATCGCCCTGTAGATCGATCCCATGCCTCCCGTGGAGGCGAGCGACTGGATCTGGAACCGCTCCCCGATGATCTCGCCGGGCTGCACCGCCGTCGATTGTACATGACCCGCCTATCACGCCGACCGCCCGTTCACGGGACGTGCGCTCGTGGCGTGCCCACATCATCGGCTCGTTGGCGCGAGGAAGTCGACGGCCGACGGGACATCGCCCCTCGTCGGCGAGAACGTCGGTCTGCACCAGGGTGGCGGCTGAGCGTCGCGATCGCGCGGCGGCCGATGTGTGCGAACGCTGGACGCGGCTGCGCTCAAGACCCGCGCACGCGCTCGATCGCGGCGAGGATCTCGTGCGGATCGTCGGTGGCGATCATCGACGCGATGAGCTCGTCGAGCACGGTCGGCGGCAGGCCTTCAAGCCGGGTCTCGAGCGCGGCATCGCAGCGCGGGCCGAGCTTCGCCTTGGCCAGGTTGACGGCGACGGCGCGAAGCGCATCCGCGCGGCCTTGCTCGAGACCTTGCACGAGGCCTCGCTTGACGCCGCGCTCGAAGGTCATCTCGGCGATCGCTTCTCGCATCTGTGCGGGGGGCATCTCGGCCTCCAGGGCCTGACAGACGGGGTCAGGCAGTAACGTGGTGAGGAAGCTCCAGTATAGCGTCTGCTGGTCTTCGGAGAGCGTGCGGATCGCATCGGTGGCAACGCGGGCGACGTCGAGGTCGGGGTGCGCGCGTGCGGACAGCACGGCGAGCTCGGGGACGACGATCGCGGCGCGGTCGGTGATGCGTGGCAGATCATCGTAGCTGATGACGATCGGGGTGAGGGACAGGCCGGGGAGGTCGATGCTGGCGCACATGTGCAGGAGGACGCGCGCGAGCTCGGGCCGGTTGCGAAACAGCTCGGCGTGGATCTCGTGATCGCGGGACACCGACACCGCCGGGCGAGGAGCAAGCGGCGCGCCAGCGGAGCCGACGAGCAAGCCGTGGAAACCTGACGAGCGAATACCCAGGTGTGTCCGGCGAGCGGACAGCCCGTCCGAACCGCGCCAGTCACCGGACCTGGTGGTTCGGGTGGCGCACGGGTGATAGCTCAGCTCGCGGCTTCGACGGCCTTGACCTGAAACACCGAGCGATCGTCGAGGCGCATCGCGGTCAGCGACTGGCCCCACACGCAGCCGGTGTCGAGGCCCATGTGGTGCGGGCCGATGCTGAGGCCGAGCGCGGCCCAGTGACCGAACACGACCTTGTGGGTCGTCCACGCCGGCTTCGGGAACGCGAACCACGGTACGCAGCCGGGCGGCGCCTTGGATGGGTGGTCGTCGAAGTCGGGCTCGACGCGGCCGTCCGGGCGCAGCGTGCGCACGCGGACGAGGAATGCCAGGATCGACCGCCAGCGATCGCCGCCGCCGAGGCGCGGATCCCAGCGCGGCGGCGGGCCCGCCAGCGAGGCGAGGAACGCACGCCAGGTCGGGCCCTGCAGCTCGTGCTCGATCTCGGCGCCGCGCGCGCGCGCGTCGGCGGCGGTCCACGTCGGGTGCAGGCCGGCATGGACGAGGACGTGGTTGTCCTCGACGTGGACGAGCGGGCGCTGGCGCAGCCAGTCGGCGAGCTTGTCGCAATCTGGAGCCGCGAGCAGCTCGTCGAGGGTGTCGCGCTTCTTCGCGGGGGCCGCACCGGCGACGCGCGCGAGGAAGTGGAGGTCGTGATTGCCGAGGACACAGGTGATATGCGCCTCATGCTCGCGAGCCCAGCGCAGCACATCGAGCGATCGCGGCCCGCGATTGACAAGATCGCCCACGAACCACAGCTGATCGCGCGCGGGTGAGAAGTCGATCAGCGCTAGCAGGCGCTGCAGACTCGCCATGCAGCCCTGGACGTCACCGATCGCATAGCGCGCCACGTCTTCTAACTACCACGCCGAAGCGGGCGGCAAATGGCACACCGTGCGCAGCTTGTGTTGCGTCGAAAGCGGCGCATCCTGCATGCAATGAAACACCTCGCAACTCTCGCGCTCGTGCTCGCCGCCGGAGCCGGCTGTCATGCTTCCGCCGGTACCACGTCGGGCTATCACGCGTCGGGCGGTGGCGGGGCGTACGCCACGGCCGACACCTCCGCCGTCGCCACGGTCGAGTACAGCACTCCGGCGCCGGTCGTCGAGGCGGATCTCTACTACGAGGATCGACCCGGCTACGTGTTCGTCAACGGTCGCCACGTGATGATGAACGGCCAGTGGGTCTGGCAGGCCGGCACCTGGGAAGTCGAGCGCCCCGAGTACGTCTACATCCAGGGCTACTGGAACGGCAGCATCTGGGTCGACGGCTCGTGGAGCGCGCGGCGTCCCGGCTACACGTACACCGGCGGTCACTGGGATCGTCGTGGCTCGACCCACGTCTGGGTCAGCGGTGCGTGGGAAGCCGATCGCAACGACGGCGTCTACGTGCGCGGCCGCTGGACGAACGAAGGCGGACGCCGGACGTATCGCCGCGGTACGTGGGAGAACCGCGGTAACCGCAGCCCCGTCGTTCGCGATCACCGCTAGCGCGCAAGCTCACGTCGCTTCGCGGCGAGCAACTTCGCGGCGGGCTGGTCAGCTGCCGAGTCGACCGGGACGCTCGTGCGTCCAGATCGGCTTGCCGCTGCGACGCCAGCCCTCGCGCAGCAGCCAGGTCTCCGGCGATGCGGCTGGCCACGGCACGTAGCTCGCGGGCAGCCCGGTCATCGTGTAGTCCGCCCAGCCCGCCCAGCCCGTGAACGTCACCGCAGAGTAGGGGGCAAGGATCGCGGCGCGCTGGCGCGGTCCACGGATTCGATTTTGAGGTGAATCGTCACGGGCCCCGCATAGACAAGCCGGGGTCCAACGAAGCAAACGGGCCCGTGCGGATACCCTTGGGCACACGGATTCGACGCGGATCGAAGGACGCTTCCATGGTGGTTAGCCGTGGGGGCCCGCGCACGAGGCGCAGGAGCTCAGCAGCAAGATCAAACCGAGGGTGGAGCGAGTCCTCGCACCGGCGGATCGGGTCTCATCGGAGTCGCTCCACCGCCGCGCACGTCTGCATGTCCTGACAGAGGGGAGTGCAATTGATGACGGTCATGCGTGCGCCGCACGGGCACGCCTTGGGTGAGATGTGGATGTCGCACACGAGGCCGTACGGATCGCCGGGGCACAGAGACTCGACGCGGATCTCTGGACACCCCTTCGCACTCGGTTCTGGTTGCCCATGAGGGACCACGCGAGAGGCGCAGGAGCTCAGCAGCACGACCAGAACGAGGGAAAAGCGCGTCATCGCCACTTGAAACGGCCGAACGGCCGGTCGGGTCTGCGCGCATCGAGAGCGACGCCTCGAGCGCTGTTGCTCCTGAAGAAGTCTTTGATCGCACCTCGCGTGATTTGCATGAGAGCTCCATAGAGCGGTCGTGCACGTAACCAATCCACGTCAGTTTTTAACTGAGCACTCTACTGCTTCTGTTCAAAACCCGGCTGCCGCTGCTAGAGCGATACCCGCGTCTTGATGAAGCCGGCGCGGCACGAGCCGAGCTCGAGATCGAGGGTGCCGGTGCCGCGCACGAGGTAGGTCGCCCATGCGGCGTTCGTGTTGCCGCGGCTGCCGGGATAGGCCGGCAGGTTCTGGCCGGTGTGCAGGCCGTGGCCCCAGCCGTCGAGGTGGCCGAGGGTCTGGTACGCCGCGCCGGGATCGACGAGCGTGCAGCCGACAGCTGTCGCCTTCGCGTAGAGCGGCTCGTTGAACTCGAGCTTCTTCGCCGACGGCATGCCGTAGGTGCCGAGGTAGCCGTCGTTGCAGATCCGGACCTCGACGCGGGTCACGCCACCGGGGAGCGGCTGCCGATCGATCGCGACGATCTTGAGGCGCGGAGCGAGCGCGGCGACGCGCAGAAATACGTTGGCCTGCGAGGCGCACATCGCGGCGAGCTCGTGGAGCGGCGGGTTCCAGATGCCGATCCGCGGGTCGACGCCGCCGAGCTCGACCGGCCCGAGCTGCGGGTGATCGAACTTGCGCCACGGCGGGAACGAGCGGCCCTCGTTCTCGTCCTTGTCCCACCACGCGAGCTTGATGATGTCGGCGCGGGTGACACGCTCGTAGAACTGCACGAACTTCGGCGGCCGCTCCATGCCGAGTCGCTTGAACAGATCCCAGAGCTCGACGACGTAGGCCATCGCGCCGCGCTGGTGATACGCGTACTCGGTGAGATCACCGCGCAGCGGCTTGTCGGGCTCGTAGAGGAACTCCTCGTGGCCCGACACCGTCGGATAGCCGGTGCCGTCGAGCATCCACGCCTCGAGCTGGCGGAAGATCGCGAGGTCCTCGGGATCCATCTTCGAGTCCGGCGCGTGCCCGAGCGGCCGGATCAGCACGCCGCCGAACGTGTGGAGATCGAGCCACGCGAAGATCTCGGGATGCGCGGTCGCGTACTCGACGACGCCGCGCGACTCGGGCTCGCTCGCGGGATACGCGCCGGCGCCGATCTGCTCGTAGGTGGGCGCCCACGAGTACGGGAAGTTGCGGTTGAGATCGACCGGGTTGTCGCCGAGGAAGAACGGCGAGGGCACGTGCTTGCCGTCGAAGTTCTCGATCACGCCCTCGGGGTAGAGCTTGTAGAACGGGCCCTCGTCGTCGAGGGTGCGCTCGACGAGCAGGCCGGGAAACTCGTGGGCCTCGACGAGCTCGCCGCCCGGATCGGGCACGCGCATCGCGAACGCGAGCCCGTCGCCATCGAGATCGCCGGGCACCCAGCGGGGCTGACCGCGCTCGACACGGCGATCGCGCGGGACCGAGCGCAGCGTGCGACCGCTGCGCAGCACGCACTCGGCGCCGTCCGGCGTGATCCGCGGGACGATGTAGAACAGCACGTCGCGCAGCCTCTCGAGGATCGGCGGCGGTAGGTCGAAGCCATCGGGATCGAGGTGCACGCGCAGCGCATCCTCGGCGATCGCGAGCGCGACACTCGAACCGGCGAGCTCGGCGGCGTGGAGGTTGCCGTTGACCCACACCGCTGGCCGCGTGCGATCGGGCTCGCGGCCGACCACGAGCAGCCAGACATCGCGGCCCTCGGGTGTCTGCGCCAGCGAGGTCAGGCGGCAGAGCTCGGGAAACGCGGCGGTCCAGGCCCGCAGCTGCGCGGTCAGCCGGTCGTGGTCGAGGTACGCGTTTCGAAAGCCGAATGAGACTTCGCCGAGGCTCGCCACCGGGTCGGGCATGGGTGACGGACGTTACACCGGGCGATCACGAAGGGGATGCGCCTGCGACGATCACCGTCATACTCGTCACCATGGCGAGCTTCGATCTCCCGCAGGCGCGTGTCGTGAAGAAGGGCGGGCAGCTGATGGCGCCTCCGCCCACGCCACCCGAGGATCCGGGTCCGGTCGCCAGGCAGCTGCGCGAGGCGCTCGCGGTCGCGATCGGGCTGTGGCCGCTGACCGCCGTGGTCATGCTGATGGTCGGCCTCCTGATCATGGCCGGCCACTGGTCGGCGCCGTAGCGTCAGTCGTCGGTCGCAGGAGCTTCGGAGCCGCCGGCCGCTGCATCGGCTGCGTCGACTGCACCGACCGGCGCGGGCTCGCCGGGATCTGTGACCGGCAGCGCGCGCAGCGCCTTCGGTAGATCGAGCAGCCGATCGGTCGGTGATCCGACGAGCATCGCGGGCCGCATGTTCGTGAGGCCCCAAGGCTCGAGCTTGCCGACCGTGACCGCGAACGCACCGCCATCGATCCGACCGACGACGCCGAACCCCGAACGCAACGGCACGCGCGCCGTCTCGATCACGAGCTCGGGAAGGTTCGAGACATCGATCTCGATCAGCCCCTGCTCGCAGGTCAGCACGAGGCGGTACTGCAGCACGCGGCGCTCGACGAGCAGGATGTTGCCCATGCTCGAGGTGAACACCTCCTGCCAGCCGTCGGTCGGCGTGCCCTGCTGCGCGAGCGACTGGAAGTCGAGATAGAACAGCTGCGGGCCGTCGATCTTGCGCGCGAGGATGCCGCCGCTCGTGACGACGCAGTCGAGCAGGCCCATGTTGTGAAGGTCGGTGACGGCCGAGAGGTGATCGACCGTCCACCACGAGCCCGGCACGTGCGGCGTGCAACCGAGGAACACGTTCTTCGCGGAGCTGCCCTTGAGCCACTCCGAGATCGCACACGCGACCTCGGGCGCGCTGCCGGTATCTCCGAGCCGGCGATCGCCGTTCCACAGCACGCTGTCACCGGGCAGCCGATGCACGGCGTCGAAGTGAAACCACCGGCCCTCCCAGGGCGGCACGAGCGAGAGCTTGTCACCGACCCGGATGCTCGCGACCGCGTCGAGATCCTCGGGCACCGCGATGCTGGTCTCGCCGCGCGGATCGAGCGCGACGAACAGCAGGCCGCGAGGCGTCAGCCCCTGCTTGCGTAGCTCCTTGAGGCCGAGGATGACGGCCGCGGGATCCCGGTAGTGGTAGACGCGGGTCGCGAACATCGCGGCCACCCTATCACAGCAGCACTCCCGTCAAGATCAAGTTCGCGATGCCGAAGTAGATGAGGATGCCGCTGACGTCGACGAGCGTGGCGACGAACGGCGCCGATGCGCTCGCGGGATCCGCGCCGAACTTGCGGAGGATGAACGGCAGCATCGAGCCCGCGAGCGTGCCGCACAGCGTGCACCCGAGCACCGAGACGCCACACGTGACCGCGATCAGCATGAAGTGCTCGCCGTAGCTGCCGGCAACGCCCCAGATCAGGATGCGCGCGAGCGCGACGACGCCGAGCACGCCGCCGAGCATGATGCCGAGGCCGAGCTCGCGGCGGAGCACGAGCCACCAGTCGGCCGCGCGGACCTCGCCGAGCGCCATCGCGCGGATCATCAGGGTCGAGGCCTGCGATCCCGAGTTGCCACCCGTCGAGATGATCATCGGGATGAACAGCGCGAGCAGCGGGACGCGATCGATCTGGTCTTGAAACGCACCCATCGCGCTCGCGGTCAGCGTCGAGCCGACCAGCAGGATCACGAGCCAGAGGCCGCGCTTCCACAGCATCTCGCGCCGGCTCGACTGCAAGTACGGCATCTCGAGGGCCGCCATACCGCCGAACTTCTGGGCGTCCTCGGTGGCCTCTTCCTGGACGACGTCGACGATGTCGTCGACGGTCACGATGCCCTTCATCTTGCCGTCGGCATCGACGACCGGCACGACCGTCAGATCGTGCTCGGCAAAGATCCGCGACACCGTCTCCTGATCGGTCCCGTCCGAGACCCGGATGACGTCGGTCTCCATGATCTCGGCGACGGTCTTCTTGGGATCGGCCGCGAACAGATCGCGGAACGACACGACGCCCAGCAGTCGCTGGTCGGGATCGAGGCAGTATGCGTAGTAGATCGTCTCGATCTTGTCGCGGGCCTGGCGGCGCAGGTAGCTCACGGCCTCGTCGGCGGTCATCTGCGGACGCAGCCGTGCATAGCGCGTCGACATCAGGCCGCCGGCCTCGTCCTCGGCGTACGCGAGGAGCGCGGTGACCTCCTTGCGGGTCGGTACGTCGAGCAGCGCGAGCAGGGTGCCGCGCTTGTCCTCGGCGACCTGCTGGATCACGTCGGCGACGTCGTCGGGCTCGAGCAGCCGCATCCACTGCCGGCGCTGGCCGGGGCGGAAGTGCAGGAGCAGGTCGGCCTCGTCCTTGGCCGACAGCGCGATGAAGAACTCCTCGGCATCCTCGCGTGGCAGCACGCGCAGACCGTCGCTGCGCTCCTCTAGATCGAGCAGCGGCCAGGCGTCGCGGAGCTCGTCGTCGGTCAGCTCGTCGTCGGCCGCGGCCGCGGCCCCGGCGGTCGCGTCGGTCGTCCCGGTCGTTGGCAGGTCGATGAGATCGACGACCTCGGAGTCCTCACCGCGGCTCTCGGCGATCGCGCGGATCTCGGCTGCGACCTTCTGCGCCTCCTCGGGGGGCAGCATGCTGATCTCCCCGGTGGCGTCGACCAGCCGATCGGGCATCGGCTCGGGGATGCTGTCATCCGAGGACATCGGGCCTCACCCTGCCCGATCATGCGCTCGAGCGCGAGGTGCCCGTGCGAGATCCGGTGTGCAGGGTTGACGACGATCCGGTGTGAGAAGCATCGCAGGCGGGGTGCTACAATTTCGGGATGGCTCGCCCGCTTGCCGTCGTCACCGTGCTCGTCGCGTCGCTCGCAGCGACGCTCGGGGCGAACGGCGCCTGCTCGAAGGCGAGCACCGAGGGTGAGGCCAAGCAGTGGGCCGAGTCACCGCCCCCCAAGGACGTGCCGATCCCCGACACCCTCGCGATCGCGGTCGTCGTCGACGGCGCCGCGAAGCCCGCGATCACCGGCGACACGCTGCGCGGCGCGCGGCCGGACTTCGTCGACGAGGATCGCAAGGCATGGCGGATCCCGACACTGGTCCCCGAGGCCGGGCCGCCCGGGACTGTCGAAGCGACATCGCCCACCGGCGTCAGCGTCAAGTTCACGCACCCGACGGCGGACGGCCTGGAGCCGGTGCTATTCCTGACCCGCCGCGGCGAGGTGATCGTCGCGGCACTCGATCCCAAGGATCCGTTCCCGCGCTACCACGGCCAGGGCGGCCGGCTGCATCGCTCCGGCGATCAGATGCCGCGCGTCGGCCCGGTCTCGAAGCTCGAGATCACCCGCGGCAAGTGACGCTCACAGCGTCAGCGCGAGTCCGATCGCCGCCGCCGCGACCGCTGCCGTCGCCGCGCATAACGCGAACCAGCCGCGTACGATCCGGCGCAACACCGCGCGCGCATCGCCGGATGCGCCGAACACGATCACCGGATCGGCGCGGGTGCCGAGGAACTGCGAGTGGTGCTCGCGCGCGATGATCAGCACCGAGTCGCCTTGCGCGATGTCGGCATGGCTGTCAGGTGGCGACGACGTGCCCCAGCGGACCGGCGCGAACCAGATCGCTTCGGCCGGCTCGAAGGAGCGCACCTCGTTCGCGACGGTGACACGCGCGACCGCGGGGATCTTGGTACGCGGGCGGCCGGTCATCACGGTCGCTCTCGCGTAGCGGACCCTTGCATAGGCCATGTGGTGGGAGAACGGGTCGGAGTCGAGCGTCCCTAGCGCGGTGGCCTTGCGGAGCACGCGGCGCGCGAGGGTGATCCACGACGAGCGCCACGCCATGATCCAGCCGAGCACGAGCAGGCCCCCAACGCCGACGGTGATGCCGAGCCCGGTCATGCCCTGAGGCTCGTCGATCCCGGCGAGCACGATGAACGGCAGGACGAACCCGATTGCCAGGTAGAGCACGAGCCCGGTCGCCCACGGTGGCTCGAGGGTCGGCTCGTCGTCTGCCGGTGGGACGACGCCGTCGAGCACGGGGCGCGCGACCGTGAATGCGAGCCCGCCGATGACCAGGTAGATGCCGAGGAACGCGACGACGGTCGGCCACGGCCACCGCGAGGTCGCGATCAGCGGGAACACCAGGATCCCGATCGTGATCAGCGCGACACCCCCCGAAGAACAGCACGAGCGACGCGCGTTCGTACGGAATGTGAGCTCGTCGCTCGTCCACCATCGTTCGAGGATCAGGCAATCCACGCCGTGACGTGATCGTCGGCGGGCTGGATGAGGATCGTCGCGCCGGGCGGTGGGGCGGCGAAGCCGAGGCGGGTGATGCCGGTGCGGGCGGCGAACGCGCGCGCGATCCAGCCGAACGAGAACCGTGCGTTGATCTCGCAGAGCGGCTGGAAGCGCCGGGTGGCGTCTTCCTGGTACGCGAACGCGTCGACGGTGAACGGGCCCACGTAGCCTCGCGCGGCGAGCGCGGCACCCGCCGCTCCGACGAGGATCACGAGCTGGTCGCGTTCGGCGCGCTCGAGGGCGGGCGGCGTCAGATCGATCCCGAGGAAGCCGCCGCGGCGGTCGGTGAGCAGGCCATGCGCGGCCTGCGCGGAGATTAGGCCATCGGCGGCGACCGTCGCGCACACGCCGACGTCGACGAGGCGGTCGCACCACGGCTCGGCGACCAGGCTGCCGAACCGCGCGAGCAGGCGTTCGAGCCGGGTCCGCTGCTCCGCGGTGGGCGTGCCGGTGC
>JACCTC010000238.1 GCA_013812655.1 Deltaproteobacteria bacterium | reverse complement strand
GGTCGTAACCGTCGCCGGCGCGGCGATCGACGGCGCGCTCTGTTTCGCGGTGGCAGTCATCACGGGGATCCTTACTTCGCGTGCTTCTTCTTGTAGTCCTCGATCGCCGCCTTGATCGCATCTTCGGCGAGGACCGAGCAGTGGATCTTCACCGGCGGGAGGTTGAGCTCCTCGACGATGTGCGTGTTCTTGATCTGCGCCGCCTGATCGAGGGTCATACCCTTGATCATCTCGGTCGCGAGCGAGCTCGACGCGATCGCCGAGCCACAGCCGAACGTCTTGAAGCGCGCATCGGCGATCAGGCCGTCCTTGACGCGAATCTCGAGCCGCATGACGTCACCGCACGCGGGCGCGCCGACCAGGCCCATGCCGACCTCGTCGGTGCTGACATCCTGCTCGGTCTTGAACGTCCCGACGTTGCGGGGGTTCTCGTAGTGGTCGATGACCTTTTCTGAATATGCCATGGTGATTCTCGCTATCTCTCTTCAGTGGACGATCAGCGGCCCGCTCAGTGCGGCGTCCACTGGATGGAGTTGATGTCGATGCCTTCCTGGTGCATCTCCCAGAGCGGAGATAGCGTACGCAGCCGCTCGACGCTGCGCGTGACCAGCTCGATCACGTAGTCGACTTCGGCTTCGGTGTTGAAGCGACCGAGGCCGAACCGGATCGAGGTGTGTGCGAGCTCGTCGCCGACGCCGAGGGCGCGCAGCACGTAGCTCGGCTCGAGGGACGCCGAGGTGCACGCCGAGCCCGACGACACGGCGACATCCTTGAGCGCCATCAGCAGGCTCTCGCCTTCGACGAACGCGAACGAGATGTTGAGGTTGCCGGGCAGCCGGTGCTCCATCGAGCCGTTGACGTACGTCTCGGTGAGTCGCGCGGTGATGCCCTTGTGGAGCCGGTCGCGCAGACTGCGCAGCCCGGCCGCCTCGACTTCCATCTCCTGACGCGCGACCTCGGCCGCCTTGCCGAAGCCGACGATCATCGGGACCGGCAGGGTCCCCGACCGCATGCCGCGCTCGTGACCGCCGCCATCGATCAATGGATCGATGCGAACCCGCGGCCTGCGACGGACCCACAACGCGCCGATGCCCTTCGGGCCGTACAGCTTGTGCGCCGTGATCGACGCGAGGTCGACCTTCGCCTTCTCGACGTCGAACGGGATCTTGCCGAACGCCTGCACGGCGTCGGTGTGGAACAGGCACTTCGGGTTGCGCGCCTTGATCGCGGCGCCGATCGCCTCGATCGGCTGGATCACGCCGATCTCGTTGTTCGCGACCATGATCGAGACCACGGTCGTCTTGTC
This sequence comes from Deltaproteobacteria bacterium, assembly GCA_013812655.1. Taxonomy (GTDB): domain Bacteria; phylum Myxococcota_A; class Polyangia; order Haliangiales; family Haliangiaceae; genus JABFXX01. The sequence continues at coordinate 10,725 of JACCTC010000238.1, read as the reverse complement.
GGTCATCGCGGCGACGATCTGCTCGGGCGTGACGAGGCCGTCCTTCGCGGGGCGCAGATACGTGACCTCGAAGCCCTCGCGCTGCAGTCGCTTGCACGCGTCGATCACCGACTTGTGCTCGGTCTCGACGGTGATGATGTGGTTACCCTGCTTCTTGAGGAACGACGCCGCGCCCTTGATCGCGAGGTTGTTCGACTCGGTCGCACCGGACGTCCAGACGATCTCCTTGGCATCGCCGCCGAGCAGCGTGGCGACCTGAGCACGCGCGTTCTCGACCGCGGCCTCGGCGGTCCACCCGAACGAGTGGTTGCGGCTCGCCGCGTTGCCGTAGTGCTGGGTGAAGAACGGCAGCATCGCGTGCACGACGCGAAGATCGACCGCGCTGGTCGAGTGGTTATCCATGAAGATCGGAAGCTTCACGGCGTCGTCATCGCGCTTCGCGGACACGTCGATCTTGCTGGGTGCTGCCTTGGCGCTCATCAGTTGTTTCCTTCGCGGTACAGAACGGTGACGGGGACATCGAAGTCCTTCGCCTTGTCTTCGTGCTTCGCCGGACGCGACAGCCCCGCGAACAGCGGCGGTGCCTCGCCCTTGTGATGACCGTGGTGATCGCAATCGCCACACGCGGTCGGCGCGTAGTCGTCGCTGCAGGTCTGGCACGAGTCCAGGTATGCGAGCGCTTCGTTCAGATCATTCTCGATCACCTGGAGCTGCACGATCTGCTCGCGGATCTGTGACTGCTTCTCGGTGAACAGCACGCGGACGCTCTCGGTCGCGGCACGACCCGAGCCGGCATCCTGGAAGTCCTTCACGAACCCCTGGATCTCGGCGAGCGTGAAGCCGATCGCCTGGAGCTTCACGATCCAGTGGATGCGATCGACAGCCTCGGGGCCGTAGAGCCGGAAGCCACCGTCGGAGCGCGCGCGCGGCTCGAGCAACCCGAGCTCCTCATAGAGGTGCATCGCGCGAACGGTCTTGCCGACCGCCTTCGCGAGCTCCCCGACGCGCATGAGCTTGGATTCGTCCTTCATCTGGCCTCGCAGCAAACCTAACGTTTACGTAAGGTTTAGTGCTTATGGAGGCACTATGTGGGGACAACCACATGGTGTCAAGCCAAACCCTAACCTTTACGTTAGGGGCGAATATGGCCGGGCCCTGCATTCAACAACCTGAAATTGCTAAATGGTGGTTCCGTTCATCCGGGGCCGGTAGTCACCAACGCGAGGACGACAGGAGGTTCGAAATCCCCGAGCGATCAGCAGCGAACGTGGCGATGACGGTCGCGGTTGTTGTCCTTGTGGCTCGGTCCGACCTCGCGAGGTCCGTACTCCTGATACTCGGCGGCGTTGTCGCCCTTGCGGTGGAAGTCCACCGGACGCGGCTTCTTCGGGTCTTGTTCGTCGTAATAACGCATGACGAACGTGACGACTGCATCGTGCGTGCCGTGGGCGCACCGAAACAAAGACCAGGCAGGACGCCGTCACTCGTCCTGCCTGGCCACATCGCGCTCACCCGCGAGCGCGGCACGCTGTCAACAGCGAGCGTCTACGCGCGGTGTTTCTTGTCCTGCGACGACGTCTCGGTCTCGTTCTTACCGACGCCAGTGCTGCCGTTGCCGCGGCCCATCTGGCGATCGCCCTGAACGCGGATCTGGTTCTGCACATCCTTGACGCCCGGGCAACGCTCCACGATGTCCTCGGCGAGCCGCTTGGCCTGACGATCCTCGACGGTTCCAGTCAGGATCACCTCGCCGTTCTTGACGACGACTTCGATGTGCGACGCGTCGATGTTGTCGTCATCAGAGAGCACCTCGCAGACCTGCTCGCGGATCCGCTCGTCCGATCGCGTGTAGCCCTGCGGGCCCTTGCCGCGATGCATCCCGCCCTGCATCCCGGATCGCATGCCCTGCATGCCGCCACTCTGCATCCCGCCCTGATGACCGTAGCCGCCGTGGCCGCCGCCGAACTGGCCACCACCGAACTGGCCACCACCCTGCTGGCCACCGCCGTACTGACCGCCCTGCGAGTAACCTCCGCTGCGGCCCTGCCCCATGCCCTGCTGGCCGTACCCCTGACCGTACATGCCGCCGCCCTGCATGCCCTGATCGAACTGACCCTGGTGGCCCTGGCCGTAATAGCCGCTGCCGCCACCCTGGCCGTACATCCCGCTACCGCCGTTCTGCCAGTCGGACATCTGCGAGCCGCCCGAGCCGCCCCGGAAACCTTGCTGCGATCCGACGTGCTGCTGCATACCCTGCTGGCCATAGCCGCCGTAGCCCATGCCGCCCTGGTTGTAGCCACTGTTGTAACCGGTGTGGTGCATGCCCTGCCCGTCGCCGAAGTCATGCTGACGATCGCCGCGATCCTGCCAGTAGCCACCGCCACCGCGCGAGCTCCAGCGATCGTCGCCGCCGATGCCCTGCCGATCATCGAAGCCGCGATTCGACATGCTTTGGTTGCGGTTCATGTTGCCAAGCGATCGATCGTCGCCGAAGCGTCCCGATCCATAACCGCTCTGGCCCTGGCCATAGCGCTCCGTCGAACGATCGCCCTCGTGGCGATCCTCGTCGCCACGCGCGTTCCGCCCTTCGCGGCCGCTGATGCGTGACTCGTTGCCGCCGCGGCTCATGCGCTCGCGATCGTCCTCATCGCCACGCGTGCGGTTCTGCTCCTGCGAGCGATAACGATTGTCATCGGGGCCAGTGATGTTGCCGTTCTGATTCTGATTGGGCATCTGAAGTCTCCCCTTTTTCGAATTGCGCGGACCTGCCTGCATCGTGCGTGCCCCAGCGCACATGCGTTGCGTCGCTACATGGGCAACGATCGCGAAGAGATCACGCGCGCGCTCCCGTCGCGGATTGACTCGCAGCCGCTCGTTTATGCTGCGCGGTGTGACCGCTGCGCGCGCTCGCGGCGCAGTGCGCCGTGAAGTTAATTTGCCGTCGCGGTCGCTTCGAACGCGCGGATCACGGTGACCTTGATCTGACCGGGGAACGTCATCTCCTCGGCGATCTGATTCGCGATCTCGGTCGACATCTCGACGACGGTGAGGTCATCGACGTCGCGCTCCCGCACGTAGACGCGCAGCTCGCGGCCGCCGTGAACCGCGTGCGCATCGATCACGCCGCGACGCGCGAGGCCGATCCGCTCGAGGTCCTCGACCTTCGCGGTGAAGCCCTCGGCGAGCTCGCGGCGCGCTCCCGGCCGCGCACCGCTCATCGCGTCCGACGCGGCTACCAGATACGCGTAGACCGAGTTGCAGGGCTCGTCGGCGTGGTGCGCGCCGATCGCATTCGCGACGAGCTCGGGCTCGCCAAGGCGGCGCGCGATGTCGGCCCCGATCACGGCGTGCGAGCCCTCGATCTTGTGAGTCAACGCCTTGCCGATGTCGTGCATCAGCGTGGCGCGGCGCGCGAGCTTCTCGTCGAGACCGAGCTCGGCGGCCATCATGCCGGCGAGGTAGCTCGCCTCGACCGCGTGCCACCACTGGTTCTGCGTGTAGCTCGTGCGGTAGTTGAGTGCGCCGACGAGCTCGACGATCTCGGGATGCGCCTTCTGGATCCCGAGGATCTGGAACGCTCGCTTGCCGAGCGCGCGGATCTCCTGATTCAGGTGCTCACGGGCCTTCGTCGACCACGCGTCCGGATCCTTGCGCGCCTCGTCGATCGACTCTGGCTTCTTGATCAGCTTGCCAATCGCACGCCGCACCATCTCCTTGCCAACGCCATCGAGGCCGTCGAGCCGGATCGCATCCTTGTCGTCGTTGACGAGGAGCTGGAGGCCGGAGACCGTCTCGAGCGCCTTGTGCATCGCCGCGTTGTGGTCGAGCAGGATCGCGACGATCTCGGGTCCGACACGGAGGTTGTTCTGCGCGCGCTCGGTCAGGTAGTGGTGGTGATAGCGCGTGGCGGCGATCTCCATGACCCGCTGCGCCTCGCGCTCGTGTGCCGGATCCGCCGCCGTCTGGTCGATCGCGCGGACCTGTGCGGCAGCGCGGGCGCGGGCATCGTCGAGCCAGCTCTTGCCGAGGCGCGCGATCAGCTCGGCGCCGCTCGTGCCGGCGCGACCCTCGAGCTCGCTGCGCGCGGCGTCGAGCTTCTTCTGCGCGTCGCGCTCGATTCCCTGCGCGCGATCGCGGCGTGACTGGACATCGCGCTGTGCGACGTCGAGCTGCTCCTCGTGCAGCGCGATCGCGTCCTGCTGGCTCCCGATCTCGGCCTCACGACGCGCGAGCTGCTCGGCCCGGCGCTCGAGCTCGGCTTCCTGGGCCGCGAGCGCGTCGTCAGCCGTCGTCCGGATCTGCAGCGCTTCGGTGCGCGCCACGGTCTCGATCGCCTTGCGCTGCGCCGCTGCCTCGAGCTCGGCCGCCTTGACCGCCGCCGCGGACTCGCCGCGTGCCTGATCGATCGCTCGCCGTGCCTCGCGCGACGCCTCGGCACGCGCCGCACGTGCGGACAGCACCGCGGTCAGGACCGCGATGACGAGTCCGGCAACCAGGGCAACGATCATGCGGCCAGCATACCCCGGCCAGCGCCGACTGGTGACGGAACGTCGCCGGCCGCGCTACTCGGGGACCATCAGGCCGGTATCGCTGTTGCCCTGCGCGCTGCCGCGGCTCGTGCCGCTCCCACGCGAGGGCAGCCGATCGAGCTCGACGAGGATTGCCGTGTTGCCGCTGACGTTCAGCGGCGTTGGCTTGTTGCGATAGCCCGGCCGCCGCAGCTCGAAGATCACGTCGCCGGCCGCCATCGGCCACGAGAACTTGAGAGGCGTCTTGCCGATCACGCCGCCATCCGGCCCGTGGACCGTTGCGCCCGGCGGCTTGCTGTCGATCGTGACCTTCGCGAGCGCCTCCCCTGGCGTCGCGCTGTCGACGGTTGCGGCCGGCGCGGCGTCGCGGGTCCCCGAGACCAGCGCGCTTCCCGTAGCGCCGTGCGCGCCGGCTTCCACGAGGATCGGCGTGGCCTGGGTTCCGCCGACGCCCGCGTCGATCACGATCGCCGCGACGCCGTCATCTGGCACGGCCGCCGGCGCCTTGCGACCGAACCACGCGACCGCGAAGGCACCGCCGCCGAGCCCGAGCAAGAGCCCCATCACGAGGACGATCGGCCACATCTTGCGCGGCGGCCGCGACGAGTAGCCGAGCGGCGTCGCGATCCGCATCGTGTGGTTCTTGACGCTGTGCGGCTGCGCCATGTCGGGCACCCCGGTCTGCGCGCGCATCATGCCGGTCGCGCCCATGCCGACGACCGTCTCCGCGAACAGCGCGTCGTCGACGTCTACGCGCGGCGGCGGCGGTGGCGGTAGCCCGGCGAGCTTGGCCTTCTGGACGGCCTCGGCGTGCGCGATCACGGTGCGGGCATCGGCCCGCGTCTCACCGGGCGCGAGCGAGCGCGCAGGCGCCATCGGCGGCGACGTGCGGAGGTACGCGTCGGGATCGAGGAGCGCGTCGCGCAGCGCCTTCATGTTTTGAAACCGGTTGTCGGGCGACTTCGCGAGGCAGCGCAGCAGGATCTGCTCGACAGCCGGCGGGATCGAGGGATTGAGCGCGCGCGGGGCCGGCGGCAGCTGCGTGACCTGCTTGACGAGCACCTCGCCCATCGTCTCGCCGTCGAACGGCAACCGTCCGGTCAGCATCTGGAACAGCAGGATCCCGAGCGCGTAGACGTCGGTGCGGTGATCGATGCCGCGCTTGCTCTCGCATGCCTCGGGCGACATGTACTGCGGCGTCCCGAGGAGCACCCCGACGGCGGTCTTCACCGCCGTCGTCTCGGCGAACATCTTCGCGAGCCCGAAGTCGAGCACCTTGACGAAGTCCGGATCGCCCATCCGCTGCATCAGCATGATGTTGTCGGGCTTGAGATCGCGATGCACCACGCCGGCCGCGTGTGCCGATGCGAGCGCGTGGGCGATCTGCGCGCCGATATGAAGTGCGCGCATCGTCTCGAGGGTGCGCTCGCGCGAGAGCGCGGACGCGAGGGTGATCCCCTCGAGGTACTCCATGATGTAGAAGTGGTCGTTCTCCGGCGTCACGCCGAAGTCATGGATCTCGACGATGTGCTCGTTGCCGATCTTGTTGACGGCCTTCGCTTCCTGGAAGAACCGTTGCACGACCTCGCGATTGCCGGCGAGCTCGCGGTGGATCACCTTGAGCGCGACCTTCTTGCCGATCAGCGGGTGTTCCGCGAGATAGACCGCACCCATCCCGCCCGTCCCGATCTTCGCCAGGATGCGGTAGTTGCCGATCGATTGGCCGGAGGCGAGCAGTTCCCCTGAAGTGTATCAGCTCGGCGTCAGTGCTTCGGGCCTGCGCAGAACTGCTCGTAATCGATCAGGGGAATCGCCGCGCGGTCGACGCCGTCGCCGCAGGTCGGGCACTTCGGATCGCGACGCAGCTTGAGCTCGCGGAACCGGGTCTTGAGCGCGTCGTAGACCAAGAGCCGGCCGGCCAGCGTATCCCCGAGCTCGAGCACGATCTTGATCGCTTCGGTCGCCTGGAGGACGCCCATGATGCCAGGTAGAACACCGAGCACGCCCGCCTCCGCGCACGATGGCGCTTCCTCGGGGGGCGGCGGCTGCGGGTAGAGGCAGCGATAGCAAGGTGAGCCAGTTCCCGGAAACACCGTGATCTGACCCTCGAAGCGGAAGATCGAGGCGTGCACGACCGGCTTGCCGAGCCGCAGCGCGCTGTCGTTGACGAGGTAACGGGTCGCGAAGTTATCGGCGCCGTCGATCACCACGTCGTAGCCCCCGATCAGCTCGAGCGCGTTCGCCGAGGTGATGCGGGTGCGGTGCTTGTCGACCTTGACGTCCGGGTTGAGCCCGCGAAGCGTGGTCTCCGCGCTCTCGACCTTCGGAATGCCGACGCGATCCGTGCCGTGGAGGATCTGGCGCTGAAGGTTCGAGGCGTCGACGACATCGTCATCGACGATGCCGAGCGTGCCGATGCCGGCGGCGGCGAGATACATGCTCGACGGCGAGCCGAGGCCGCCGGCGCCGATGCACAGCACCTTCGCCTTGAGGAGCTTGAGCTGGCCGGCGATGCCGACCTCCGGGATCAGCGTGTGCCGCGAATACCGCGCCTCCTGATCGGGACGCAGCGCTAGCGGCTGCTCCCACGGCAGGCCGGTACGCTTCCAGCCGGTGAAGCCGCCGGCGAGCGAGCGGACGTTCGTGTAACCGAGCTCGCCGAGGCTGCGTGCCGCGAGCACCGAGCGTGTCCCGCTCTGGCAGTAGAGGACGACCGGGTGCTCGCGATCGGCGACCGTGCGCTCGATGCGGAGCTCGAGAAACCCGCGCGGGATGTGGACGGTGCCGGGGATCATCCCCTGCGCATGCTCGTCAGCCTCGCGGACATCGATCAGCGTTGGTTGGCGACCGTCGCGCAGCTCGCCTTGCAGTGTCGCGGGCTCGATCTCGGGCGTTCGACCACGGAGGTCTCGGAGCAACGTGTCAAAGGTCGGCACCTGCGGAGATTGCCATGACCCTCACGTGAGGGTAAGGTGTGCCGGTCGAGGAGATGTGTAAATGAGTGATCTAGCTACGGCGACGCCAACATCATCGAACCCTGCTCCAGTGCTGGATCCCTCGGGTCCGGAGTCGATGGTTCACATCACGCCCACTGCCGCCACGAAGGTCAACGAGATCCGTGACGCCGAGGGCATCGAGACCAACATGGCGCTGCGCCTCCGCGTCGTCGGTGGCGGCTGCGCCGGGTTCTCGTATGACCTCTACTTCGACGAGGGCACCGAGGTCGATCGTCAGTTCGAGATCCAGGGCGTGAAGGTCGTCGTCGACGAGATGAGCCTCATGTACCTCGTCGGGACCGAGGTCGATTACGTCGAGGGCCTGCAGGGTGCTGGCTTCAAGTTCAACAACCCGAACGTGAAGTCGACGTGCGGGTGTGGCTCGTCGTTCTCCGTCTGATCCGAACGAGTCGTGAGTCACATCGTCGGCGTCCTCGAGCGCGAGCTCGGAGCCGAGGCTATCGTCGGGCCCGGACACGAACGGCTCGACGATTACGGCCGTGACGAGAGCCCACTGCCGGAGTTCCATCCGCCGGAGTGTGCGGTCCTCGTCGAGTCGACCGAGCAAGCGGCCGCCGTGCTGCGGCTCTGCCTCGAGCACAAGGTCCCGGTCACGCCGCGCGGCGCTGGCAGCGGCATGTGCGGCGCCGCGCTGCCGATCGCCGGCGGCGTCGTGCTGTCGACCGAGCGGATGAATCGGATCAAGGAGATCGATCCGGGCGATCTCGTGGCCGTCGTCGAGCCCGGTGTCGTCACCGGCACGCTGCAGGAGCAGGTCGAGGCGCAGGGCCTGTTCTATCCGCCCGATCCGGCTTCGCTCGAATACTGCTCGATCGGCGGCAACGCGTCGACCAACGCCGGCGGGCCGCGCGCGTTCAAGTACGGCGTGACCCGCGAGTACATCCTCGGCCTCGAGGTCGCGCTGATGGGCGGCGAGATCCTGCGCTGCGGGCGACGCACCTCGAAGGGTGTCACGGGCTATGACCTCGTCGCCGGCTTCGTCGGGACCGAGGGCACGTTCGGCGTCATCACCGAGCTCGTCGTCAAGCTCCTGCCGAACCCACCCGCCGCCGCCACCGTGCTCGGCGTGTTCGCCGATGTCCCCACCGCCGGCGCCGCGATCTCCGCGCTGCTCCGCGAAGGTCTCCGCCCGCGTGTCCTCGAGCTCGCCGATCGCCATTCGATCGACCACGTGCGCCCGAGGTCGCGCTACCGGTTCCCCGCCAATGCCGGCGCGATCGTCCTCATCGAGGTCGACGGCGAGCCCGACTCGATGGCGATGATGATGGAGAAGATCGGCCTGCGTTGCGACGACCTCGGCGCGCTCGATGTCCTCGCCGCCACCGAACCCGCCGATCGACGCGCCGTCTGGGAAGCCCGCCGCCTGATCTCGCCGGCGCTCAAGGCGGCGTACCGGATCAAGGTCAACGAGGACGTCTGCGTCCCGCGCGGCAAGATCGTCGAGATGCTCGCGCGTGTCGATCGGGTCTCCGCCGAGACCGGCATCGCCACCGCCGTCTTCGGTCACGCCGGCGATGGCAACCTCCACGTCAACCTCCTCGCGAACGACGATCCTGCCGACCCCGCCGTCCGCAAGAAGATGTGGGCCGCCGCCGAGCAGATCTTCCGGCACACGATCGCCCTCGGCGGCACGCTCTCCGGCGAGCACGGCATCGGCCTCACCAAGCGCGACTACATGCACCTCGAACAGACCGAGCAGGTCCTCGAGTGGCAACGCCGCTGGAAGCTGATGTGGGATCCCAGCAACCTCCTCAACCCCGGCAAGAAGATCCCACCCGCCACCCCCCGCTGCTCGGAATAGGGACTGCGGAATAGGGACGGTCTCCACTTACTCAACTATCGATCCGCAAACGTGCGAGATCGCGACCATGATCGGGGACGGTCTCCACTTACTCAACTATCGATCCGTAAGACTGCGGTTTCCATCGCGCGCCGATACGATCGTCCGCGCAAGTTGGGTTAGTGGAGACCGTCCCCGGTCAGCGCCGAGATTTCAGGCAGCTACACGTCGTAAGTTGAGTTAGTGGAGACCGTCCCCGATCTGCAGGGTGAGGACCTCGCTGCGTGGAAGCGGCTGGTCGAGCGCGTAGGACCGCGGACGATCGCGACGTGGTTATCGCCGGAGGCGTTGCGCGCTGCGACGCTCGCGGATACCGGGTTCGCGACCGAGATGCTCGAGGCGTTGCGCGCGGACGGGCCCATCGCGGCCAACGTCGCGGCGGCATTTCCCGAGACGGTCGCGCTCGCGGCGGCGATGCCGACGCAGGTCGAGCATGATGCCGGGACGGATCGGCCGCTGCTCGATCATGTGGCGACCCGGCTCCTCGGACGCAAGCTGCGCGGGCTCGAGACGCGGGACCTCGCGTGCTTCCAGGATCGCGGGCTCTCCGCGGCGCGGTTCGAGGCGCTCGCGGCGATCTGCGCGCGCGTGATGGATGCCGGGCTCGGGCCGGCGCTGCGCGCGGCGGTGATGCATCTCGACATCGCGAAGACGGCGAGCGAGGCGCATCGCGCCGCGTGGGCCGCGCACGGGATCGGGCTCGACGTGCACAACGAGGCCGCGGCCACGATCCTGCGGCAGGCCGATCGTGCGCGCAGCTGGCCCCTCGTCGACGTGCTCGGCAAGCTCGCGATCGCCTGGATCGAATCACACGGCCTCGCCGGTCAGCATGTTCGCGGCGAGGGGCCGCTGCTGATGTTCGCGCCGCTCGTCGCGACGCTGCGTGACCTCGCACCGGGGCTCGCGCGACTGGTCAAGGCATCTGCGGCGGACGCGGTGCAGCTCGCGCTCGACGCCCTCCACGTGATCGATGCGTGCGATACCGCGGCGGTCCGCGAGGGGCTGCTCGACGACCTGCTACTCGACCGGCTCGCCGGCGTGCGCGATCGGCTCGCGACGGTCTGCGTGCCCGGCACCTGGAGCGATCCCCGACGCGCCCTCGCCGGCCTCGCGCCGGTCCCCGATCGCGCATGGCTCGCGAATCGTCTGCGTGCCTTGCGTGCGGCCCGCCAGCTGGCCGGCGAGCCTGGCGCGGCCGTCGATGCTGCGGTGGCCGCACTCGCCGACGACGAGCTCGCGATCGTCGCGACCGCTCTCGCGACGTGCCAGCTCTGGTACTGCGAGGCGGCGACGAGCGGGCTCTCGCCTGCGGCGCAGCTCGCGGTCCTCGCGGCGGCCG
>JACCTC010000325.1 GCA_013812655.1 Deltaproteobacteria bacterium | reverse complement strand
CGATATTCGAGGCGTCGTGCGTGCCGCCGTCCTCGCGCGCGACGATATGGTGAAGCTCGAGGTACGCCGCGGACCGGCAGGACGGGATCGTGCACTTGCCACCATCGCGTCGCCAGACCAGGCGCCGCACGCTGGGCGGGATGTCCTGCTTGGCCCGCGTGGGCCGGTTGGTGTCCAGCGAGCCGATGCGCTGCGCGTCGCACTCGGCGCGGGCGAGCTCGGCCGGCGCCATCGCGTACTTCGCCCCGGCACCGTCCTGCCAGCCCTGGTTGCACTTCTCGCACACCGTCACCGTCGCGATCTGATACTTCGCGCGCCCCGAGCCCTCGGCCGTGGGAGCTCCCTCGAGGAACATGCCGCACAACATCGAGAGCAGCGCATCATCGGACAGCCGCTCGCCACGCTCGTCCTGCGCCTTCGCACGCGCCTGACGCAACCGTGCGATCGTCGTCGGTAGGATGTCCTCGAAGCGCAGCGTGCGGGTCTCGAGATCGGGATCCGGCGCGTCGCTCGGACGGCTCCCCTTCTTGCGGCCGGCCACGAGCTTCTGGATCTCGAAGCAGGTCTTGTTGCGCGCCTTGTCGAGCCATTCAGCCTCGTGCTCCGGCGTCACCACACGGACCAGCTCCTTGACCGACGAGAACCCGAGCTGCCCTGTCGCGAGCGCAGCGGTCAGCCCGGGCAAGCCTTCGAGCTCGAACGCCACGCGGATCCTGTCGCGCGCCGTGCGCGGCGCGTAGTCGCAGCGTCGTTCGAGGTAGTCGAGCAGCGAGACGAAGCCAAGCTTGCGCCAGATCTGTACGCGCGCAGCCCGCACCAGCCACCCTGCTTCTTCGGCATCGAGTGCAGCCCGCTGCTTTCCGATCCGCTGCAACGCACCGTCGATCTCGCGCCAGTCACGGCCGTCGCACGTATCACGCAATGTTCTGTCGTTCTCGTCTCCGTACACCGAGCCATCGAGCAGCATGTGACACACCTCCGTCCAAGTCGTGAACGACCTCTACCACGCGATTTTTCGGATCGACTGGCTGCGTTCTCGTCGACGATTCGCACTCCGCGCTCGCATCACGCCACCGGCGTGACGAACGCTCCGCAGATCGCAGGACGTCGCGTCTCGCGAAACGTTTTTGCCGATCGCATTCGCGACACATTTTTGGGCGTCTCGAACCCTGTCAAGCGACTTGTCGAAGAGAAACGACTGTGCGGACAAAAAACCACCTGATAGAGAGCTGACTGTCCGAAACGCGGACATCGGGGCTCGCGGGCTCTGGACTTGCCCCGGATGCTCTCGAACGAGGCCCCGTCGGAGCCTCTGCGAACGCTCGCGTTCTACGTCGGGAGGTTTGCGTCGTCGCCGGAGCGCTCAGCGCAGGAATCTTGAATGCGAACGACGGGCGATCGTGGACGGTGTCCGTCAGCACAGCGGCTTCTCCGACGAGGTCCGACGAGGTCGTAGAATTGGCTGGCTCTGGACCAGCTTGTTTCTCGAAACACATCTCGTTGGTACGATCTTGGAGCTTCGCTAACAGCCGCAGGTCTCGTCGTTCTCGGGAAAGTTCGAGACGAACGCCTGCTGCGGGATGGTGAACCGCTTCGCGCCGACGAACATCACGACGTCGTCGCCGGTATCGACCACCGACGTCACGACCTTGCCGCGGACCGCTCGCGCGAGCGCGCCCTGGCGGCGGAACGTCGTCTGGTCGCCGCCGTACTGGAAGCGCCGCAGCTCGGCAGCCGTGATCGCGCCGGTGTCGTCGAGTGACACCTCGAGCACGCTCGGTCCGGCGGCGCGATCGATCCCGAAGGTGGCACTCCCCTCGGTGACGTAGGCACTCTCGAGATCGCGCGCGTCGGCGAGGGTGGTCGCGACGAGCTGACCTGCCGCCGCGCCAGTCGCCTTGCCGTCGATCAGGTACGGGTTGACGTCGAGCGTGCCGCAGTCGCCTCCGATCGTGATGCCGCCGCCGCCGGTCAACGCCGCGAGCAGGAAGGCGTCCGCGGGCCGCGGGTCCGCGGGGAGCGCGAGCGCGGGCTCGATCCGGTAGCTGTTCGTCGTCGTGCCCTCGAACCGCGCGATGTGGACCTCGATCGCCTTGCCGCGGGTCACCGTGAACGCGGCCTCCTCGCCGTTCTCGCGAACGTCCGCGACGAGCCAGCCGTCCGCGAGCGCGGCGCGGATGCCATCGGCGAGCTGCGCGGTCGCGGCGTCCGCGGTGGTGTCGCGCGCGACGTAGAGCGGTGTCACGGGCGCCGGACCCGCGAGCACGGTGACCGAGAGCAGCGGGAGCATGACGAGCAGCATGGGGACACATGCTGCGAGGGCGGGACCAGTGCGTGCCCGAGGCGTGGCGCGGACTTACGTGGGGTGTCGCCACCGAGACACGCCAAACGCGTCCCGCCCATCGCCTGGCCAAAGGTTGTCAAGGTCGACACCGTTTCCCCCTGCGCGAGTGCTAAGCCAGGGGCGTGCCGGACTCGTCGGACTTTGTTCACGCGATCGAGCTCGCGCCTCGGCGCGGTGCAGGCCAGGACCGGGCGCTCGTGCTGCCCTGCGAGCACGGGGTCGTGGTCGCGGTCGCCGATGGTGCTGGCGGCACGAGTGGTGGCGATCGTGCGGCCAAAGCAGTCGTCGATGCGGTCGTCGCCACCGGCTCGCACGCCTACGACTGGGCGATGCTCCTCGCCGAGCTCGACCACTCGCAGATCGGATACGGCCAGACCACCGCGGTGGTGCTCTGGGTGACGCGCGAGAAGATCGTCGGCGCGAGTGCCGGCGACTCCGGTGCCTGGGTGATTCGCGGCTCCGAGATCGAGGAGCTCACGAGCGCGCAGCACCGCAAGCCGCTGATTGGCGACGGCGCGATCGTCACGTCGATCGAGGCAGCACCGCTGGGCACCGGCACGCTGCTGGTCGCGTCCGACGGGCTGCTGCGGTTCGCGCGCTCCGAGGACATCGCGCGGATCGCGACGGGACCAGATCTCGCGATCGCTGCACGTCAACTCGTCGAGCTCGTGCGGCTGCCATCGGGCCAGGTGCCGGATGACGTCTCGATCGTGCTGTGCAGGCAGGCGACGTCCTGACAGGCGACGTCCTGACAGGTACGACCTCGTCGGGAGACGTGCACGGCATCGGCAGACGGGCCTGCATGGTTTCGCGAGCTGCATCACGAACCGACCACGTTCTCACTGACTGTCTTACGCGGACCTCCCTTCGAGTTTTGCACTCGGCCTCTACGATGGTCGGATGCGCTCCACCACCACGCTGCTGATGGGTCTCGCGTTCGCGACCGGCTGTGCCTCGACGACCGGCTCCTCGCACGGCGTCACCCACCGCGAACACGTCGGCTCGATCCAGGTCGTGTTCACCAACGCGTCGCCCGAGACGATGTGCGCGCTCCACATGTCGTTCGAGGACCAGAAGGACTTCGGTGACAACTGGCTCCCCGAGGCAGGTCTGCCGACCGGCCAGTCCGTCGAGTTCAAGGTCAAGCCCGGCAAGTACAAGGCGACCTGGAACACGTGCAAGACGAGCGAGTCGAAGCCGTACTACGCGGGCACGAAGATCGGCGAGCTCGGCATCGAGGTCGATCAGCAGACCCAGCTGTTCGCGTACATCGCGGACACGATCGCGCCGACCAAGCGCGCACCGGCCCTCGGTCGTGACTACAAGCTCGTCCGCTTCCAGGGCCAGGCGATCGAGACGATCGCACGCACCGCACCCGCGAAGGTCGACGCGTTCGCCGCCGCCCAGGCAGACCTGGCCTCGCGCAGCAACGCCAAGCCCGCACCGGCCGCCGAGCCGGTTGCAGCCGCGGAACCGGCCAAGCCAGACGCCAAGCCGGCGAAGCTCGATGCGCGCGACCTCGTCGACCCCAAGGCGCGTCGGACCACGAAGCGCGGCATGAAGCCGACGCTCGATCGCAAGCACGACGTCGCCGCAGCGAGCGTCAAGTACGGCACACGCTAAGCCGACGCGCGCCGCACCGCTCGCGTCAGTGCTTCGCCATCGACAGCGACGGATGTGACGTGACGTGATGCTTCACGTAGCCGCGCTGGATCTGCACGTGGTCGTGCAGCTGCCGGCGCGCGTTGCGGAACGCGTCCGCGATCGCGACGTAGATGTCTTCGTTTCGAACATGATTGGTGACGATCTCGCCACCGGGTACCTCGATCACGATGCTGATCTGGAACTCGCGGCCTTGCCGCTGGCTGCGATGGGGCTGGGCGATCACGACTCCACACTTCGTGATCCGGTCGTACATGTGCTCGAGCCTGGCAACCCAGCGTTGCACCGCCGTCTCCACCGCGTCGCTGTGGTCGATTCCATGGAACGTGAGCTCGGTCGGAATTTGCATGACAACTCCTTCGAAGGTACGTGCGCTGGGATCACGGGGAGCCTGCGCGCCACAGCTGGCACGCGGCCCACCCTCGAACCGCGCCGCCCACGGGCGATCCATTCGTGATTCCCAGGCCACACCTTCGGGGCGTGCATCGCCCGCGCCACGGCGCTCAGGAAGTCTTCGCAGCAGCTCGCCGCGACGACACCGCGACGACGACAGCACCCGCGATCAGCGAGGATGTCGCAACGATCGATGCGATCGCCGGACTCCGGTCGTAGAGCACGCCGAGCAGGATGCTGCCGAGCCACCAAGCGAGGCCCCACACCAGGTAGTAGAGGCCGTACGCGCGACCACGTTCGCCGCGCGGCACGATCGTCGCGATCATCGCCTTGCCGATCGACTCGGTCGCTGCGAGCGCGAGCGACCACAGCGCGATCCCGGCGATCGCGAGCTCGGGCGAGCTGGCGTCGGCGAGCAGGACGAGCGGCGCGTAGGCGGCGCCGATCACGACGAACGTCGAGACGACTCCGGCGCCGGTACCGCCACGCTTGCGCGCGCGGTCGAACGCCGAGCCCGCGAACAGCGCGGCGACTCCGTCGGCGGCCATCGCGGCCGCGTACGCGATCGGCAACCAGCGCGTCGCGATCACGCCTTCGCGCTGCATGTGGTAGGCGAGCAGGGGCCAGTCCGCGAGGCCGATCGCGATCAGCGCGACGCCGACGAGGTACGTGCGATAGCGCGGCCCGAGCGCGCCATGCTCGGTCGGCTCGGCGGTATCGAGCGCGCGCGGATCGGGAACCAGCTGGCGCGCTCGCAGCAGGATCGCGATCGCGATCGCGGCCGGGATCCCGAGGATCATGAAGGCCCAGCCGAAGCCCTCGAGGGTCTCGCCCTTCCATGCGAGCACGGCCGTGACGAGCACCGGTCCGAGCAGGCCGCCGACCTGGTCCATGGCCTCGGTGATCGCGAAGACCTTCCCGGCACCCATGTCGGCCGCGGCGAACGAGACGATCGTCGACTTCGCCGGCGATCGGATCGCCTTGCCGAGCCGCTCGAGCCCGACCAGCACGGCGACGAGCGGCCAGCTACCGGCGAGCGCGAGCAGCGGGACCGCGACGAGGTTCGTCGAGTAGCCGACGATTGCGAGCATCCAGTAGCGCTGCGTCCGATCCGCGAAGATCCCGCTCACGTAGCGCAGCGCGTAACCGATCGCCTCGCCGGTCCCAGCGACCGCGCCGACGGCCGTCGCGCTCGCGCCCATCATCGCGAGGTACGGCCCGATCGCGCCGCGCATGCCCTCATAGCAGAGGTCCGCGAACAGGCTGACCCAGCCGAGCAGGAACACGAAGCGCCGGACACGCCGCGCCTTGTCATCCGTGCGAATCGACATGCTACGAGGACCTCGCTCGGGCGCGCGAGCACGCCAGTTTGTGCGCCCGCGAGACCGGGGCGCTCGTCCGAATGGACGAGTTCAAGAGGGTTCCGGTAAGCGTGCTTCCATCACGTGCTTCCCTGTGGCGCTGACAACGGCTCACCGGTTGGGCATCTAGATTGTATCTACACAGCGACATGCCCACGGACTTCCTGTCACTGCTGCGCCGGGATCATTCGGATCTGCAGCACGAGCTCACGCAGTTGCTCGACCCGACGGCGACCGTGGCGCAGCTGCGAAGCTCGCTCGACGGGGTCCGCCTGGGCCTGACAGCCCACGCGGAGGCCGAGGAGATCGTCCTCGCGCGATTCGAGATCGTGCCCGCGCTCCAGGTGCTGCTCGCCCAGGCCCGCGCTGCTCACCTCGCAGAGGAGGGAGCGCTCTCGGCGCTGATCATGGCGAGACCGGGGACAGTCACCTGGCGCGACCGGGCATCTCACCTCCGAGAGCTCGTTCACCACCACGCCTACCTCGAGGAGGAAGTCCTGGTCCCCGCGCTCCGTCACCACGCCGGCGACCACGCGTTCGAGGGCCTCGCGGGTGCGTTCGCGACCGAGCGGCTACGCCAGCTCGCGATGCTGCAGCCATCCGCACCGGTCTTCATGCCGTTCGTCCTCGCCGAGGCGCGCGCGCTCTGATTACAACGACCTGGCTACAGCTCGATCTGGAGGCCGAGCTCGACGACGCGATTCGGCGGCAGGTTGAAGAAGCTCGTCGGCGATCGCGAGTTGTGTGCGAGGAACGAGAACAGCTGCTTGCGCCAGCGCGCGAGCTTTGACTTGCCGGTGGTCAGCAGGCTCTGGCGACCGAGGTAGAAGGTCGTGTCAGAGACGACGGTGCTGAGGCCGTACTTCTCGCAGCGGTGCAGGATCCGCGGGACGTTTGGCTGCTGCATGAAGCCGACGCGCGCGAGCACCCGGTAAAAGCCCTGACCGAGCTCGCGCACCGCGAGCGCCGACGGACCGACCGTGAACGGCACGTTCTCGGTCATCACCGAGAGCAGCACGACCTGCTTGTGCAGCACCTTGTTGTGCTTGACGTGGTGGAGCATGACGTTCGGGATGCCGTCGGATCCGGACGACATGAACACCGCGGTCCCCGGCACGCGCGGCAGCTGGGTCTCGGCGATGTCGGCGAGGAACAGCTCGTCGGGGATCGTCCCGAGCTCCATCATCTTGGAGAGCTCGTAGCGGCCGCGCCACCACGTCGTCATCACCCCGAACACCAGCGCGGCGACCACGAGCGGGAACCAGCCGCCGGCGGCGATCTTGATGACGTTCGACGAGAAGAACGCGAGGTCGATCACGACGAACGGGATGTACAGCAGCAGCGCCTTGCCGAGCGACCAGCCCCAGTTTCGGCGCGCGACCCGGAAGATCAAGTAGCCGGTGATCAGGAACAGGCCGGTGACCGCGATGCCGTACGCCGCCGCGAGCTTCGTGCTCGAGCCAAACGCGAACACGAGCGACACGCTGCCGATCATCAACATCCAGTTGATCTCCGGGATGTAGATCTGCCCCTCGTGCTTGCTCGAGGTGTGGATGACGGTGATGCGCGGAAAGTAGCCGAGCTGCACGGCCTGGTTGGTCAGCGAGAACGCGCCCGAGATCAGCGCCTGCGACGCGATGATCGCCGCCATCGTCGCGAGCACGATCATCGGAATCAGCATCGGCCCGGCGAGCGCGTAGAACGGGTTCGTGGCCTTCGTGATGTTCTTGCCGATCTCGAGGATGAACGCGCCCTGGCCGAAGTAGTTGAGCAGGAGCCCGGGGAACACGATCGTCGTCCACGCGATCCGGATTGGCGTCTTCCCGAAGTGACCCATGTCGGCGTAGAGCGCCTCGGCGCCGGTCACCGCGAGCACGACCGAGCCGAGCAGCAGGAAGCCGTCGAGGCCGTGGGTCGTGATGTAGATGAACGCGTGGTGGGGGCTCGCCGCCTGGAGAATCGTGGGATTGCCCGCGATCGCGACGATGCCCATCACGCCGAGCGAGACGAACCACACCAGCATGACCCAGCCGAACACGACGCCGATCCGCCCGGTCCCGTAGCGCTGGACCCAGAACAGCCCGAACAGGATGATGACGGTGATCGGCACGACGAACTTCGAGAGGCTCGGGCTCTGGTCGCGGAGGCCCTCGACCGCGGAGATCACCGAGATCGCCGGGGTGATCAGACCCTCGCCATAGAGCAGGCCGGTCCCGAACAGCGCGAGCAGGATCGGGATCGCGAGCTTGCGCGCCTTGCCGGGCGCGGGCGGCGCCAGCTTCTGATCGACGAGCGCGGCGAGCGCGAGCGTGCCGCCCTCGCCCTTGTTGTCCGCGCGCAGCACGAACGCGAGGTACTTGACGACCACGACGAGCAGCAGCGACCACACCATCAGCGACAGCACGCCGAAGACCTCGGTCGGATCGGCCGCGTTCGCGTGGTGGTGCGAGGCGGGCGAGAAGCACTCCTTCATCGCGTAGAGCGGCGAGGTCCCGATGTCGCCGTAGACCACGCCAAGCGCGCCGAGCGAGAGCCAGCCCAGCTCCTTGCGGGTGCGTGGTCGCTGGGTATGGGGGCCCTGGACGCCGGTCGGGTTGTGCGAGCCCGAGGTTTCCGAGCGTGTTGATCCAGGCATGCAGGGCGCGACAGGCCTTGGGGCCCGCGCCTGCGTAACACGACGCGATCTCCGGATCCATGGGCCGCCGGTGACTCGCGGTCGCCACGAGGCGACTGCCGCGATCCATTGACACCGGTGAACCCGTCGGATATCGCAATCGTCACCTTCCGAGGAGAACGCCGTGAATCTGAGTGGTTGGCATGGTCATAGGGTGCGATTGCTGGTGACGCTCGTGGTTGCCGGAGCGCTCGCCACGGGATGCGGCAAGAAGGACAAGGACACCGGCGGCGGCGGCGGCAGTGCTGCGAAGCCAGCGACCGGCGCGATCGTGATCGGCCACTTCGCGTCGATGACCGGTCCGCAGGCGACGTTCGGGATCTCGACGGATCGCGCGATCCGCCTCGCGATCAAGGAGCGCAACGCCAAGGGCGGCGTCAAGGGTCGCCAGGTCGAGCTCGTCACGATCGACGACGCCGGCAAGCAGAGCGAGGCCGCGACCGCGGTGACCCGCCTGATCAACGACCACGGCGCCGTCGCGATCCTCGGCGAGGTCGCGTCGTCGCTGTCGCTCGCGGGCGGACCGATCGCGCAGAAGGCGAAGATCCCGATGATCACGCCCTCGTCGACGAACCCCGACGTCACCGATGTCGGCGACTACGTGTTCCGGGTCTGCTTCCTCGATGACTTCCAGGGCTGGGTCGGCGCGAAGTTCGCGAAGGAGAACCTCAAGGCCACCAAGGCCGCGATCATCTACGACCAGGGCCAGGCGTACTCGAGCGGCCTCGCCGATTACTTCGAGAAGGCGTTCAAGGAGATGGGCGGCCAGATCGTGACGCGGCAGGCGTACACCGGTGGCAACCTCGAGATCTCTTCGCAGCTCCAGGCCGTCAAGGGCTCGGGCGCCGAGGTCGTGTACCTGCCGGGCTACTACTCCGACGCCGGCACGATCATCCGCAAGGCGCGCGACGCGGGCATCAAAGCGCCGTTCGTCGGCGGCGATGGCTGGGATTCCGAGGAGCTCCCGAAGATCGCGGGCGACGCGATCAACGGCAACTACTTCTCGAACCACTACGCGCCCGAGGAAGATCGCCCCGAGGTGAAGAACTTCGTCGAGAAGTACAAGGCGGAGTACCAGTCGACGGCCGATGGCCTCGCGGCGCTCGGCTACGACGCGGCGCTCGTCCTGTTCGACGCGATGGAGCGCGCGCCGTCGCTCTCGGGCAAGGATCTCCGCGACGCGATCGCCGCGACCAAGAACTTCACGGGCGTCACCGGCACGTTCTCGATCGACGAGAACCGCAACGCCATGAAGTCCGCCGTGATCGTCGAGTACAAGGACGGCAAGCAGACGATGGCCGCACGCGTCGCGCAGGATGCGGCTGCCGAGAAGAAGTGATCGCGGCCGCCGGTGTCCGAGCTCCTCCAGACGACGATCAACACCCTCGCGGTCGGCGGGCTCTATGCCCTGATCGCGCTGGGCTACACGCTCGTCTACGGCATCCTCCGCTTCATCAACTTCGCGCACTCTGACGTCGTCGCGTGGGGCGGCTGGATCGCCTTCACGGTCGCGGGCGCTGCCGGCTGGCTGACGAGCGGCGCGCCCCCGGCGTACGCGCTGCCCATCGTCATCATCGTCACGATGGCGCTGTGCGCGTTGCTCGGCATCACGATCGAGCGGCTTGCCTATCGCCCGCTGCGCAAGGCGCCGCGCCTCAACGTCCTGATCACCGCGATCGGCGTCTCGCTGTTTCTCCAGAACGTCGGCCTGCAGGACAACCTCTTCGGCAACCGGCCGGTGACGATGTCGTCGCTCTTGCCGAACAGCATCGTCGGCACGATCGGCGGCGTCCAGCTGCGCCTGCTCGACCTCCTCGTCATCGGGCTCGCGATCAGCCTCGTGGTTCTCCTCGAGCGGCTCGTCTACGGCACCCGCATGGGGCGGGCGATGCGCGCGGTCTCGTTCGATGGGCGCACCGCGTCGCTGATGGGGATCAACGTCAACGTCGTCGTCACCGTGACGTTTGCCGTGGGCTCCGCGCTCGCCGCCGCGGGTGGCATCCTGTTCGCGCTGCGCAATGACCTGCGGATGACCGCGGATACCTCGTGGGTGCTGCTCGGCCTCAAGGCGTTCGTCGCCGCGGTCGTCGGTGGCATCGGCAACGTGCGCGGCGCGGCGGCGGGCGCGCTGCTGATCGCGTTCGTCGAGGTGTTCGTCCACCACTACGTGATGGCCGCGTTCCCCGACAAGGCGTGGCTCGGCCAGCTCCAGGACATCTACGTGTTCGGCATCCTGATCCTCGTGCTGATGTTCAAGCCGAGCGGGC
>JACCTC010000312.1 GCA_013812655.1 Deltaproteobacteria bacterium | reverse complement strand
CCTGCGGATCGGTGGTCGTCGGGCCGCCGCGCGGATCGGGCACGCCACTCGCGGCGCCGCCGGTGCGCTGGTCGCGGATCTGGTTGATGTCGATGCGCGCGACGCGATCGAGCTGCGCGTCACCCGTCGAGACCGTGGTGCCGTTGCCCGGGGTCCCCGTGGTGCCGACGCCCGCACGCACATCGACCTCGCCACCGACCTCGGGCTGCGGGTCCGGCTTCGTCTCCGGCGGCCGCTTGCGCGCTTCCTCGGCGCGCTTGGCGTCTTCCGCCTTGCGCGCGGCCTCCTCGGCCTTGCGTGCCTTCTCGGCTTCTTTCGCCTCGGCGATGCGCCGGGCGTCCTCGGCCTTCGCTGCCTCTGCCGCCTTCTTTGCGGCGATCGACTTCGCCGCCGCCTCGAGCCGCGAGATGCTCGCCTCGATCTCGGCGCGCTTGTCACTCGACGGTTGCTTGTCGAGGAACGCACGGTAGTACTGGATCGCTGGCTCGGGGTCGCCCAGCTTGTCGTAGCAGAGCGCGAGGTTGTAGTTGTTGAGGTCGGCGGGCGCGAGCTGCTGGGCTGCGGAGAACTCGCGGATCGCGCTCTTGTAGTCGCCGCCCGCGTAGAACTTCACGCCGGCCTGATAGTGCGTGCGGGCCGCGGACCGTGAATCGGCGGACACACTGGATGTGCCCCAAGATGTGGTGAACGCCAGCGCGAGCAACAGTACGACGTATCGGATCACAGGGAGTTGCGTGCGCATGGTGGGTTCCTCTTTCGCTCCGGCAGTCTTCCTCAAGATCGATGCCACAGTCGGTGACGAACGCCACCCGGCTTCACAGGCTGCACTTGAGGTCGTCGGGGTTGGACGCGCAGAACTGCGCGACGCACGTCTTGCTCGTCGGATCGACGATGCGGCTCGAGCAATTGATCTTCGGGACCGTCGTCGTCTGTCCCGCCGCTCGATCGAGCTTGATCGAGACCTTCTTCGTCTTGCCGTCGACGACCAGCGTCTTGTCCTTGAAGCCCTTGGCCTTGATCACGAGTGTGCGCGGTGTACCCGGCACGATCGAGAGGTTGTCGGGACCCTCGAAGAGCCGCTTGCCATCCTCGAAGGCCTCGAAGGCGACGCCGTTCTTCGTCATCAACAAGACTGACACGGCGGCGGGGGCCTCGACACCGGCGTCGACGGCAGGAGGTGGCACGGTCGCTGACCCCGCCGAGCCGACATCGATCGGATCCGTGCCTGCCGAGCCTGCCGAGCCTGCCGAGCCTGCCTCGCCAGCGTCGATCGCGGGATTGTCCGAGCCTGCATCGGCAACCGCCGAACCGCCGCCCCAGGTGTCGGGCTTGCCGACGTCCGGGCCGCCGCCGGCCCCGCTCGAGCCTGCCGATCCGTCACCGTCGGTGCTCGCGATCTGCGATCCCGATCCGTCGCCGGCCGCTTGCTTCTTCTTGTTGCTCATCGCGACGAAGGCCGCGATGGCGCCACCGACCGCGAGCACCGCGACGATCGCGACGATCATCCCGGTCTTGTTCTTCTTCGGAACGTTGACGACCGACGCGTTCGTATCGTAGAGCCCCGAGCCCGACGACGAAGCAGGCACCGCGTGACCGCCGCTCGGCTGGTGCGGCTGCGGATACGGCACGCTGGGCTGGCCGAACGGTGGCGACTGGCCGTGCTGACCATGTTGTCCGGGCGGCGGACCGTGGTGTCCGGG
This sequence comes from Deltaproteobacteria bacterium, assembly GCA_013812655.1. Lineage (GTDB taxonomy): Bacteria > Myxococcota_A > Polyangia > Haliangiales > Haliangiaceae > JABFXX01. The sequence goes on along the minus strand of JACCTC010000312.1, from coordinate 60,273 downwards.
CGGCGGACCGTGCGGCTGACCGAAATCCGGCGTCGCCGTCGAGCTCATCGGATGCGCCTGCTGCATGCCGGTCATCGGCCCTGGCGTCGCGGCCATCCGCGCGCTGACCGGGAACGCCTCCATGTACGTGCTCATGCCGGCGCCCGCGACGCCGCGATAGATCTGCACGAGCGTGCCGACGAGCTCGTCCATCGTCGAGAACCGCTGCGCCGGGTTCTTCTGCATGCAGCGCGTGATGACGTCGGCGAGCCCGGGCGGCAGCGAGCGTCCCGCCTTCGCGGCCCGCTGCGAGACCGGCTCGGGATCCGTCGTGATGTGCTGCGTGAGGATGCCCATGAACGACTCACCCTGGAACGGCAGCGAGCCCGCGAACAGCTCGTACATGATCACGCCCATGGCGTAGATATCGGTGCGCGCGTCGACCGGGTTGCCGAGCGCCTGCTCGGGCGCCATGTAGAACGGCGTCCCGAAGATCGTGCCGGTGCGGGTCAGGTTGTTCTGGCCGTCGTTGCCGGAGACCTTCGCGATGCCGAAGTCGAGGAGCTTCGGGACGTCCTGGTTGTTCGCGTCGAGCGTGACGAACACGTTCTCGGGCTTCATGTCGCGGTGGACGATGCCCTTCGCGTGCGCCGCCGCGAGGCCGTGCCCGGTCTGGATCATGATGTTGAGGAGCCGGTCGACGGGCTGCGGCTGCTGGATCAGATCGTTGAGGGCAGCTCCGTTGAGGAGCTCCATGCACATGTAGATGCGGCCATCGGCCATCTGGCCGAAGTCCTCGATCGCGATGATGTTGCGGTGACCGATCGACGAGCTCGAGCGTGCCTCCTGACGAAACCGCTGCACGGCCTCGGCGTTCGACACGATCTCCGGACGCAGCAGCTTGATCGCGAATCGCTTCTCGATGTGGACGTGCTCGGCCGCGTAGACCTCGCCCATCCCACCTTCGCCGAGCTTGCGGATGATCTTGTAGCGACCATCGAGGACCTGGCCGACCAGGGACGGTGGTGCCGCGATGGGCAGCGAGCCCGAGGCTGGAGGTCCATCGACGCTCATGACCGGCGGATTATAACGCGTCGGGACGCCAGAAGATCCGACGACTTGGCCGCGAGTCACGGGGTTGTGCAAACACCGACGCCGTGCATGTTGGCCGGATCGTTCGCATTCAAGGTACAGGTCATCCCCGAGGGGCATTCGGGCAGATCCGACCGCCCGCAGGCGCCTGCCGGGAGCCCCATCGCGAGCAGCTCGCAGCGGCCCTGCACGCACGTCGGGGTCTCGGCCGGATCGCAGGTGTTCACGTTCGGGCACTGCGGCGAGCTCGAGCAGCCGAGCCCGGAGTCGTAGCTCGCACGCTCGTTCGCGTGAACCGCGGTATCGAAGCCGCCGCGCGCGCAGCCACAGCAGTCCGCGCGGGTCTGCACGCAGTCGGTGTCGGCGCTGCAACCGCCGTCGAGGACCGGGGCGCACTCGTCGACCAGGCAGCCGGTCGTGTCGAGCGCGAAGCCATTCGCGCAGCTCTTCGTCGTCGGTTGCGGCACGCACGCGATGACGCACGCGCCGCGATCACAGGCGGCACGCACGTTCGCGCAGGTCCCGCTCGATGGCGGACAGTTGACATCGCCGCACGCGTCGGCCAGCGAGTCGCCCGCGGAGACCGCGAACGAATCGCAGTCGCAGCACTTCGCCGACGCGAGCGTGCAGTCGCTGTCGATCGAGCAGCCGCGGTTCGGATCTGGCCTGCCACCGCCATCCTCGATATCGGCGGCGCCGAGATCGCCCTTCGACGGCAAGCAGCCGGTGCTCGAGCCGAGGATGAGCAGGAGGAGGACGACAAGGAGCCGCATCGCGGACGCCATCTGAGCACGCCGCGTGCCGGATTGTAACTGCGGGAGATCCGGTCGCTCGTGGCGGCGCGAGGCTCGGAAAACTGAGGCGCTCCGGACCCGTGCCGTCGATGATCAGACCGATCTCGTAGCGTCCGCTTGCCGATGGGTTCCAAGATTCTCACCAAGACCGACCAGATGATGGAAGACCGCATGATCGCGGTCTCCGACGACCCCGTCCGCGCGGACACGCTCGCGAAGGCGCGCGCGTTCAAGCGGACATGGCTCGAGCTCGCGGAGGCGCTATCTCGCTGCACCGAGAAGCGGCTGTTCGTGAACTGGGGCTACACCGACTTCGAGTCGTATTGCCGCAAGGAGCTCCACCTCCGTGGCTCGACGGTCGCGAAGCTGCTTGGCAGCTATCGCTTCCTCGAGACCAGCGCGCCACGCGTGATCGAGCGCGCGCGGACTACCGAGTCCACCGACTTCGTGCCGCCGATCCCGAGCATGCAGACCGTCGAGTTCGTGCAGAAGGCGACCGAGAAGGGCGCGGCCGACGAGGAGACGCTTCGCACGATCCATCGGTCCGCCTTCGAGGAAGGTCTCGAGGCACCGGTGCTCGCGAAGAAGTTCGGCGAGCTCGCGTTCCCGCAGACGAACGCCGAGCGCAAGGAGAAGCTGCGCGCCCAGATCGCTGCGGCGGCCCGCCGGCTGTCCGCGCTGATCGCCGAGGACGGCTCGCCGGTTCCGCGCCAGCTCGCGATCCGCGTCGAGGAGACCGTCGGCGAGCTCCTCGAGTCGATCGAAAATTGAGCTCCTAGAGGCTCATCATCAGCAGGCTGAGGATGCTCTGCAGATCTTTCTCGGTCACGTCGAGCTTCATCATCGCGTCGTCGCCCTTCGCCGATAGCTTGAGGCCATCGACGATGTTCGCGAACTGCGGCGGCACCTGAGACTTCGCGACGCCGAGCATCGCGGTCGCGTCGTCGACGAACTTCTTGGCCTCGGCCGCGGACGCCATGATCGCGTGGATGTCGAAGCGGACCTGACCGCCGCTCGCGTCGATCGTGCCGAACGCCGACTTCATCGTGGAGCCGGTCTGCGAGATCGGCGTCTGCTTGGTGGTCGCGAGCCACAGCGTCGCGCTGGTATTGACCTTGCCGACCGTGCCGCTCATCGCGCCCTTGACGCCCTTGCCAGACACGAGCTTCTCGAGCAGCGCGCGGTCATCGACGGTGGTCGAGATCGCGACGACGTCGGGTGTGAGCCACGCGAGGTAGAGCTTCTTGGGCTCGCCCTCGATCGAGTACTCGGTAATCTTGCCGATGGTCTTCGTCACCACCTTCGGAGTCGGTGCCGGCTTCTTCTTCGCCGCACCCGCCTTGAGGCCCGTCTTCGCGGGCGGCGCCTTCGCCTTCGCCATCTGCACCGCCAGCTTGTCGAGACACTCGACGACCTTCTTCTGGTCGATGCCCGTCGCGAGGCCGACGACGACCAGGCCCTTCTCGTCATCCGAGATCGCGACCGTCGCGTCCTCGATCGCGGTATGCAGATCGATCGCGCAGGTCGTCTTCGCGATGTCGAATACCTGCCTGGCGTCTGGCTCCTTCTTGATCAGCGCCGGCACGAGCTGCTGGTACGCGGCCGTCTTGCGCAGCGAGATCAGATTGGCGCCGGCGAGCACGGTGACGTTGTCGGGCAGCACGGCCTTCGCCGCGGTCCATGATTTCGGCTCGGCGTCCGCCTCGCGAGCGGCGAACGTGGTGGTGAGGAGGGCTGCGAGCGCGACGGTGGACAGGAGCTTCATGGGGCCTCGCAGGGGTAGACGCACGAGCTGTCGGGGAGGTGGACGTTGCCGCCGCCCTGGATGTTCAGCGTGGCACGCACCTCGTGCGAGCGCCCGGATGAGGCGTCACCGCACACCGCCATCTCTTGGAGCATCTCTGGTGGCATTGGCTGGCACCGTGCGGCTGGCGGGTGCCGTGCGCGGTCCACCGCGCAGCTCGTACACCGCGATCGTGACCGCCGCACCGACCACGATCCCGATCACCAGTGCCCGCAGTAGCTCGCCACGCGTCGTCATCGGTCTCTCGCCATCGCCCGGTCGCCCCTACGCGATGAAGTACTGGACAGCCTTGGTCAGCAGGTAGATCGAATAAACCATCAACGCGACGCCGACGAGCCGCGGGATCCACGCCGCCTTCTCGCCGAGCACGTTCTTGCCCTTCTGGGTCAGGTACGCGACGAGCGCGAACCACGCGAAGCTGCCGACCATCACACCGAGCGCACACGCGATGCCGCCCGCCATCGTGGCCTCGGGGATGATCGAGCCCATGATCACGACCCACGTCACGATCGCCGCCGGGTTGAGCAGGATCAGCGCGAGCCCGACGGTGAAGCCCGACCACATCTCGCCCTTGGGCTCGAGCTTGGGCTGCGAGCCGTCTGCGGTTGCCGGGGCGACCGGCTGGCTGCGCGCGGTGAGGAAGCCATAGACGAGCAGGATCGCGCCGGAGATCAGATAGAGGATCGGCGGGATCGAAGGGTTCGCGTTGAGGATCGGCGTGACGCCGAGGACACCGAGTGCGGAGTACAGGCCGTCGGCGATCGAGCCACCAAGGCCGACCGCGATCGCGCGCCGCATCGTGTGGCGGTACGCGGCGTCGATCACCGCGACGTTGACCGGACCGATCGGCACGCCGGTGAGCGCGCCGGCCGCGATGCCGATCAGGAAGAACATCAGCACGGAATCCTCCGTGCTATAGCAGCACCGTGGCCCCGGCTGCTAGAGAGCCCGACGGCGCAGAGCCTCGAACGGAACGCGAGGTTAGCCCCACGGACCCCACGGGCTCCTCGGGGCCTGCGACAGCACCGTCCGCCGAGGCCGGGCCCTCGGTGACCTGGCTGGGGCATGCGACGGCAGTCGCCGAGCTGGGCCGGACCCGGGTCCTGTTCGATCCGCTGTTTCGCTCGCGGACGCGCGCCGCCGGCAAGGTCGACGCCGTGCTGATCACGCACTCGCACGTCGATCACCTCAACCGCTGGAGCCTCAAGGCGGTGGATCGCGACACCCACCTCGTCGTGCCGCGCGGCGCGAAGGACATCGTCAGCGATCTCGGGTTCGCGAGGGTCAGCGAGCTCGACACCGGCGACCAGATCGACATCAACGGCCTCGAGATCACCGCGGTCCCGACCCGTCACGACTGGGGACGCTGGAGCAAGGGCGACGCGCCGGTCGCGCTCGGTTACGTGGTCGGTGCCGATGGTCACGCGGTCCATCACGCCGGCGATGTCGACTTCTCCGACCACGCGGTGTTCGATGACATCGGCAAGCGTCATGCGATCGACGTCGCGCTGCTGCCGATCGGCGGCATGCTGCCGGTCTGGTACTACCGGTGGCGGCGCGAGCTGCACGACCGCGGCGTCCACATCGATCCCGACTGCGCGCTCGACATCTTCGAGCGGCTCGGTGCGAAGACGCTCGTGCCCGTGCACTGGGGCACCGTCCACCTGCGGCTGGGGCTGCCGAGCATGCCGCGCCGCCGGCTCGAGAAGATCGCCGCGGCTCGCGGCGTCGACCACGTGCGCGTGCTTCGCCACGGCCAGCGGCTCGGGCTGACGCACGAGCGCTAGAGCACGCCGTGAAAGCGAAGGACTCCGCTGATCCCGAACAGCCCGATGATGATCCCGACCGTGAAGCCGAACCGCTTGTCCTTGACGAGCGGATCGTTGCGGTCCTGGCCGCGTAGCTTGGAGATCAGATAGACGTCGTAGAGCGCCCAGACCGCACCACCGAGGGTGAGGATGGTCAGCACCCAGCGAAACGTCTCCGGGGTCATGAGCTCGGCCTTCATCGATCCGCTCCGGGGATGCCGTCGAACAGCATCCGCTTGGTGTCATGGAGGACGACGAGCGCGAACAGCGGGAGGAACCACCAGTAGTAGTAGTCGACCTCCATGCCACCGGTCGCGAAGCCGATCAGAAAGCCGATGAAGCCGACGACGCGCTCCATCGCATAGGACTTGTAGTTGATCGCGCGGCCAGCGCGCTTGGCGTAAACGAAGCGCAGGCCGGTGTTGAGCACGCCGAGCCCGATCACCGCGAACACCGGGAACGCCGGCGCCCAGCCGTAGACCGCGACGACGATCATCGCGAACCCGTAGCAGATGCCGTCGGCGATCGCGTCGAACACCTCGCCGAACGGGCTGCGGCAGTCGAACAGCTTCGCGACCAGACCATCGACCTTGTCGAGCAGGCCGCAGATCAGGATGAACAGCATCGCGTACTGGTGGTAGCCGTTCGAGACCGCCCAGAAGAACGGCGGCAGCGTCAGAAACCGCGAGGCGGTCACCGCGTTCGCCGGGTTGAACGGCGACACCACGCGCGGCTTCGCGCCCAGCGTTGGGTTCGCGGGCGACGTCGTCACACTCACCCCGCCTTCGCGTCCGGCTCGTCGTCGCGGGTCAAGAGGCCCGGATCGACGAACCGATACCGCTTCCACGCGAACCGCACGCGCTGCAGCAACGACACGTGACTCATGATCGCGACGGCCCAGATCCCGGCGAGCAGCGGCCGCGGATCCTGGAGCAGCGCCGTGAAGAACACGCCGAAGCCGTAATAGATGATGAACTCGGCAGAGCCGAACAGCCCGACGACATCGACGGGGTGGCCGATCTTGCCCTCCCTGCGCCAGATGTCCTGCTGGCTCTCGGCATAGATCGACAGCTTGATGATGACGTTGGTCAGCGCGCCGGTGATCCCGAAGCCGAGCACGATCAGGATGTGCGGATAGTCGTAGCTGAGGTTCAGGCAGCCGCCGGCGTACATGATGCCGAGCACCCAGCGATCGCAGACGTCGTCCATCACCGCGCCGAACGTCGAGCGCTGGTTGAAGTTGCGCGCCTTGAAGCCATCGATGTGATCGATCAGGCCGCGCACGAGCAGCAGCACGAGCCCGGGCCACCACAGGCCGTAGAAGAAGACGACGCCACCGACCAGGCCGATCAGCGCGCCGAACATCGTCCACGCGTTGGCGTGCACGGGCAGCCTCGCCAGCGCGGACACGACCGGATGCAGGATCCGGTCGAGCTGCGTGCGGAAGGCGAACAGGTTCATCGGCGCATCACCCGGCGGGCACTCTAGCGAATCTGGGCGGGCAAAAACACGCCCCAGGCACATCGCAGGTACGAAGGATCAGGATCCCCGTACCTTGACGAGGGTCTTGCGCAGCGCGGCAATGAACGTGTCGAGTTGCTTCGAGGTGATCGACAGCGGCGGCTGGAGGCGCAGCACGTTGCCGTGCCACCCCGAGACCGTGATCAGCATGCCCTGCGCGTGGAGATCGTCCTTGATCCGGGCGATCTCGGTCTTGCCGAGGACTTCCTTGGATTCGCGGTCCTTGACCAGCTCGATGCCGCCGAGCAGGCCCGTGAACCGGACGTCGCCGATCCACGGATCGTTCAGCGCCCACGCCGCCTCGGAGAAGTACTGGCCCATCTTCGCGGCGTTCTCGACGAGGCCTTCATCGATGATCGTCTCGATCATCGCGAGGCCGGCCGCGGACGACACGGCGTTCCCGCCGGATGTCGGCGTGGTCCCGCCGAAGAAGTTCTTGTTCACCGCATCCGACGCGAGCGTGACCGCGAGCGAGCCGACGCCGCCCGACAGGCCCTTGCCGCCGGTCATGATCTCGGGCTCGAGGCCGTAGTGCTCGCACGCGAACATCTTGCCGGTGCGGCCGAGACCGGTCTGGATCTCGTCGGCGATCAGCAGCATGCCGTGCGCCTTGCGAAGCTTGTCGAGCCGCGCCCACCACTTCTGCGGCGGCGCGAGCCCACCGACGGCCTGGATCGGCTCGGCAATCAGCGCCGCGGTATTCGGCTTGCTCTTGAGCTGCGCCTCGACGCCATCGAGGCACTGGACCTCGCACTTGTTCGGACCGCCGCAGTGGCACCGATAGCAGTACGCCGTCGGGATCGCGTAGTTCTCGGGGCCCATCGGCTTGCCGGCGGACTCGCGATACTTCTCGCTCGCGGTGACCTCGAGCGCGCCGAGCGAGAGCCCGTGGTAGCCGTTCTGGAGGTACGCGACGTCGGTCTTCTTGGTGTACTGGCGCGCGAGCTTGAGCGCGAACTCGTTCGCCTCGGAGCCGCCCGTCGAGAAGAACGCCTTGCCGAGTGACTTCGGCGCGAGCTCGACGAGCTTCTTCGCGAGCTTCACGACCGGCACGGTGCCGTGCTTGCCCGAGACCTGGAGCACCTGGGTCAGCTGCCGGGTCGCGGCCTCAGCGATCCGCGGGTGACAGTGGCCGGCATTGTTCACGAAGTAGCCCGCGGTGAAGTCGAGGTAGTCCTTGCCGTGGACATCCGTGACCACGCAGCCGCTGGCTCTCGCGACGATCACCGGCTCGCCGGCCGGATGCGTCCATGGACGCATCACGTACTGCTTGTCCTCGGCTTCGATCTCGGCGGCGTTCGGCGTCGGCTCACCCATCTGGTGCTCCTCTCGTGGTGGGTATCTCACGCGATAAAGCCAAGTCAAGTTCCAGGGTTAGATTGCCGACTGCTGCCGTGCTGGTGCGGCGTCGACGGGTCGTGTCGGCTCGCCGGGTGCGAATCGCCGGTTCTCTGGATCCCAGACGCGAACATGATCGCCTGTGATCTGGCCGCCGGCCATGTCGTAGATCCGGTAGCGCGCGGTGCGATCCGGCTTGTTGTGGAAGTACGTGCCGGACGCGACACCGCGGACCGGGACATGTACGCCCTCGGGGCCGGCGAGCGTCTCGACGAGATCGACGTGCTCGTGACCGTGGACGATCAGATCGGCGCCGGCCTCGGCGATCACGTGCGCGAACGCGAGGTGATCGCGTAGCCCGCGGATCTTGCTGCGCGCGCGATTGCCGGCAGGCGGGTGATGGATCGCGATGACGCGGATCTTGCCGCTCAGCCGCTCATCGAGCAGCACGTGACGCAGCCGCTTGAGCTGGCCGTGGCCGAGGCTGCCGTACGCGGTGAACCACGGCGTCGCGCGGCTCGTCGAGAGGCCGATGATTGCGAGCTCGCCGCGGACGCGAACGATCGGCCAGTGCAGGATGTCGTCGGCGGAGTGGCGGTGATCCTCCTCCCACGCCCAGCCGGCGTCGGGGGTCGCGTAGTCGCCGAACGTCTCGGAGAACAGCGGCACGCCCTGCGCGACATACGCATCGTGATTGCCCGGGATCACGGTGACATCGAGCGGGCCGAGCGCGAGCTTGTCGAACTTGCGGCGGGCGAACTCGAACTCCTGGCGCAGCGCGAGGTTCGTGACGTCGCCCGTGCACAGCACGTGCTCGATGCCCTGCGCGTTGAGATCCTCGACCATCGCCTCGAACGCAGCCACGTGATAGTGGCGGCTGCGGCTCGACAGCAGGTTCATCACGCCGATCCAGCGCTTGTTCGCGAGGTCCAGCCAGCGCGCGCCGTCGTGCGACAGCAGGTGCAGGTCGGAGCAATGCGCGAGCCTCATGCCTCGGGCATAGGTAGCACGGGGGAGGTGCCCACGTGCGAACATGAGGCGTGCACGACGCACTCGAGGCCGCGCTGGCAACCTCGTGGGATCGCGACACCCTGGCGGTGTATGCGGATCAGCTCCAGGCCTGCGGTGATCCGCGCGGCGAGCTGATCGCGATCGATCTCGAGATCGAGTTGCGCGGCTCCACTCGCGCGCTCGCCGAGCGTCGCCGCGAGCTCCTGCGCGGCTGGCTCGGCCACCTGATCCCGACCGACAACGTGCACGCGGTGTGGATCGGTGACGCCGTGCACCTCGGGTTCGTCGACGATCTGCGGTTCGATGCGTGGATCGACGGCAACGCGGCGGCGCACCTCGAGCGTGTGCTCGACAGTCCACTCGCGGCCTACGTGCGCGGCGCGACCTTTCGTGGCGAGCCCGCCGATCTCGAGCCCGCGCTCGACGCGATCGCCGCGCGCGAGCAGCGCTGGCTCGAGCGCCTGACGATCTGGAGCAACGCGACCGTGTCGGATGGCGTGCGCACGCGGCTCTTCGCGGCGACCCCACGGCTGCGCCGCCTCGAGCTCCACGGCCCGGCCCTCGGCGCGTTCTCTCACCCGACGATCCGCGAGCTCCAGCTGACCGGGCTCGACACCTGCAGCGCGATCGGCTTCGCGGACGTCACGTTCGACGCGGTCGAACACCTCGACCTGGTGATCGCCGACAGCACGTACTGGGTCGGCGACGAGGAGATCGAACAGGTTCCGATCCCACAGGTCGTGCGCGTGCGGATGCCGAGCCTGCGATCGGTCGACCTGTCGCGGGATGTCGCGGCCGTCGCGTGGCGGACCCTGCCGATCCTGCCGAACCGCGAGCACATCACGCGGCTCCGGTTGCCGGCGCTCCGCGGCTTCGCCGACCAGGATGCGCTCGTCGACGCGGTGCGTGGATTGCCAGCGCTCACCGAGATCGAGATCGCACGGCCCGGGTACTTCGTGCCGCGCACGCCGCGCGAGGGGATCAACTTGATCGTGCCCGAGCCGTGGCCATGGCCCGAGCCAGCCAACTGCGGGCACATGCCGTTTCTGATCACGCGGTCCGGCGCCGCGCACGGCGAGGTCGTCTGGCTCGACGCGGCCGCTCGCCAGCTCGAGGCGTGGTTCAATGACGACTCGATCTCGCCGGAGGGCCGAGCCGCGTGGCGGACGTTCTGGGCCACCATCAAGGGGCCACGGAGCTGGGCCGAGCTACCCGCCACGGTTCTCGCAACCGCGCTCGAGAGCCTGCCGTCGCTCGTCGAGGGGGGATGGCGGGAGCTGCGCGAGGATCTGCAGCGCGCGTGCGTCGGCGACGTCGTGCGGATCGAAGTCGAGCAGGAGTGAGCCCTCAGCACGCAGCGCGCAGGAACCTGGCGACGATCGCGGTGACCTCGGCGGCATGCGCGCGCTCGCTGTGCGGGCTGTGACCGGCGCCGGCGATCATCGCGATCTGCGCCTGCGGAACCTCGCGGCGGATCCGATCGAGCTCGCCGGGCTCGGTGCGTGGATCGTCGGAGCCATGCACGAGCAGGGTGGGTACGCGGAGCTCGTGGAGGCGATGGTCGAAGGTGTCGGTGCCCGGCGTCGCGGCGATGTCGAGCCAGACCCGGCCATCGGCGCGCAGGATCGCCCGCCAGTCGTCGCCGTGCTCGGCCGCGAGCTTCGCGGTGACCCGCGGGCCGAAGCTGTCGGGGTCCTCCGCCATCTGCGTGAAGAATGCGCGCGACCGCGGCTTCGCACGCTCGACATGCAGCGCCTCGAGGATGATCGCGCGATAGCGTGCGGGCGAACGGATCGCCATCAGCGTCGCGATCACCGCGCCGTCGCTGTGGCCCCAGATCACGCAGCGGTCGATCGCGAGTGCGTCGAGCAAGGCCTCGGCCTCGATCGCGGCAGCCTCGTGGAAGCGGGGCGCGAACGTCGCGACGCGCGGTGACTTGCCGTAGCCGGTGCGATCCGGAATCACGAAGCGGTACGCATCGCCGAGCGCGGCGATCTGGGCGTCGAACGGATAGAAGTCGTGGCCCCAGCCGCCGTGCAGGACGAGCAGCGGTGCGCCCTGCCCTGCTTTGCGAACGAAGAGGTCGACGCCAAAACCTCCGGCGAGCAGTGGCGAGCTCGGGATCCGCACGAACGACATCGCGCGAGCATAGTCTGGCGGTGACGTCGCGAAGCCAGCGAGCGTCTCGCCGCGATGTCGTTCCAGCGCACGTCCGACCGTGCACCGGGGCGCGAGGCGCACGTGATCGGCGGCGTCGCCGCTTGCCGGATGGCTACTCCAGTAGCCACCGCGATCGTCTGCGTGACCCCGCAGGCCTGGTTTGCAGGGCGTTTGCGCGACGTCGTGATCGCGACGCACGCGAACAGCCGTGAGCATTGCGCGAATCGCGCACGATGAAGGTTCTTCGACGACGAACCCCTCGCGCTGGAGCGCGAATTGCTCGTGCATTTGCCGCGGCGATCGACTATCTCGCCGCTCATAAACCGCTCCTACCTTCGAGACTGGACTACGCCAATGACCACGCTTCGCCTGTTGCCGCTCCTGCTCCTGTTCGCCTGCACCGACGACGCCGAGCTCGATCCCGAGCTCGAGCTCGCCGAGTCCGACGCGCTGACGGTCGACACCAAGGCCGATGGCGCGCCCGCCTGGAACGACGCACCGACGCTCCATGTCGGCGCAAGCGTGTTCGACGGCGCGCGCGCGAATGGCCGTCGCATCCACCCGCTGTGGGTCGCCGGCACCGCGACCTCGCCGGTGACGATCGATGTCGTCGCGTCCGCCCACGATGGCGGCAGCGTGCGCATCGCCGTCCTCGGCCCGCTCGTCAACGGCGTTCGCCCGGTGCTCGGCGCGGATGGCTACGCCAGCCGCAAGGGCGCGGTCAGCCTTCGCATCCCGGTGAAGAAGACCGGCCAGCACCTCGTCGTCGTCGGCTCGTACAACCTCGCGACCGAGACGTTCTACGACCTCGTGGCGCGCTGCGCGCCGAATGCGACCACGTGCGGCGGCGCGCGCGTCGACGTCCTCGCAGCCCCGAAGGCCGGCGCGCTCGTCGGTACCGGCACGAACCGGCTCGTCCGCGCCACCCTCGGCCAGGTCCTGACCGGCCGCTCGTTCGACGTCCAGCTCGAGCTGTGGGCGTCGCCGCCGGCGCAGCCGTGGAACGCGACGAAGATCGCGACGAGCGTGGCCTCCGCAAACCAGGTCAACGTGATCGTGCCGAGCGCGGTGAAGGCCGGCGACGATCTGAAGCTCGTGATCCGCAAGGCCGGTGGCCCGATCCTCGACACCGGCGTCGTCACCCGGTTCGCGCCGGTCGCCAAGGCGTTCGCGCGTACCGACAGCATTCTCTACGGCGACCTCGCGAGCCTCGAGATCAGCGGCGTGGTTGGCTACACCGAGGGCGCCGCCGCGATGGTGCTGCGCTCGGAGGATCGCTATGTCGAGATCGCCGAGCACCTGCTGCGTGCCGACATGCCAGGCGCGGTCGGCAACGGCTTCGGCGCGTTCGACGCGACGTTCGCCCCCGAGCTCGTCGATGCCCAGGGCACGCTCAATCCGAACCTGCCGAAGAATGGCGAGCTGCTGTCGGTCGGTTCGCTCGATGGCAACGGCGACTATCGCCGGCTCGCCTGCTTCGAGTACTGCAACGACCTCGCGGGCACCGGCACGTGCACCGGCGGGCCACGCGCCTGCCCGTAGCTACGCGGGCTTCGGGGGCTCGTCCCAGTCGAGCACGTCGTGCCCGGCCTCGATGGACAGGATGTCGATCGCCGCGGCCGCGCCGTCACCGGCCGAGATGATCGCCTGGCTGCGGCCCGGTCGCGCCGACCGGCCGACGACGTAGACGCCGTCGAGCGTGGTGCGCGCGTTGCGATCGGTCGCGATGCCCTTGCCCTCGTCGAAGGCGAGCCCGAGCTGCTTCGCGAGCTTGGGACCCTTGCCCTCCGAGAGCACGAGGTACTTGGCGTGTAGCCGCTCGCCGCTCTCCAGCGAGACCTGGAACTTGCCCTGCTTCCCGGAGATCTCGTCGACGCGCTCGTTACGGAGCCGGGCCCCGACGCCGATCGCCTGATCGCGCGCGATCTTCTGGAACTCGGCGCCGGCGATCTCGGGGATGCCGAGGTAGTTGCGCAGCTGCGCGTAGTGCATCGCCGTCGTGTCCTGGCCGAACACCATGACGTCGATCTTGTTCTTCGCGAGGAACAGCGCGGCCGACAGGCCACCCGGGCCATCTCCGATCACGATCACCGTGGGCATGTGCCCATGATAGCCGCCTTCGCGCTCAGGGCGTCTGGACGGCCACGCTGTTCGGCGGCGACTGCGCCGGATCGAGCGAGTCCCACGCGAGATACGGCATCCCACCGTGCGCGGTGGTCGCCGCGATCGAGAAGCCGTCGAGGAGCGGCCCGGCCGTCAGCGGCATCGTTGACCACGCCCCGCCGGTCTTCGTCGCGATGTAGACATCCGCGGTCATGCCGTCCTGGTACGCGATCGTCGGCGTGCCGTTGACGAGGTAGATCGCGGTCGCCGCACCGACCGGGTGCGTGCGGTCGCCGGTGCGCTGGCCGTCGTCGACCACCTCGGGCGTGCCCGGACTGCCGGCCCACGTCGTGTACAGCAGCTGGTCGCCGATCGCGTCCTGATACGCGATGTGGATCGTATCGGTCGCATCGACGACCGCGCTCGTCCACAGCCCGCGATCGCCGGCGCCAGTGTGCAGCGCGGTCTTCGCGTACTCGTTCGACGCTGCCGCGGTCTCGAGGGCGAGCTCGAGCGAGCGTGCTGCCATGTCGTAGTAGACCGCGGCGAGCCGGCCATCGGCCATCGCCGAGAGCGAGACGAACAGCCCGGTCCCCGAGCCGATGGTGGCGACCTTCGGCTCCTCGAAGGCCTCGGTGCAGGTGCCGGCGATGCACGCCTCGCCCGACGCGCAGGCAGTCGCGCAATCCGAGGTGACCGCGGTGCAGGTCTGCGCCATCGCGCCGGCGATGCAGGCCTGGCCCGCGCCGCACAGCCCGCCGCACGAGCCCGGTGCCGTCGCGGCGACGGCCGCCGTGCCCCACGCACCGGCATCCGATGGCTCCTTCGAGCTCGCACGCACGATCCGCAGCTCGGTCGCGCGATGGCCCATGCCGTCGTCGATGCCGAGCGCGATGTACGCGATCGATGGGAAGCCTTCGCCGTCGACAGCGAGCGACGCGTAGCGCCCGACCTCGACGCCATCGCCGTCGTCGACGACCATGGTCCGCCAGCTACCCGGCTTGGTCTCGAAAGCGAACTTCAGCGTGCCAGCGTCACGATCCTGGTACGCGATCATCGCGTGACCGTTCGAGAACGCGATCGACGTCCAGGCGCCGACGTTGTCGCCGGGCTCCTCGATCCCATCGCGGTAACCATCGGGATCGTAGATCGGCGTGCCGTCGGGGATGCCGTCGACCGCGACGAGCTTGCGGTTCGCTGGGTCGGTGACGTCGATCGCGACGAGATCGCCGAGACCCTGATCGTAGGTCGCGACCATCACGCGCTTCTCGTCACCCGCGATGCTCGTCCACCGGCCGAGCCCGCCGTGCGCGACCTCGCCGGGCAGACACTCGGCGTCGCCGCACGGGTTAGAGCCGCAGCTGCAGCCGGGCAATAGCGCGATCGCCGCGAGCCAGGTCGTCATCCCGAGGCGCCGCGCCCCGCGCAGCACGCTCGCGACTTGCCGGCGTGCCCGCCGCATCGGCAGGATGATGAAGGCCAGCACGAGCAGGAACGGGCTCGCATCGCCGGCACCGGTCGTCTCGCAGTTGCAACCGGCCTCGCCCGGCTGGCCGTGGAAGCCACGGATCGGCGCGCGGCGCGCGGTGCGAGCACCGAGCTCGACGTCGATCATCGCGGGCGTCGGATCGATCGTCTCGGGGCGATCGATCTCTCGCGCGCGGACCTCGACGTGATGCAGGCCGGAGAGCCATAGCGCGTTCGAGCGGATCGTCTGCGTGCGGTGCGGCGTCCATGCCGACCACGAGCCGCCGTCGATCCGGTAGGAGTGCTCGAGGCCTGGTGCGTCGCCGTAGGACAGCTGGATCGTCGGGCCGGCGCCGCGCTGCCACTTCGCGGGGTTCTTCATCACCGCGTCGTCGGGCTGGTAGATGTCACCGAGCGAGACCACGGTGTCGACGGGCCGCGCCATCGTCGCCGGGCGGAGGTTCGCGAAGATCGACAGGTACGAGTTGTCGGCGCCGCCGACGTTCTGCGGCGTCGCGGTGATCGCGGTGACCGCGAGCTCGAGGCCACCGAGCGCCGGCAGCGAGAGCGGCGAGAGCCCGCCGGAGAGCTGCGGCAGCACGAGGTCGAGCACGGTCGGGAACAGGCTCGCGAGCTGATCGGGCGACTCGGTGACCGCCTCGGAGTTCTTGACCGAGATGTTCGTGAATGCGCCCTCGACGTCGCCGAGGACCGGCTGCAGCTCGCCGGTCCCGGTCACTTGCAGTCCGATCGGCAGCTGGACGTCGGCGACCACCGTGAACACGCGCGTGTACTGGTCGTCCACCGCGGCGAAGAAGTCGATCTCCATCCCCGCGAACCGCAGATCGAGCAGTGGATCACTCAGCGTCTTGCCGCCCATGCCGTCGTCGACGAACAGGTTCTTGCCGAGCGCGATCGTCGGCGGGCTCTGCGGGCGCAGGCCAACCGCCATCGGCGAGTTGCCCTCGTTGAGGTTGCCGAGCGAGCGCGAGATCAACGACAGCGTGTCGGTCGACAGCTGCGAGACCGTGCCGCTACCGATCGTGAGGCACAAGAAGCCGCCCTCGTATGCCGCGTACGCGAACTGCGCGAGCTGCGAGACGTGGAGGCCGATGCCGACGTCGAACGTCGCGCCGGTATCGGGCCGCGTGTTGCCGGCAAAGAACGCCGACTTCGCGATCGTCGGGCGCGCGGGCTCGGTCGCCGGGGGACCGCAGCGATCGCGTGGAGCGCCGCCCGGCAGCATGCCGCCGAGCAGACCCATCGCGAGGCCGCCGTTGTTACTGTCCGCATAGCCGCCGAGGACCTCGTAGAGATCGAGCGCGCCGGTCGTGCCGGGTGACAGGTTCGCGAAGATCGAGTTGCCGCGCATTCGGCCCGAGACGCCGAGCTCCTGCAGACAGGTGCCGCCGACCATGCACGTCTTGTTCGTGCACGCGGTCGCGAATGACGACCCGCACTCGGCGACCTGTCCCGACTCGCAGGGCTTGCACGTCGCCTCGTTGATCGTGTCCTGGATCTGGCTCGCGATCTGGTCCTCGAACAGCCCGCGTACGAAGCCGATGAAGAAGTCGGCGATGCTGCACGTGAAACTGCCGCTGAGCTGGATGTCCTCGTTCTGCAGCGCGACCGCGACATTGGCCGCGGCGATCCGCGTCGTGCCGACCGTCGCGTCCTGCGGGAAGCCGAGCTGCGCCGTGATCGTGACGTCCGGGCTCGAGCCGCGCGTGCTGTCGAGGCTGACCTGGCAGGTGACGCCCTGGGTCTTGACCTGCATGTTCATCTTGGTCTTCACGCGCGCGCGGATCGTCATGTCCATGCGCGACGCGCCCTGCACTGGCGTGAGGACGAGCGCCGGATCGGTCGCGCGCTTGACGAGATCGATCGCGAGCGGGCCGCACGTCGGCTGCGGGACGTTGTTGACGCAGCAGACCTCGGTCGAGCCACCGCAGCTCGCGGGCACGTTGAACTCGACGATGCCGTTCATCGCGCCACCGACGAGCGGGCCGATCACGCTCGCCGGGTCCGCGGAGATCTTCGCGAGCGCGCCATCGGTGACCCGGAGCTGCGCCGCGTTCGGGACGCGCTTGGCCGCCGTGAAGCCACCTGGAATGGGCTCCATCCCGGCGCAGCCGCCGCAACCTCCGCTGCATCCCATCGCAAACAGGAGCGCGGTGATCACGACCACCCAGTTGATTTGCGGACGGATCAGTTTCGGCCCCATAAGGCGACCATCAGATGGAAACCCCGCCCGATCAAGGCCAGAACGTTAACGACCCGTGACCGAGGGCACGGGGTGGGAGCCGCAGCGAGCGAGGGAGCTCTTACTGCACTTCGCCGTCGACGACGAGGTAGCCGGTCTGCTGGTTGATCGCGACGTCCTGGACCGCGACGCCGCCCGCCGAGGGCAGCGGGATCGCGCCGGCGGCGCCCGAGCCGGCCGCGACGACGCGGGACAGCGCGAAGCTCGCGATCAGCTCGAACTGGGCGTTCGACAGGGCGTTGGCGCCGTCGATGTTCTCGTCGAGGATGTCGACATAGACCGTCGGCGTACCGACGTCGACGCGAAGCGAGCCATCGGGGTTCGCGGTGACGACGAGGGCGAGCTGGGCGTTGATCGCGACCTGGGTCGCGACCTGCTCGCCGTTCTTGAACGTCGCGATCAGGTCACCGAGCGTCATCACCAGCTTGTCGCCAGAGGCATCGATGAACGGCGGCACCTTGGCCGAGATCTCGACGCGGTCGTAGAGCTTGCCGACCTCGCCGTAGCTGCCGGTCGTGAGATCGATGCTGGCGTCGAGCCCCTTGGCGGCCCACAGGCTGCCGAGCAGCTGGTTGACCGCGTCGTCGGCGACCGCGAGCTGGAAGCCGCGGCTCTTGTCCATGGCGGGCACCTGGTTCGCGACGTACACGAAGCCGGGCGAGGCGCTGTCGCCCTGGGCACGCAGCTCGGTGTCGAGCTCGACGATCGCGCCGACCGCGTCGAAGCTGATCTTGTGGGGCGCGACGGTGACATCGATCTTCTTGCCGAGCGCGTCGACGGTCTTGGTCTCACCGAGGCCACTGAGCGACCGGTTCAGCATCGGCACGAGGAAGCGCTCGGTCGCGAACGCGAGGATCGGGCCCATGCGGGTATCGAGCGAGAGCATGTCGATGATCGTGCCCGGCACGCCGCCGAGGTCGACGTCGAAGCCGGTGATCGTGACCTGCTGGTTCTTCAGCGCGATGTCGAAGTTGCCGAGCGTGATGCCGACCGCGAGCAGGCCGCGGACGCGCAGGCGGCTGGCGGAGACGGTGACGTTGCGGCTGCCGTCGAGGCAGGACACCGCCCATTGCAGCTTGAGATCGACGCGGACGTTGTCGAGGGTGGCGTCGAGGTAGAGGCCGCCGGTCTGCGGCGCGAGCTTGATGTCGGCGTTGCCGACGTCCATGCCGGTGATCCGCGCCTGCGCGTAGAGGCAGTCGGGCGCGCCGTTGGTGGTGCCGAGGTCGAGTACCGGGTTCATCGGCGCCACGAGCGTGCCGAGGTTCGCGGTCTCGATGAAGCCACCGGCGCCGCGGCCGAGCGCGTCGAACGTCGCAGCGGACATCGAGGCAGTGATCGCCGACGGGACGGTGCGATCGATCGACGACAGGCGGCCGGCGACGACCGCGCGGGTCTCCTTGCCGGTGTTGCCCTGCGCGTCCTTCGCGATCGCGTGGAGGAGGTTCGTGCCAGCCGCGACCGGGATGGTGACCTTGAAGGCGCCGGTGCTCGCGTCGACTGCCGCCTCGACGCCGTTGACCGTCACTGACGTGATGGCGCTGTCGTCGATCGCGGTGCCGCGCACTTCGATCGAGGTGACATCCCCGGCGAACGTGCCGCGCTCGGGAGACGTGATGTGGACCTTGGGGGCGTTCGGATCGATCGCCGGCCCGTCCGGGTCGTATGCGCTATCGCAAGCGGCGAATGAAACCGTTGCGAAGATCAGTCCGATGATTTTGAAGTTGCGCATGCCGAGCCTCCCGATGGGGTGAGGTTCAGCAAGAAGGAGGCCACGCCGGTGAACCAGCGTCCCTGCGCGGGCGCCTCCGGGATCGCAACCCGCCCACTCTGGCGATCTGTCCACGATATCCGCGTGCTGCGTGCGTCGCGCGAGCTCAGCGCGAGCGTCTTGCCGGCCGGCAGTGCATAGCTCACGAGGAGGACGACCATGGGGCGTCCTCCCTCGCCATCGACGCCGAGCTTGGCGCGAACAGCCGTGGGCACCAGCGCGACGCCGTCGACGGCGATCGTGAGTGGCGTCATCGCGTGGCTCGCGAGCACGTCCCGCATCGCCTCGAGTGCCTGTGATTTCGGACGGCTGGCGACGCGGGCGAGCAGCTTGTCGGCGGCATCGCCGGTACCCGCGCGATAGCCAACCAGGGCGACCAGCTCGCAGCGCTCGACCTGGAGGACCACCGTCCGCACCGGCGGGAAGGTGTGCCCCCAGGCTGGTCGACTGGTCAGCGCGAGGACCCCGATGGCGACAACACTAGCCAGTGAGAGAGCTAACCCATGGGCTCGCTGCGTCATGGCGCGACCTCCGGGAGCGCGTCGAACTGGGTCCGGACGTCGGGCCGCGTCGTGGTCGTGGTCGTGGTCGGTGCGCGGCGGGTGGCGAACGGCGACTTGGGTGGCGTCCACGTCCCGTTGGAGTCGAAGTCGATCCAGATCGGGTTGGTCATCGCGAACGGTGTCGAGATGTGCACGCGCTCCGGCTTCAGGCTCGCGATCAACGGCAACGTCGCGAGCCCGTCACCGAGGCCGACCGAGAGCGCCTGGATGATGACGGTCGCATCGAGCGGCGGGAACTCGGTCGGCGAGACGACCGGGAACATGTTGCTCGTGCCGGTGACCTCGGCGACCACCCACGCGTCGCGCGTCGGCCGCAGCGTGATGCGGGTCTCGAAGTCGGTGCCTTGATCGGTCGGGATCGTGATCGGCGTCGGCGTCACGATCGCGCTGTTCGAGTACACGGTGAGCTTGTCGACCTTCGCCCAGCTCGGTGCACGGACGCGGATCACGAGCTCGATGCTCGCGCCCTGCACGGTGTCGCCGATCGTCGCGGTGCCAACCTTCATGTCGATGAACGGCCCGTTCGTGGTGATCGCGCGGTGCTCGCGAACCGCGGTGACCACGTCGTCGCGCGTGAAGCCTCCCGGCACATCCTTGCCGTCGCCCACGAACACCAGCGTGCGCGCGTAGCCCGGCTCGTGTCCGAGGAGCGAGTGACTGTCCGACGCCCCGAGTGCGGTCGCGCGATGGCCCTTGTCGAGCATCGTGAACCAGGTCTCGGCCACACCCGGGAACTTCGCGCGGCCATCGGGGCCGAGCACGACCTGGCCCGGCACCGGCTGCGGATCTGGAAACGGTCCGGGCGGTAGTGGGTTCGGCGCGCGGAACGTGTGGACGTCCTCGGTACGGCGGCCCGTCAAGAGCTCGATCGCGTCGAAGTCGACCGAGAACTTGTCGGCGCTGAACTCGTCGCCGTACGGCGCGAACACGCCGAGGATGCCCGACGGCGTGTAGGGCAGCGCGGTCTGGTCGTCGACGAAGAACTGCGCGAAGTAGCCGAGTACCTGCTGCCGCGGGTGCGCGACCTGGACGATCGCGGTGGCGCTGTCGACGGCGAGGTTGCGCAGCTGATCGATCAAGCTCTGCGGCGGTTGCTGGTGCCACACGAACTCGCCGCCGCGGGTCGAGCCTGGATCGATCTTGAGCGGAAAGCCGATGAAGTGACCCATCTCGAACGTCGTCAGCTCCATGCCCGGGATCCCGAGGAGCCACGGATCGAGCCCGCTCGCCGCGATCGCCGGCGCGTAGTCGGTGATGTAGTTGTGATCGGTCGCGATCGCGACCTCGAGGCCCTCGGCGGCGCAGCTGATCACCCGATCGATGATCGGCAACCCGGAGTCCGTCGACGGCGCGGCGTGGAGGTGGAAGTCGCCAGCAACCCAGCCTGGCGTCGTGAACGCCGGCTCGAGCGTGAGCTGTTCGGTGACGAGCTTGCCGGCCTCGAGCTTGATCGACTTCGTGGTCAGCTCGTACTCCGGGCCGCGCGAGACCACGAGATCGTAGGTCCCCGGCCGCACCGTCGCGAGCTGGCGCCCGTCCTTGGTCCACCACGCCTTCTCGACGAACCGGTTGCCACCGTCGAACGCGGTCGGCCGCCGGCTCTCGCCACGCGCGAGCGAGTAGAGAAACGTCCGCGGATCCTTGTTCTGGTTCGCCTGATCGAAGCGGCCGATCAGCTGGATCTTCGCCGGTGCACTGCGTCCCTGCTCGTCGCGGACGACGACCGCGAGCGTCGCCGGTGATGGCATGTTGACGAGCGCGCCGGTCTGCTTGCCCGCGGTGATCGTGATGCTCGCCGGGATCGTCGGCTCGCGATTGTCGGCGTACACCGCGTAGCTGTAGTCGCCCGGTGCGAGCCGCCCGAGGAAGGCGCCCCGCGCGTCGGTCTCGATCTGGTCGATCGGCCGGCCCTGGCCGTCGAGGATCATCACGTCGGCACCGGCGACCGGAGCCTGCGAGTGCTCGTCGAGCACGCGTCCGCCGAACGTGCCGGTCTCGATGCCGCGGATCGTGTAGATCGAATCGAGGACGGACGACACGTCGCCGTCGCCGACGACGAAGTACGAGACGTACGTGAACTCCTCGCCGGCGTTGAGCTGTGACGGCGGCGCGTACATGTACACGCCGGCGACGCCGGCATACGTGAATGGCAGCAGCATCGAGTACGGCGTGATGTCCTGCTGCGGATAGCCTGGTGCGCCGCTGGGCAGCGTCTTGTACTTGTTGACGTAGTTGTTCGGCGACGCCGGTAGCGTCAGCCCGTACGACACGCCCTCGCCGCGGCTCGCGAGGTAGTCGACGACCATGCCGGGAAACGCCGGGAAGCCGCCCGCGGTCTTGTAGGTGTCCTCGATCGCGTACTGCACGTTGAAGCCGGCCGCGCCGGGCGCGAACAGATCCTGCTCGCCGCCGAGGAGCGGCAGCATTCCCATCGGCACGCTCAGCGTCAGGCTCTCGAGCCCGGGGATATCGAACCCGAGGTCCTTGATCTCGGCTGGCTGGAAGTACGGCAGCGGATGCGCGCCGTTCGTCTTGTTCCGGATCGTGGTCTCGAGCTCGACCCACTTCTGGCCGGGATGCAGGCGGTAGGTCTGCTTGAAGTCGAGGTTCACCGCGTTGAGCAGCCCGACGTTCAGCAGATAGACCATCTGCAGGAGGTCGCCGCCGGTGCCGTAGACCGTGACCTCGGCCGGCTTGCCGTCGGTGCCGTCTGCCGTGATCTCGACCTTCGTCGGGTTGATCACCGAGAACGCGAAGCCGGGCAGCAGCTCGGCGAGCTGATCGTTACCGCGGCCACCACCGCCACCCGGCCGCCGGATGTCGGCGTCGACGAGCGTGCCGCCGAACGTGGTGTTGACGCGGCCGTAGGTCGTCTTGCTCGGATCGCGCGTGTTGATGCCGGTGTCGGCGATCACGACGCGGATCTGATCGTTCTCGAGCATGAAGTCGCCGATCGTACCGATCGCGTGCGGCCCGCCGATCGCGTCGTCGAGCGAGCCGATCCGGTACGCGCTCGCCTTCGGCGCGGCATCGCCACACGCCGCGAGCACGGCCACGGCCGCGAGCGCCGTCGACCACAGCGACCGCAACGACTCCAGCGACCGACCGCTCAAAGGCTGACCTCGGCGGCGAGCTGGATCCGGCTGTTCGACAGCGCGCGTTGCTCGACCGCGTGAGTTCCCTGGAGCTGCAACCGCATGCGGTACCGTGGCACGCCGAGCACCGCTCCGGCGGTGTGCTCCATCACACGGTCCGTGAGGATCAGGCTCGACGGATCGAGGACGCCGAACCGGTAACCGACCGCGAGCTCGTCGCCGACCCGGACCATCGCCTGGGCGTGCGCGCCAAACGCGTTCTGCGTCGGCCCACCGGTCGTCGAGAACGTGGTCCGCACGAACACGCCGCCGGCACCGAGCGCGACCGGACCGAGGTTGAGCTGGGCGCCACCGGCGGCCTGGAGATCGGTCTCGTCCTGGCGGAACGGAAGGTCGCCGACGGTGCGCGGGTTGTACCGGACCGACGCGACGACATGGCTGTCGCCTGCCAACCGCACGAGCCCCGAAGCCGAGACGGCCGGCTTGTCGTTGTCGTTGTTCGACGCGTACTCGTCGGCGCCGTTCTGGACGGCGATCTCGAAGCCCATCCGCACCCCGGATGCCGGGACGTTTGGATCGAGCCGCACGGCGGCACCGAGCGAGCGGCCCGGCGTGAGGCCCTGGGTCTGGAAGCCTTCGGTCGCGCGCACGCCGCGGCTCTCGATCGGCTTGTCCGCGAACGCGCGCGAGGTATCCGGGATCAGGCTCTGCGGATCGACGAGCGCGTGAAAGAACCCGGCCCGCACGACGATGTCGCCGGCGACGCCGAGATCGACGTACGCGTCGCGGAGGCCGACGCGGAGCTTGCCCTCGGGCACGTTGATCTGCGCGCGCTCGTCGACCGCACCATCGAACGAGATCACGAACGCGGCGCGAGTGTCGAGCTTGCCGCGGACGCCGACCCGCGCGTTCTGGAGCTCGAACCCGTCATCGCGGCCGACAAACGCGACGTTCGGATCGTTCTGCGAGAACACGTACTGCAGCCGCAGATAGCCGTAGGGCTCCCACGTGAAGCCCGGCGGCGGGGCGACCGGCTCCGACGGAGCCGCGGCAGCGCCATCATCAGGCACGCGCGTGGCCGGCGGGACTGCGGGTGCTGCGGCGGCATCTCCAGGCTCGGGCTCGCGGACCGTCTCGGCCTCGGCGTCTGGCTTCTCTCCCGGCTTCGCAGGTTGCGCCAACGCACCCGCTGGTACGGCCACCACGGCCGCGATGAAGATCGCACCGCGCACCCGAGCATCCATGATCCATTGGTATCACGACCACTGATCGGGAAGGCCCGAACGGCGCGTTCGTTCAAGCGACGAGAGCCGCAATCCGCGCATCATCGAGGACGATCCCGTAACGTGCGAGCGGGCTCGCGATGCTCGTCGTGATCGCCGCGCGCAGCGCATCCTTGCCAGCATCGTCGTGACCACCGAGCCCAGCGGGCAGCGCGCAGCTCTCGCATGGTACGTCCTGCCACAGTGGTGCGTAGGCCTCGATCGTGTCCTCGGCCAGCCGCGCGAGGTGCGCACGCTCGCCGTCGGTGAGCTCGTCGTTCGCCCAGTCGAAGAACCAGAAGCCGAGCCGCGCATGTGGCCCCTCGTCGGCGAGCAAGCGCTCGAGCACCGCACGGATCAACGGCTCGCTCGCGAGCGCGCGCGACCGCGCCATCGCCGGCACGCTCAGCGACTCGCTCACGCACGACGTCGTCATCGCGATCTCGGCGGCGCGCACGAGCGGTCGGGCGCCCGGCGTCGTCACCGGCGCGATGTTCGCAAGATCGAACGCGAGCGGCACTGCACCGCCGAGCTCCATCGTCAGCCGCGCCGAGAGCTCGACGTGGAACAGCTCGTCGACGACGATGTCGGCGCTCATCGCGACGAGATCGACGGGCGCGCCACACGCGAGCATCGCGGTCGTCAGTGACGAGAAGGCAGCCGCGCTCGCGTACTCGGTGAACACGCCGTTGCTCCAGATCTTGCGCGCCTCGAGGGCGTGCGCCCCGGGATAGCGCGAGAGATCGAGGGTGCCCCACGGCAGGTCCTCGCTGCCCGGACGCCGCCGGTGCAGCCGGGCCTCGGTAGCACCACCGCGCCACGCGAGCTCGAACATCAGATCACGGTTCCCTTCGGCGGTTCGCTGGGCTTCGCGGGCTGCACCGGCTGCGGCTCGCAACGACGGGGGCCGATCCGCGAGGCGCTGCGAGATTGCACGTTCCCGCATGCCGGCGCCCCGCTCGGGAGCTGCCGCGGGACCGAGATCCCGAGCACCTGGAGCACGTGCTCGAGCGCGAGACTTCGCGGTTGCGGCGTCGCCGTCGGGGTCGCGATCCGGACTCGACCTCGCGACGCCCACGGATCCGGCGGCGCGGGCCGCGGCTGCGCGCTCGTCGCGGTACCCGAGGTCGGATGATCCGGAGGCCGCGGCTCGTGCGCCGGATTCGCCAGCGCTTGCCCCGTCGTCGCCAGGCCGACCACCGCCAGTAGCATTGTCACTTGGTTCGCCATCTGCGTGCTCCCGCCTCGAAAGAGGCCTTGTGAGAGGAGGACGTGGCGGGGTCCGAACTGTTAACGACGCTCTACAGAAACCTACAGTTGAACGTAGGGAGCGAGGCCGTCCGGCCGAGCGACCGCGAAGGTCACAAGCGATAGTGCAGCTGCAGGATCGCGTACGCGCCGGCATCGCCGCCGTCGCCGAGGCCGATCAGCTCGTAACGCGAGTTCAGCACGAGCTCGAGGTGCGAGGTCGTGAACCAGTGGAGGTTGAGATCGATGCAGTCGCGCTCGTTCGTCCGCACCGAACGATTCGGGTCGTAGTGTCCAAACCCGACGTCGAGGAGGAACGCCTCGCCGAGCATGCGCGAGAGCAGCAAGTAACCCACGAAGCCCTGTGGCGCACCGCCCGCCGGGTTGGTCGCGGTTTCGTCGATCAGCTGGTTCACGAACTGGAATTCGCCCTGGATCAACAGGTCCGCACCCTCGAGGTAGACCTTGCCAGTGACGCCGCCGCGCAGCCGCTTGTCGTCCTTGCTGATCTCCGCCATGCCCTCCGCGCCGATCGCGACCTTCTCGCTGAGCCGGATCTCGCCATACGCCGCGCCGCCGCTGTAGTGCTCGACCGGATCGATGAACGGATCCTTGATGAAGCCGGTCAGGTGGAGCTCGTATTTCGCCGTCACGTACTCCGCCGCGACGCCGTACGTCTCGGCGTAGAGCTGGGTGCCGCCGTAGCGTCGGATATAGGTCGGATGCTCGGCCAGCCGCAGCCCGATCACGGGCATGAACCGGCCGGCGCGCAGGTAGAGGCCCTCGTTCTCGCCGGCCTTCTGCTGCCACTGAAGATAATGCTCGCGGGACCACACCGACGTCGCGGCTTCGTTGCCCACCGTCGACGGGCGCGGCCCGAAGTTCGCGTGAATCGAGAAGTGGTCCGCGAACGTGGCCGCTGCGTAGAGCTCGATCTGCATCGGGAACGCCGCGAGCACCTTCTCGGGTGTCTGCAGATAACCAGCCGCACCGCGGAGATCGCCGCCGAGCACGAGCCACGATGGCGTGGGGATCTTGCCGTAGAAGAACTCGGGTGCCGTTCCAAACTGCGACATCGACTCGGCAACCGCCAGGCCGTTCTCGTTGAGGAGGTTGCCGCCAGCGGGCGACAGGTGGCAACCCGTGCACGTCTGATCGCGGCTGAGCTGGAACTGCGGGTACGCGCGAGCATCACCGGCGAGCGCGCCGATGGTGGCGGCCACGACGAGTGCGAGCACGAGCCGCATCACTTGCACTCCTCCGCCGTGTCGGGAAGACCGATCGCGCCGCCGTCGATCCACTTGCGGATCAACTCCAGATCGACGAGCGGGAGCGGCTGGTCGTAGGGCATCCGGTCGATCGTCCGCGTCATCACCGTCATCAGGAACGAAGCGTTGGCATCGCCCGCGATCACGTCGCGAACCTCCAGGACACCCTCGTCGTTCATCCCTGGCGCCATCGCCTCGCACGCCCGCTGGATCGTGTCGAACGCGCGATGCGCCGATTGCCGGAACGAGGAGTGGCACTGCGCGTTGCCGCAGCTCGGCGCCAGGATCGCCTCCGTCACGTACTCGAGCGTCTTGGGACGCGCGTCATCTTCGGGATCGACGCCACATGCCGCCAGCACGATCGCGGCGGCTACAACGGTGCGATGCATGGCGCGGACGATAACGCCAGGCGCGGCAAAAGATCAGCGATCCGGACGATCTATGTCCGGCTATGTCTGCCGTGGGATCGCCGCGGTTACTTCGTCGAGCGCGCGCGGACGCGGCGCAGCGTCGAGCCAGCACCGCTCGCGCGCGACAGCGTGCGATGTGCGATCCGAGCAGGCGACGTCGGCCGGCGCAGCCGGCGCGTGACCGCAGGCGGCGGCGGCGCGGCGCGATACATCATCGCGTTGCGGATCTCGTGACGGAGAACGAGGCGCAGCCCCGACCAGCTCGCGTCGATCGTGCAGGCCTTGTTGTCGACCATGCCGGCGGCAAGCGCGATCCGGCGAACGACATCCTCGGAGATTCCGCCGCCGCGACGCGTGCGCCAGGCAACCCAGAAGCCACCCTGCGGATGGAGACGTGCGGCGATGTCGGCGAACCTGCGCTCGAGCTCGTCGAGCGTTTCCACGAACAGCACGACCATGTCGACCGGCGGCAGGCGAAGGTCGTGCGTGAAGCGCACGTCATCATCCTGGAGGTGACGCTGGACGCTACCGGGAGCGTTGAGCAGACAGACCTTGTGGCCTGCCTTGATCCCAAGCTTCTTGGGCAGTGGAGTTCCCGGGTACCCAGCCATGACCTGGGCATAATGCAGCCCCCGCGCGACAGGTCAAACAGGAAGCCCAAATCATCTTTTAAGTAGTGATGATCGTTGTAGATCGATGCGATCTACACGCTCCGGAGGATTTGTATACGGTCGCACTATTCACAGGCTTCATTTCGGGTTCTTTACGCTGCTTACCGAATACCCGAACGCCGGGGCAGCCCGCTCCTTGACTTTGTCTCCCGGGTTGTCCGACAGGAACACACCGCATGCCGCACGGCCTTCTGCTCATCAATCTCGGCACGCCCGACGACCCGTCGACGCCTGCGGTCCGCCGGTACCTCCGCGAGTTTCTCGGCGATCCGCGCGTGATCGACATCAACGCGATCGGGCGTGCACTACTCCTGCACCTCGTCATCCTGCCGACGCGGCCGGCGAAGAGCGCGCATGCGTACCGCACGATCTGGGATCCCGAGCGCGGCTCTCCCCTCCTCTATCACTCGCAGGATCTCGCCGCCGCCGTCGCGACCCGGCTCGGCGCGGGCTGGCAGGTCGAGCTCGCGATGCGCTACGGCAAGCCGTCGATCGCCGATGCGCTCGCGCGACTCGAACAGGCCCACGTCGATCGCGTCGTCGTGCTCCCGCTGTTCCCTCAGTACGCGACGTCGTCGACCGGCACCGCGATCGCGCGCGTGATGGAGCTCGCGACCGCGCGGTGGAACGTGCCCGCTCTCGACTTCGTGCCGGCATTCTTCGACGACCCCGGCTTCATCGCCGCGTTCGAGGCTGTCGCGAAACCAGCGCTCGCGGCCGCGCGTGCCGATCACGTGTTGTTCTCGTTTCACGGCCTCCCGGTCCGCCAGATCGTGAAGACCGACATGACCGGCGCGCACTGCCTGAAGAGCGCGACTTGCTGTGACACCCTCGCGAACCCGAGCTGTTACCGCGCGCAGTCGTACGCGACCGCGCGTGCACTCGCACCTCGCCTCGGCCTCACCCCCACGCAGTACACGGTCTGCTTTCAGTCACGCCTCGGCCGCACGCCGTGGATCGAGCCCTACACCGACGTCGAGCTCGATCGACTCGCCAAGGCCGGCGTCAAGCGGCTCGCCGTGCTGTGCCCCGCGTTCGTCGCCGACTGCCTCGAGACCGTCGAGGAGATCGGGATCCGCGCGCGCGAACAATTCAAGGCCGCTGGCGGCGAGGAGCTCGTGCTCGTGCCGTCCCTCAACGCGACGCCGGCATGGGTCGACGCGGTCGCCGCGATCGCCGAGCGCCACGCGGCGCGCAAGTCGCTCCCGATCGCCGGCTGACCGCCCTGCAACGGAGCGAGCCAGCGAACGCTGGCGAGCGGGGCCCGTCTCCAGGCGGTAAGGTCCCGCGCATGAACCCGCTGCGTGATGTTTACGGCGATCTGTTGATCGTGCGTCCACCCGTCCCGGCGACGACGAACAAGGCCGGCGCGAACTACAAGAGCGAGGTCGCGCATCTCGAGTACTCGCCGCGCGGTGCCTACGACGAGTGGCTGCAGATCCTCGACGGGATCATCGCGTGTGGCGGCGACGCGCTCTATCAGTTCGAGGCGATCGACGAGCCGTTCCTCGATCACGAGGCGCTCGAGGTCGATGCCGACGGCGCGATCCGGGTCGCTGGCTCGCGCGAGATCCTCGGCAACCTCGCCGACGTGATGACAGGCCGGGTGTTCGCCGCGAACGGCCCGTGGATCACGGTACGTAACGGCACGCTGCGCGCGGTGATGCCGAACATGCTCGAGCACCGGCGGGGCGAGGCTACCTACTATGCCGATCTGCTGCGCGTGCTCGCGATCGAGGCCGGACTCGCGCTCGAGGTCGCCGAGAACCCGCACCGCTGGGAGGGCATGGCCGACGTCGCGACCGTCGGCGATCGCGTCGTGCTCACGTATGCCGTCGCCGGCCACTATGATCGAGACAGCGGTCCGAAAAGCTCGCGCACCTCGCGCGACGGCGTGACGTATGCGGCTGACTTCATCGGCGTGCCAGCGGAGGCACGGATCTATGTGGAGCTCGTCTATCCGCACTTCCACGGCGACACCGTCCACTTCGGCGCGCGTCCAGCGAATCGCTCGCCGGTGCTCGTGCAGTATCCCGGCGGGCTGTTCGACGGTGGCGGCGGCGTCGTCGCGCGTGCGCTCGGTCCCGATCACGTCGTCGCGATCTCGCGAGACGACGCCGTCGAGCAGTACGCAGGCAACTCGCGGCAAGTCCGCGACGGGGTGCTCGTGCCCGATGGTGTGTCCGCGCAGTTCGTCACCGATCTCGAGAAGCTCGGACTGCGGTCCCACCGCGTGCCGCTCTCCGAGTTATTCGGTAAGGCCGGTGGGGGGCCTGCGTGTGCAACCCTGTACATGCCCCAAAACCTCAAGGTTCCATCGACCTCACCTGTGCGATATTCGGTCACTCGGGGTGTGGCAAAAGCGCGTCGAGGACGAATTCCCGAGCGACTTCATGTAGATCCAGGGTTCTTTTCGGAAAAACCACGCGGTTAGTGAAGCGATCACCTGTCGTCAGAAGATGCCGCAAACACTGGATTCCATTTTGGGGAGCCAGTAAGAACGGGGCACTACGAGATGGTCCGAGTCCCAAGGCGTGGGATTGACCCGAACGACAACAAAAAGGATCGCCAACTATGAATCGCTTGCTCCGACCTACACTTGTTGCCGCACTGGCGGTGGGTGGTACCGCGGGTACCGTCGCACGGGTCGCACCGGCCCACGCAAACATCGAGATCGGCGGCACGGCCGGCGTGCACGTCTTCAGCGACACCAGCGAGCTCGGTGTCCCCGACGTCGCGACCGCAGACTCGGAGCGCAACTCGGCGCTGTTCGGGCTTCGGCTTGGCGTGTTCTTCGGATCGCTGCTCGGTGTCGAAGCCGAATTTGGCGTGATCCCGAGCGAAGGCCGGGCTCAGGTCTATGACATCTGGAACATTACCTACCGCGCACATCTCGTCGCGCAGTTCCGCGCTGCGAACCCCTCCAACAAGCTGATCCCGTTCGTCCTGTTCGGTGGCGGCGCCATCCAGGTCGTCGACTCCGACGGCGAGGGCAAGAGCAACCCGATCACCAAGGACACCGACGAGATGCTCCATCTCGGTGTCGGCGCGAAGTATCGCGTCGATAACGGTTGGGGTCTGCGGCTCGACGGCCGCGTGATGTTCGTCCCGGCGAGCGTCGACGGCGATGGCGATCCGAGCGACGGCTTCACGCAGGACTACGAGGTCCTGCTGTCGATCTACAAGGAGTTCGGTCGCGAGACCGTCGAGAAGGTCATCGAGGAGCCGCCGCCGGATCTCGATCCGGACAGGGACGGCATCGTCGGCGATCTCGACAAGTGCCCGACCGAGCCCGAGGACATGGACTCGTTCCAGGACGAGGACGGCTGCCCGGATCCGGACAACGATGGTGACGGCATCGCCGACGCCAACGACAAGTGCCCGATGGAGCCCGAGGACAAGGACGGCTTCCAGGACGAGGACGGCTGCCCGGACCTCGACAACGATGGCGATGGCATCCCGGACGCTGCTGACCAGTGCCCGCTCGAGGCCGAGGACAAGGACGGCTTCCAGGACGAGGACGGCTGCCCCGATCCGGACAACGATCAGGACGGCGTCCTCGATGCACAGGACAAGTGCCCGGATCAGGCCGAGACCCGCAACGGGTTCCAGGACGAGGACGGCTGCCCGGACGAGATCCCCGAGAAGCTGAAGAAGTTCACGGGTGTCATCCAGGGCATCAACTTCCGCGTCAACTCGGCCGAGCTGCTGCCGACGTCGAACCGCACGCTCGACAAGGCCGTCGCGGTCCTCAAGGAGTTCCCGGACCTCAAGCTCGAGATCCAGGGTCACACCGACGACCAGCCGATCAAGAAGGGTGGCAAGTACGCCGACAACCTCGAGCTCTCGCAGGCCCGTGCCGAGTCGGTCACCGCGTACTTCGTCTCGAAGGGCATCGATGCTGGTCGCTTCACCGCTCGCGGCTACGGCGAGACCATCCCGGTCATTCCGTCGGCCGGTCTCAAGGGTGGCAAGCTGACGACCGCGCGCGCGAAGAACCGCCGCGTCGAGTTCAAGCTCGTCAGCTCGCTGACGCAGGGTTCGGCTCCGGCCACGCCCGCGCCTGCTCCCGCGCCTGCTCCTGGCACCTAGTCAGTCAGCCGGCTTGCTGTAGACGAGGTCCCTTCGGGGGCCTCGTTTCGTTTTCGGCGCGCCGTGTGTTAACGATCGACCCGTGCAGCTGCCGAGCGAGCTCGTCGAGATCCTAGTCTGCCCGAAGAGCCGGCAGCCACTCGTTTACTTCCCGCGCGGCGAGGCCAACGACGACGACACGCAAGGATTCCTGCTCTGCATGGCGTCGCGACTGCGCTACCGGATCGAGGACGGCGTGCCCGTCATGTTGATCGACGAGGCTCGGGAGGTCTCCGACGAGACGCTCGAGAGGCTCGCCAGGAGAGCCTCGGAGCTCGGTTTGCGCGTCCCCTGACAGTTTCAACGTGATCCTGCGGCGTTAGCTCGAACAAGGGTCTTGACGGGCGTCGCTATCAGCGGTAGATCGCCCCTTCCTTCACGGAGCCGCACCCGTGCTGAAAGCGCTATCAATCTTCACGGGGAACGCCAACCGTGCCCTGGCCGACGAAATCTGCAAGTTCGTCGAGATTCCGCTCGGGCGCGCGGACGTCACGCATTTCTCCGACGGCGAGATCTACGTCGAGATCGGCGAGAACGTGCGCGGCGTGAACTGCTTCGTGGTGCAGCCGACGTGCTCGCCGCCGAACCAGTCGTTGATGGAGCTGCTGATCATGATCGACGCGCTCAAGCGTGCGTCGGCTGGCAGCATCGTCGCGATCATCCCGTACTTCGGTTATGCGCGGCAGGATCGCAAGGCGAAGCCGCGCACGCCGATCACCGCGAAGCTCGTCGCCAATCTGATCACCGCAGCCGGCGCCGATCGCGCGCTCGCGATGGATCTCCACGCCGGTCAGATCCAGGGCTTCTTCGATATCCCGTTCGATCACCTCTACGGGATGCCCGTCCTGATCGAGGAGCTTCGCGTGCTCGGCTTCGGCGGCGATCAGACTGTCGTGGTGTCGCCGGATGCCGGCGGCGTCGAGCGCGCCCGCGCGTTCAGCAAGCGCCTCGGTGCCGGGCTCGCGATCATCGACAAGCGGCGTCCGGCGCCGAACGTGTCGGAGATCATGAACATCGTCGGTGACGTTCGCGGCAAGAAGACGGTGATCGTCGATGACATCATCGACACCGCGGGCACGCTGACCAACGCCGCACAGGCGATCATCAACGCCGGTGCGCAGAGCGTGTCGGCGAGCGCGAGCCACGCGGTGTTCTCCGGCAAGGCGCTCCAGCGCATCATCGACTCGCCACTCCAGCACGTCGTCGTCACCAACACGATCCCGCAGACCGAGGCCGGCGCCGCGTGTCCCAAGATTCGCGTGAAGAGTGTCGGCCGCCTCCTCGGCGAGGCGATCAAGCGAATCCATCACGGCGATTCGATCAGCAGTTTGTTTGTCTGAACGTAGAGACGCGCAGACCTGAAGACCCAGAAGCCAAGAAGAGAGAACGTCATGGAAGTCGGAAAGCTCACTGTCACGCTTCGCGAAAAGACCGGTCACAAGGGCGCTGCGCGTCAGCTGCGCGCCACCGGCAAGGTCCCTGGGGTCTGCTACGGCGCCTCGGTCGACGGCCGCATCGAGCCGCTGTCGATCATCGTCGAGGTCAAGGCGCTGCGCGCCGCGCTCGACCCGGTCCGCAAGCACAACACCGTCATCAACCTGACGATCGAGGGCGGCACCGCGCCGCGCTCGCTGCACGCGCTCGTCAAGGACTATCAGATCGATCCCGTCCGTCGCGACATTCGCCACGTCGACCTGATCGCGGTGGATCCGAACAAGGAAGTCACCTCGACGGTGCCGCTCGAGTTCACGGGCAAGCCGAAGGGCACGATCGATGGCGGGCAGCTCCGCATCGTCATGCGTAACCTCGAGGTCCGCGCGAAGCCGGCTGATATCCCGATCAAGGTGAACGTCGACGTCTCGCCGCTCGGTATTGGCGACGTGGTGCACGTCTCGACGCTGACGCTGCCCCCGGGCGTCACCAGCATCACCGGGCGTGACCTCGCGGTCGCGACCTGCGCGGCGCCGGAAGAGGACAAGACGCCGGTCGTCGAGGGCGTGCCCGCCGAGGGCGCGGCTGCGGCTGCTGGTGCAGCGCCTGCTGCGGCTGGTGCGAAGGACGCCAAGGACGCCAAGGCCCCGGCCGGTGGCAAGGACGCGAAGGCGCCTGCCGGCAAGGCCGCGCCTGCCGCGGCTGCCAAGCCCGCCAAGAAGTAGTCACGAATGTGGCTGGTTGTGGGGCTGGGAAATCCCGGCGCGAAGTACGCCCGCAACCGCCACAACATCGGTTTCATGGTCGTCGACGAGCTCGTGCGCAAGCACGGCTTGCCGGCGTGGTCGACGAAGCTCGGCGGCGAAGCGACCGCCGGCATCGTCACGACCGAGCGTGGCCGCGAGCGTGCGCAGCTGTTGAAGCCCATGGAGTTCATGAACCTCTCGGGCTTCGCGGTGCAGCGCACGGCCGCGTTCCACAAGGTCGAGGTCGATCACATCCTCGTCGTCCACGACGAGATCGACCTGCCGTTCGGCGCCGTCCGCCTCAAGAACGGCGGCGGCCACGGCGGCCACAACGGGCTGCGCTCGATTCAGGAGCAGCTGGCGGACCCCAAGTTCGCGCGGCTGCGGATGGGCGTCGGCCGACCACCCCACGGTCGGTCGCCTGCGGCGCCCGGGGCAAACGTCCCGCCCGGCAACAAGGACGCGGCCGGCTGGGTGCTCTCCGACTTCCCCTCAGCGCAGACCCGCGCCGTGGACGCCATGATCGCGGCAGGTTGCGAGGACATCGAGTGCGTCCTCGCGAAGGGCATCGTCGCGGCGATGAACCAACACAACGCTAGACCGGTGGTTACGGGTTCGTGATATAGACCCCGCCTTCCCTCGCTCCACCTTGCCAAGGCGGGGCTTTCACACCCAAGAGGACATCACATGGCACGTCTGCAGAGTCAGCGGGATACCCCCGGTACCGCCCGCGAATACGAAACGATCTACATCCTCCGCCCCAACACGCCGAACGAAGGCGTTGCCGAGGTGAACACCCGCATCCGCGGGATCATCGAGAACATGGGCGGCAAGATCATCAAGGTCGACAACTGGGGCAAGCGCCGCCTCGCGTACGAAGTCGCGAAGGAGCGCAAGGGCATCTACCTCTACTGGCAGTACCTCGCGACGCCAGGCGTGGTCGAGGAGACGGAGCGTAACCTCCGCATGCTCGACTCGGTGATCCGCTACCTCAGCGTCAAGGTCGAGGAGAACATCGACGTCACCGCGCGGCCGAGCGAGATCGACGACGCGTCGTACGAGAAGGCAGCCACGACCGCAGCAGACGAGGAGGACCTGTTCCTCTCGCGCGGCGGCGAGGATCTGTCGAGCGACGGCGATGACGACGACGACGATTTCGGTGGCGATGACTTCGACAACGACACGCGCGGCGCGAAGTCCAAGGCCAAGGACGAGGACCCGACGAAGGTCAAGGACGAGCCCGCTGCTGACGCCCCCACGGGCGAGGACAAGGAGTAAGCAATGTCGACCCGTATGGACGCATCTGATGACGGGATGGATCGCGACGGAGACGATCGGCGTGGCGGCAAAGGCGGCCGTGGGCCGGTTCGCCGCAAGCTGCTCTCCGACGAGATCGTCGCGAAGATCGATTACAAGAACCCGCAGATCCTGCGGTCGTTCGTCACCGACCGCGGCAAGATGATCCCGCGCCGCATCAGCGGTGCGAGCGCTCGTCAGCAGCGCGTCATCTCCACGGCGATCCGGCGCGCACGCATGCTCGCCCTCCTGCCGTTCTCGGTCACGGGAGACTAGTCATGGCGATGCAGGTCATTCTCACGCAGGACGTCGATAACCTCGGCAAGGCTGGCGAGCTCGTCAGCGTCAAGCCGGGCTACGGCCGTAACTACCTCGTGCCGCGCGGCTTCGCCGTGAGCGCGACGGTTCACAACAAGAACCGCCTCGATCACGAGAAGGCGCTGATCGCGAAGAAGGTCGCCAAGGAGCGCGCTTCCGCGACCGAGCTCGCCGGTCGGATCAACGGCATCACGCTGCAGTTCGAGCGGATCGTCGGCGAGGACGAGAAGCTGTTCGGCTCGGTCACGAACCGTGACATCGCGGAGCAGCTCAAGAAAGCGGGCATCGAGATCGATCACCGCTGGGTCAACATGGATCAGTCCATCAAGGCCCTCGGCAAGTACGAGACGATCGTGAAGCTCGGCGGTGGCGTGAACGCGAACCTCAAGTTCTGGGTCGTCGGCAAAGACAAGTAAGCGACGCAACCTCGCGTTGTCGTCGGAAGACGGTCCACCGGTCACGTTCCGGGGGCCGTCTTTTTTGTTTTCGGTGCTCGCGCTCCGTCAGATGGAACCAGTAGAGTGACCCGATGGCGCGCGACCGACGAGTGCTGCCGCATAACCTCGACGCCGAGGCATCGGTGCTGGGCGGCATCATCTTGCGCAACGAGGTGCTGATCCATCTCGAGACGCTCGAGGTCGAAGACTTCTACGACATGAAGCACAAGATCGTCTTCGCGGCGATCCGTGCGCTCGAGGCAGGCGCGCGACCGATCGACGTCGTGACGCTCGAGAACGAGATCGAGAAGCAGGGCAAGCTCGACGCGATCGGCGGCATCGGCTTCCTCGGCGAGCTCGCGCTGCGCGTGCCGACCGCCGACAATGTCGTCGCGTACGCCGAGATCGTCACCGACAAGAACCAGGCTCGCAAGCTGATGCTCGCCGCGAGCGACATCGCCGAGAAGGGCTACGAGGACGGCCTCGAGATCCGCGACTACCTCGACGAGGCCGAGGGCAAGATCTTCGAGGTCACCCAGCGCAAGGACAAGGTCGGCCCGGAGCCGATCAAGAGCCTCGTCAAGAAGGTCTTCAGCTCGCTCGACGAACGCTTCAAGTCCGCCGATGGCATCACCGGCGTGCCGACCGGGTTCGCGGATCTCGATGCGCGCACGGCCGGGCTGCAACCCACCGAGCTCATCATCCTCGCGGCGCGTCCCGCGATGGGCAAGACGTCGTTCGCGCTGTCACTCGCGCAGAACGCGGCGACCAGCGGCGGCGGCTGGCCGTGCCTCGTGTTCTCGCTCGAGATGTCCTCGACCCAGCTCGCCGAGCGCATGCTGTGCTCCGAGGCGCGCGTCGATTCATCCGCGTTGCGCCGTGGCCAGCTCCAGCGCCAGGACATGACGAACCTGACCTACGCGGCAGCCACGCTGTCGAAGGCGCCGATCCTGATCGACGACACGCCTGCCCTGTCGCTGCGCGAGCTCCGCGCGCGCGCGCGGCGGTTCCGCTCGAACAAGGAGCTGTTCGGCGGCAAGAAGACGGGCCTGATCGTCGTCGACTACTTGCAGCTGATGCGTGGCTCGCCGCAGGCCGCGAAGGCCTCGCGCGAGCAGGAGATCAGCGAGATCTCGCGCGGCCTCAAGGCGCTCGCGAAGGAGCTCGACATCCCGGTGCTCGCGCTCTCCCAGCTCAACCGCTCGCTCGAGCAACGCACCGACAAGCGCCCGCAGCTCTCGGATCTTCGCGAATGCGTGACCGGTGAGACGCTCGTGGCCCTGGCGGACGGGCGCCACGTGCCGATCGCGGAGCTCGTCGGGACGACACCCGAGGTCGTAGCGATGACGCCGGACGGCAAGCTCCTGCATGCAGTGAGCGACAAGGTCTGGTCGGTCGGCAAGCGGCCAGTGTTCGACGTCGTGCTCGCGAGCGGCCGCAAGATCCGTTGCACCGCCAAGCATCGGCTCTACGGGGCAGATGGTTGGAAGCGCGTCGAGGAGCTCGCGATCGGCGATCGGCTCGCGATCACGCGCGAGCTACCAGCGCCGAAGAGCCGCGTGAAGTGGCCTGACGAGCACGTCGCGCTGCTCGGTCAGATGCTCGGGGACGGTAGCTTCCTGAAGCAGCAACCCATGAGGTACACGACCGAGTCCGAGGAGAATGCGGCCGCCGTGACGGCTGGAGCGCGTGCCCTGGGCTGCGAGGTCAAGCGCTACGCGGGGCGCCGCAACTGGTTCCAGCTACTGATCAGCGGCAACGGCAATCGCTGGGCGCCGGCCGGCGTCAACAAGTGGTTCCGCGAGCTCGGGATCTTCGGGCTGCGTTCGCACGAGAAGCGGATCCCCGTCGAGGCGTTCCGGCTCGGCGACGACCAGATCGCGCTGCTGCTGCGGCATCTGTGGGCCACCGATGGCTGCATCTGGACCGCGAAGACGGGACAGGAGCGTTCACGCGTCTACTTCGCGACCACCAGCGAAGGTCTTGCGCAGGATGTCGCCGCGTTGCTGCTTCGGCTCGGCATCGTTGGTCGGGTCCGGCGGATAGCCCAGGGCGAGCATCGCTCGGCGTTCCCGGTGGACATCAATGGACTCGATCAGCAGCAGCGTTTTCTCGATGTCGTCGGAGCCTTTGGACCGCGCGTCGTGCAGGCAGAAGCACTCCGCGGTTTTTTGCAGACGCGTATCGCGAACACCAACGTCGACACGCTGCCCATCGAGGTCTTCGAGCGTGTGAAGCTCGTCATGGGCGAGCGCGGCGTCACGACCAGGGCGATGGCTGCTGCGCGCGGTACCTACGGCGGGACCTCGCACTTCAAGTTCGCACCGTCGCGCGCGACCGTCGCGAGTTACGC
Source organism: Deltaproteobacteria bacterium (assembly GCA_013812655.1). GTDB lineage: Bacteria > Myxococcota_A > Polyangia > Haliangiales > Haliangiaceae > JABFXX01. The sequence goes on along the minus strand of JACCTC010000312.1, from coordinate 21,933 downwards.
CGACATCCTCGATGACCACGAGCTGCGCGCGCAGGCCACCAGCGATCTGTTCTGGGACCGCATCGTCACGATCGAGGCTGCCGGCGAAGCGGAAGTCTTCGATCTCACGGTTCCAGGGCCAACATCATGGATCGCTAACACCGCGATCGTCTCGCACAACTCCGGCGCGATCGAGCAAGATGCTGATGTCATTATGTTTATTTACCGAGACGTCATCTACAACAAGGAAGCCGAGAACCCGCACATCGCGGAGGTGATCATCGGCAAGAACCGTCATGGTGCGACGGGCACGGTCGAGACTCACTTCGAGGGTCGGTACACGCGGTTCGAGAACCTGAGCCAGCGTAGCGACGGACCACCGAACCGAGATTAGGTCCTGCGATGACCGAGCTTGCACGGGGGGCGCGCGATCTGACGCGCGGTCTGGCGTTCCTCAACAAGCACCCGCGGCTGTGGGGCTGGGTGATCGCGCCAGCGGTGGTCACGCTGTTCGTGATCATCGGGATCATCATCGCGCTCGCGTCGGTCGCCGATTCGATCGTCACGAAGGTGACCGCGTGGTTGCCGGCGGCGATCGCGAACATCGGTGAGTGGGTCGTGTGGATCATCGTGGTGGCGGCGATCGTGGTTGCCGGCGTGCTGATGTTCGTGTCGATCGCGGGGCTCGTCGCCGGCCCGTTCAACGAGCTGTTGTCGGAGGCGGTCGAGGAGAAGGTCACCGGCAAGGCCGGGCCGCCATTCTCGCTCGGCGCGTTCGCGCGCGGCGCGTTCGCGGGGATCGCGCACGGCCTGCGCCGGCTCGCGGTGACGCTCCTCGGGGTGGCGTTGCTGTTCGTGCTCGGCTTCATCCCGGTCGTCGGCACGATCGCGGCGCTCGTGATCGGCGGCTACATCACGGCGCGCGGTGCCGCGTACGACTGTTACGACGCGGTGCTGTCGCGGCGTGCGATCGGGTACCGCGAGAAGCTCGAGTACCTCAAGCTGCGGCGCAGCCGGACGCTCGGGCTCGGTGCCGCGGTCGCCGGGTTGCTGCTCGTGCCCGGGCTGAACCTGGTCGCGCTCGGGCTCGGCGCGACCGGCGCCACGCTCGCCGCGCTCGACGATCCGGCCGCTCGGGGCGTGCAGAGCTCGGCCGGATCGAAGTCCTGATCGCGACCGCCGGGCTCGGACCGGCGAAGGCCGCTCAGCCGATCTCGCGTCTTCGAGGACCGCGGGTGTAGGGCCGCGGGACCGGCGTACGCACCTCGACCACCACATTCGTGAAGTGGCGGTGGGGCAGCCCACGCAATACGGATCGCCCGACCTCGTGATGGTGCGCGGTCGTACGGTTACGTTCGCGGAGGCAAGAACCGATCATGAATCGCGGTCTCTTCGTGCCGTCGAAGACGATCGTAATCGCGTAAGCGCGCGCGCGAAAATCATCGATCTCGATCTTGTCGACGAAGATCACTAGCGTGGTCACGATGCCCTCTACCACGACCTCGCTTGATCCGGTGGTCGAGCGCGATGACCGGCCGTACCGCGTGATCCGCGAGCTCGTCGCGAACAGCACGAGCGAGCTGTCCCTGATCTCGCCGAGTGGAAACGGCGCCGACCTCGTGGTCGTCAAGCGCCTGCCGCGCGCGCTCGCGACCGACGCGGCGCACGTCGAACGGTTTCGCGCCGAGGCGCGGATCGCGGCGCGGCTCGAGCACCCGTCGATCGTGCGCGTGCACGAGCTCGTCGAGAGCGACCTCGATGACTATTACACGATGGAGTACGTGCGCGGCGCGGACCTCCGCCAGCTGATCGACGTGCTCGCGCTCAAGCGCCGCACGGTGTCGCTCGATGGCGCGCTGCTGATCGGCATCGAGATCTGCAGCGCGCTCGACTACGCCCATCATCTGACCGACAACCGCGGCGTTCCCCAGCCCGTGCTGCATCGCGAGCTCACGGCATCGAAGGTGTTGCTCGGCAACGACGGCACGATCAAGCTGACGAGCTTTGGCGCCCCGACGCCCGCGCACTACGGCAAGCCGGCGCGCACCGACGCACCCGGCTACCTGTGCCCCGAGCGCGCCCTCGGCGAATCACTCGATGCGCGCAGCGATCTGTTCGCGGTCGGCATGTTGCTCTACGAGCTGACGTCCGGGTCGCGGCTGTTCGGGAGTGACGCAACCGATCCGCAGATCATGACGCGGATCATGCGCGGCGACGTACCGCGACCGTCCGAGCTGCGGCGCGGCTACCCGCGCGAGCTCGAGGCGATCTTGCTCCGCGCCCTCCAGCGCGATCGCGACGACCGCTATCAGACCGCCGGCGATCTGCTCGCGGATCTCGAGACGTTCCTGTGGTCGCGCTGGCCCACGGCATCGCCGGCAACGCTGGGCGCGACGGTGACACAGGCGTTTTCGATGGGCGCCGATACCGCGCCGCGCAGCGTGCTCGCGCACGGCTCCGTCGAGCTCGAGCGCATCGACGTCACCCCGCCGGTCGCTCCACCCATGTGGCACGGCCCGGTGCCGCTCGCGCGACCGTTCCCGCGGAGCCAGGTTGCGACCGGCACGCTGCCGCCTCCGAACACCGTCGTCGACCGCATCCTGCCGCTCGCCGCACCGACCGCACCGACCGCACCGACCGTGGATCCGCAATACGTGCCCGACGACAACGCACGCACGACCGTGCGCCAGCCGCCGCTCAAGGGAGCCGCGCTGGCCCGTGCGATCGCGCGGCCGAACGGAATGATCACCCCGCCGCGGGCGCCCACACCGCCACCGCGCGTGCCCGCGCCCCCTCCGGCGACGACTGCGTCGATCCGCGAGTATGTGACGATCGACATCGATCTCGACTTCGATCTCGAGGACGCGAGCGAGGACGTGTACGCGACGCCGCCGCCGAGCGACCCGCGCGACTCGATCATGCGCCGCCTGCCGGTTGCGGTTGCGGCCAAGCAGCCGGTGCTGCCGCCGCCTGCCGCGCGGAACGCCGAGGCCGCACCTCGGTTCGTCGAGGTCCGAAATTCGCAGTTCCGGTTGATCGACGTCGTCCGCACCAGGATCAGGCAGCGCCTCCCGCTGCCACGCGGGTTGCCGCGGATGCCGGTCGCGCTCGCCGTCGCCGTCACGCTCGGGGTCCTGCTGTCGGCGTGGGTGATCTGGCGCAACGTCCACGAGCCCGCCGATCTGCCGCCGGTGATCACCGCGCATCCGGCGCCTCCCACCGAGGTCGTCATGAAGACGACGAAGCGCGCCGCGTTGACGGTGCCGACCGCCGCACCGCGAGCCGCTGAGGCCCCGGGCAGGAGCCGCCCCGCGCGTCACGCGCCGGCGCGCAAGCAGTCCGTCGCGCCGGTGGAGCCGAGCACCAGACCGAACGTCGCGAACGTCGAGACCGTCGCGACCGAGGTGATCGCCACCGAGCCAGCGAAGCCGCGGCTCAAGCCACCCCACCCCGGCCTGTTCCCGCCGACTGATCCGCCGGCTGCCACACGCTTCGAGGCCACCGCGACGATCGCGAGCCTGGTGGTCAAAGGACCGCTCGCCGACGCGGTCGTGCGACGCGGTGTCGAGCGTACACTCGGTGCGTTGCGCGCCTGCTACCGCACCTCGGCGAGGACGCGCCAGACCTCGCCGACGATCGAGATGCAGATCGGCTTCGAGATCGACCAGACGCGCGCGGCGACCAAGGTCCGTGCGATCGGCGGCGGGCCTCTCGATGCACTCGCGCAGTGTGCGGCGAGCGCGACCGCCGAGATCCGGACGCAGCAAGCGCCGGCTTCGGGCACCGCGCGGATCTCGATGACGATCCGCTTCAAGCCCGAAACCTGAGCACACCGAGGACTGGATCAGAGGTCGCAGCGCAGCGTCGACGTGATGGTCTCGCGCAGGTAGCGCGCCGCGAGCAGCGTGGTCTTGTTCGCGCCGCGCGGGATCTGCCGCAGCGGCGGTGCGACCTCCATGATGTCACCGCCGAGCAGCCCGATCTCGGTGCCGAGGCGCTGGATCAACTTCATCACCCAGTCGGGCTGCAGGCCCCACGGTTCGGGGGTGCCGGTGGCGTCCGCGAACTCGGAGTCGGTGCCGTCGATGTCGTTCGAGAAGTACACCGACTGCGCGCCGACGCTCTCGAGGTGCGCGATGACGGCGTCGAGCGTCTCGCGCGGCTTGCGACGGCACTCCTCGGCCCAGAACTGGCGCACGCCGAGCGTCGACTCCCAGTGCGTGCGGTCCTTCCCGGATGCGCGAGTGCCGACCTGCACGAGCCGACCGTCGCGGCCGAGCAGCTCGTTCGCGTGATAGGACCACGTCGCGAAGCAGTACTTGATGCCGAGCCGGTGCTCGAGCAGATCGGTATGTGCGTCGGGCTGCACGATCGCCCAGCGATCGCCGCGCGCACGCGACAGCGCCGAGACCACCGGCCACGCCGTCGAGTGATCGCCGCCGATCACGAACGGCGCGACGGTGGGATTCTGCGCGAACACGAGATCGAGGACGCGCTCGGTGATCGATAGCGGCGAGACCGGAAGCGCGAGGTCGGGGTGCGCCGGATAGAGCGCCGTGCGGGTCGCGCGCAGCTGCGCCTCCGACAGCATGTCGTCGTGAAGCAGCTGCGGGACGACGAACACGTCACCGATGTCGACGATTTCGGCCGCCGCGATCCGCGCAGACCAGTCGGGCACGAGCTGGAGCAGCGCGCTGCGGATCACCTGAGGCCCGAGGTTGGCGCCGCGCACGAACCCCGCGCCGACATCGGAGGGGATGCCGAGGATCACGCCGCGCGCGCTCGGGATCCGGTCGAGCGCGGCGAGGAACCTGGTGCGAACGTCGGCATCGTTGTCCACGCCGTAGAGCGCGCGCTGGAGCTTGGCCTGCGCGGCGCGACCCGTGGACACCAGGTGGACGCCTCCCGCGGACGGCCGCAACAACGTCTCGAGCTCCTCGCGCCACGCCAGTGCCATGAGCGGCAGCTTAGCTGTCCGCGAGTCCCCTGCGGCGGCCATGCATGCACTTCGATGTGTGCCTTGCTGATCGCGGACACGACGCGTCGCATACAATCAACGCCTGGTGAACTTCGCGATCGGGACGCGGGTCGGGCCCTACGAGATCCAGCGCACGATCGGTCGTGGCGGGATGGGTGAGGTCTACCGCGCCGTCGACACCCGGCTTGGCCGGACCGTCGCGATCAAGGTCCTGACGACGGCACCCTCCGGGAACGACGACCGCCTGAAGCGCTTCGAGCAGGAGGCCCGCGCGGTCGGCGCGCTGAACCATCCGAACCTGGTCACGCTCTACGACATCGGCAGCCACGAGGGCTCGCCGTTCATCGTGACCGAGCTTCTCGAGGGACGCACGCTGCGCGCGATGATGGCGGACTGCGCGCTGCCGATCGGCCAGGCACTGACGATCGCCGCCGATGTCGCACGTGGCCTCGCAGCGGCACACGGCGCGAAGATCATCCACCGCGACATCAAGCCCGACAACCTGTTCATCACGCGCGATCGCCGGATCAAGATCCTCGACTTCGGGATCGCGAAGCTGCGGCGCGACGAGCCCGAGGCGACGGACAAGACCGGTGAGAGCCCGGCGCTCGGCCCGACGCTCGCGGACACGCCGATGACCTCGACGGGCATGGTGATCGGCACGCCGGGCTACATGTCCCCGGAGCAGCTGCAGGGCGCGAATCTCGACGAGCGCACCGACGTGTTCTCGCTCGGCGTCGTGCTGTACGAGATGGTCTCCGGCCGTCGTCCGTTCGCGGCCGCGACGACGATCGAGGAGTCCTACAACATCCTCAAGAACCCGCCGCCGACGCTCGGCGAGGGCGTGCCGGTGATGGTCGAGCGCCTGATCACGCGATGCCTCGAGAAGGAGCCGCAGGCGCGCTTCCAGTCCGCGAGCGATCTCGCGTTCGCGCTCGACGCGCTCGACGACGCCGGCGCTGCAGCGCTGCGGCGGCCACCGTCGGTCACCACGCCGCCGCCCGGCGCCAGCAACAGCGCGATCGAGGTCGCGCGCAACGCCACCGGCACCGCCGAGACCGAGATCAACGTTCGCACGATGTCGACGCGCAAGCCCAAGGCGTCGCGGTGGAAGATCGCGGCGGTGTGCGGCGTGATCGCGCTGGTCGCGGCGGCCGCGTGGATCGGGCGGGCGACCAAGCGGATCCCGACCGAGAGCTGGCCGTCGCGGGTCGATGGCGGGGTCGTCTATCGCCGCATCACGTACAACGCGATGGGTACCTGGAACGCGCGGCTCGAACCCGGCGGTACTGCGGTGCTCTACTCGATCACGCCCAACGTGAAGCCGCGCGTCGTGCGCTCGCGCGTCGATCACCCCGGAATGGAGCCGCTCTTCGAGGGCGTGCTGCTCGACATCTCGCCGAAGGGCGAGCTCGCCGTCGTCGATCGACTCGGCGGGACGATGAGCCGCGGCACCGATGGCGCATTTCGCCGCGCACCCGGCGAGAGCGTGCCGCGAATCGTCTCCCAGGACGTCCACGATGCGAGCTGGGCCCCCGACGGCGACCTGCTCGCGGTGGTCCGCGCCGATCGCCACGTGATCGAGTTCCCGGTCGGCACCAAGATCGTCGAGAACCCGGGACAGTTGCGATTCCTGCGGATCTCTCCCGACGGAAAACACATCGCGTACTGCGAGACCGCGAACGAGACGTCGGACAGCCGGATCGTGATCGTCGACGTCAAGGGCAAGGAGGTCGCGCGGTCGAAGATCACGACGAGCATCTTCGGACTCGCGTGGGCCAACGCGGACGAGGTGTGGTTCGCCACGCACTCGACGCAGCCCCAGGATCACGGCTTCCGCGGGATCGATCTGCATGGCCGCGAACGCTTCCTGATCCACACCGACAAGGCCGCGAGCCTCATGCAGGTCGCCGGGAACAAGCTGCTCGCCGCGCTGTTCGAGGTGCGGTTCCGCCAGGTCATCGTCCCGCGCAGCCAGCCGCCGCAGGATGCGAGCTGGCTCGACGGCGCGGTGGTCCAGGGCGTGTCCCGCGACGGCAAGCGGCTGGTGTTCGTGCAGGGCAGCGGGACCGGCACCGATCGCAACGGCTACGCCGCGTTCCTCCGCACCGACGGTCCGCCGCGCGCGCTCGATAACGCGTTCCGGCTCGCGATGCTCAGCGACACGCCGGCGGTGATCGCACTCGCCGGCAGTCCGCCGTCGTTGCGGCGCATCGATCTCGAGAGCGGTGCAGCGACCGAGCTTCCGCGTGGCCGCATCGCGCGCTACGACGCTGACGACTTCCTCGCGATCAGCTGGTCGGATCGCTGGCTCGCGTTTCGCGCGGCCGAGGCCGACAAGCCGATGCGGCTGTGGGTCCAGGATCTTCAGGGTGGCGACCCGAAGCCCGTCGGACCCGATGCGCTACCCGGGACCGAGCACCACCCGATCTCGCCGGATGGTGCATGGATCGCGCTCGCGAACCCGACCGGCGGCATCCGGCTGCTCGCCACGAATGGCGGCGCAGACAAGCAGCTTGCGGTCGCCGAACCGGAGACGCCACTCGCATTCACCGGCGATGGCTCCGCGGTGTTCGTGTTGCGCCGCGGGGCGACGTGGACGATCCACCGCCTGGTCATCGCCTCGGGCGAGCGCACGCTGTGGAGCGAGATCACGCCACCCGAGTCACGCGTTGCGGCGATGCGCATCGACGAGGCCGGCGAGCACGTCGTCTACAGCACGATCAACATGGTCTCGGCGGACCTCTACCTGCTCGAGCCGCCGCCACGCCGTTAGCCTCGCTGCTCGCAATTCTTCTGGCGGTTACAGCGGTGGGATCACGGCTCCACTGGCCGCTGCAACTGCAAGGACCTGCCGGCGATGTGAGCTCAGCGCGATGCGTGTGGCTGCATGCTGAGCGCGGTGAGCGTGGGATCGAGCCCGAGCGACGGCGGTCGAGCACGCGTGACGAGCCCGGCGCGCGCACGGATCGCGGTATCGAGTGCACCGGCGAACGCACTGCGCAGATCACGCGCGAGCTCGGTCGGCGTCGCGTAGCGCTGCGTCGGATTCTTCGCCATCGCGAGCGCGACCACGCGATCGACGTCGGCGGGCAGCCCCGGGTCGAGGCTGGTCGGCGCGAGCGGCTCGACGTGCACGGCCTCGTAGACCGCGGCCGCGGCGTGGCGTGCGGGGAACGCGCTCGTGCCGGTGAGCGCGCGATAGATGATCGCGCCGAGCGCGAACACGTCGGTCTGCGGCCCGATCTTGCCGAGATCCGACGCCGCCTGTTCGGGCGCGAGGTAGCCCGGCGAGCCGACGACCATCGCACTCAGCGTGAGCTCGCTGCCCTGGATCAGCCGCGCGACGCCGAAGTCGAGCAGCTTGACGACTGGCGGGTCGCTGCCGCCGACGAGGAACACGTTCTGCGGCTTGAGATCGCGGTGCACCACGCCGACCGCATGTGCAGCCTCGAGGCCGGCGGCGAGCTGATCGATGATCGGCAACAGCTCGCCGGCGGGAATCCGCGTGCGCCGGCGCAGCAGCATGCCGAGATCCTCGCCGCGCAACAGCTCCATCACGAGGTAGTGATGGCCGGCGTCGGCGGCGTAGCCGAAGTCGAGAACCTGGGCGACGTGCGAGGCCGGCAGCTGCCGGGCGATCGACGCCTCGCGGCGGAACCGCTCGAGATCGTCCGGCATCGAGAGGTGCGCGTAGAGAACCTTGACCGCGACCGGCTCACCACCACCGAGCGGCACCGCCTCGTAGACCTCGCCCATGCCGCCGCGGCCGAGCAGCTCGCCGAGCCGGTACTTGCCGTCGAGGGTCTGGCTCGACAGCCTCCCGGGCTGGACATCGGCGACGACGCGCTCGAAGTCCCGCTGCACGGCATCGAGCGCGGTCTCCTTCTCTCGCAGCATGCGCGCGACGATGTTGCCGAGGATGAAGATCCCGAGGAACAGGAGCTGGATCGAGACGAGCGCCGACATCCGGAACAGCGGCTCGGCGTAGACCGCGCCTGGATCGGCGACGAACAGTCCCGCGACGTCGAGGAGGCCAAGCTCTTCGGCACCGACGACGAGCGTGTGCATGACCGCGTGCACGATGTACGCAGCGAGCCCGAGCTGGTAGGTCGCGTAGAGCCGGTACGCGAGTACGAAGACCGGGATCGCCATCAGGAAGTAGCTCGACAGCGAGCCGGTGAGCTGGATCCACACGAGGACCGTGAACGCCTCGAGCACGATCACCACGTGCGCGAGCAGGTTGTAGAACCGACCTTGCCGGCGCAGCACGGTCCACGTCAGCACGACGTCGAGCGCGAGCAGCGGGATATTGATGCACGCGAACCACGCGAGCGCGCGCTGATCGAAGTGCGACGAGCCGCGGAAGCCGAAGTAGATGCCGAGATCGAGGAGGATGGCCGACACCGCGAACATCGCGCGCAACCGGGCGAACGCGTCGATGCGCGCCGGTCCCGGTGCCTCCTCGAGGGGAGACGGCAGGAACGCGCGCCGCGCGAGTGATGCCGGGGGCATGGCGCGGACGCTACTACGCGCCCCATGAGGCGCTTCTAGGAATTCTGCGCCGCCTCGCGGGTTCATCGCGCCGGATGTCACGAGCGTAGGACGGCTCACGCTCGTGACATCGTGGTGCCCGATCCGGGCGACAGCGCCGCCGTCTTGTTAGGATGCGCCGTGCCGAATCCTCAGCCGGGGACCATCCTGGGCGCGTATCGCGTCGAAGGAACGATCGGCTCGGGATCGATGGGCGAGGTGTTTCGTGGCATCGATACCGGCCTCAACCGGCGCGTCGCGATCAAGATCCTCTCCGAGAAACATCGCGATAGCCCCGAGCTGCGCGCGCGGTTCATCCGCGAGGGCCGCGCGGTCGCGGCGATCAGCCACCCCAACGTCGTCCAGGTGTTCGCGACCGGCACCTACGACGAGCGGCCGTACATCGCGATGGAGCTGCTCGACGGCCAGGATCTCGGCTCGTCCGTCGAGAAGACCGGCCCGCTCGACTCGCTGACCGCCGCACACGTCGTGCTCGACTCCGCGCATGGACTCGCCGCCGCCGCGAAGGCCGGGTTGATCCATCGCGACGTCAAGCCGTCGAACCTGGTGCGGCTCGCCGACGGCAAGGTCAAGGTCACCGACTTCGGGCTCGCGAAGCCGGTCGATCCGGGCGCCGAGCCCGCGCTGACCGCGATGGGTGTCGTCGTCGGCACCCCTGATTACATCGCGCCCGAGCAGGCCCGCGGCGAGGCGATCGACGAGCGGGTCGATATCTATGCGCTCGGCGGCACGCTCTACTTCCTGCTGACCGGCGTCCCGCCATTTCGCACCGGCAAGCCCGCCGAGGACAAGTACCTCAAGGTCGTCGCGCGGCACCTCCGCAACCCGGCCCCCGACGCGTCCGTCACCAACCCATCCGTCAACAAGGAGCTCGCCGAGCTCGCGCGGCTGATGATGTCGAAGAAGGCCTCCGAGCGACCGGGCTACGACGACCTGATCGCGCGCATCACGCAGATCCTGGCGCGGCTCGATCCCGACGCGGTTCCCCAGCTCCTCGCCTCGCGCGAGCGCTCGCGGCCGATCGAGCTGCCCGGGTTTCGCCAGGGCCGCCCCATGCGTCCCGGCTCCCTCGATGACTCGGCGACGGTCAGCGAGGGCGATCTGGATATCCCGGCGCGCCGTGGCGTTCCCGGTTGGCTGATCGCGGTCACCCTGGTCTGCCTCGCGCTGTTCGCGGCCGGCCTCGTCGTCTATCTGCGCCGCGACACCGGCACGAAACCGGCCACGGGCCAGGCCGGTAGCGCCGCCGCGCCTGGCGATGCCGCGGTCGCCACCGTCGATGCCACGCCGGCCAGCGTGCCGAGCGGGATGCTGCTCGTCCGCAAGGCGGACGGCACACCATGGTTCTTCGCAGCTGCCAAGCCGCTGACCTTCGCGACGTATCGCGAGATGTTCGCGAAGCACGAGCAGCCCGGCAAGCCCGAGGATGCGGTCGTCAACGTCTCGTACACCGAGGCGAAGTCGTACGTGCGCACGCGCGGCGGCCGGCTGTTGACGAGCGACGAGTGGGACCGCGCCGCGGTCACGCCGAACTTCATCGTCCGCGACGGCGTCCTCGAGTGGGTCGACTCGCCCGACGAGAAGCGCAAGACCGTGCGTGCCCACGGCAAGACGCTGACGCGCCCCGACGCCCGCCAAAAGGACGTCACCTTCCGGATGGTGAAAGACCTGTGAGCTATAGTGGCGCGGCCATGAGCGACGTCGATCGGCTCGTCGAGATCATCACGCAGCGCGTCCAGGAGCGCCTGAACGCGCAACCGGCCGCGAAGCTCGCGCTCCTGCCACGCGACCGCGGCGACTGCGTCGACGATTCGGCGCCCGGCGAGGACTGCGGCGAGTGCGGCGCGTGTGTCGTGCGGCGGCCGTGGTCGGTGCGTGCCGCCGAGGGTGCAGGCGCGATGCGCGTGGGCGCGGCGCTCGGCGTTGGCTCGGTACCCGCCGACATCGCGAAGCTCATCGATCACACGCTGCTCAAGCCCGAGGCGACGCGCGACGAGGTCGTCAAGCTGTGCGAGGAGGCGAAGCAGCATCGCTTCGCGTCGGTGTGCGTGAACACGACGTGGGTGCCGCTCTGCAAGGCGCTGCTGTCGGGCACGGACGTGATGGTGTGTGCGGTCGTCGGGTTCCCGCTCGGCGCGATGGCACCGACCGCGAAGGCCTACGAGGCGCGCGAGGCGGTCCGCCAGGGCGCGCGCGAGATCGACATGGTGATCAACATCGGCGCGCTCAAGTCGCGCGACTACGAGACCGTGTTCGAGGACATCTGCCGCGTCGTCAAGATGTCGGATCCGGCGGGCGTCAAGGTGATCCTCGAGACCTCGGCGCTCGATACCGAGCAGAAGATCATCGCGTGCTCGCTCAGCAAGCTCGCCGGCGCCGCGTTCGTCAAGACGTCGACCGGGTTTGGCAAGGGCGGCGCGACCGTCGAGGACATCGAGATGATGCGGCGGATCGTCGGCAGCGAGCTGGGCGTCAAGGCGTCGGGTGGCGTGCGCACGGCCGAGGACGCGATCAGGATGGCGGCGGCGGGTGCGAACCGGCTCGGTGCCTCGGCGTCGGTCGCGATCGTGACGGGCCAGACCGACGGCAAGTCCAAGGGTTACTAGCTGGCGCGGTTCGAGCGCGACGATCGGTTCGTGGATCTGTGGCTCGCGCCGCAGCACCCGCCCGGTCCGTGGCCGCGCCTGATGATGCGGTACGGCTTCCTCGGCGAGGACGAGGCGGACGCGCCGGCGCTCGAGGTGTTCACCGGCTCTGCGTACGGCGTGCGCGGCCACTACCGCAAGCTCGTCGCCGGCTACCAGCGCGACGGCTGGACGTGCGCCGACACCGCACTCGACGGCCTCGACGAGCCGATCGATGACGCGCTCGAGGCGGCGCTGCAGGCGAACCCGGGCGACGTCGAGGTCGCGCTGGTCTACGCCGACTGGCTCGTCGAGCAGGCGCACCCGCGCGGCGAGCTGATCCTGATCCAGCGGGCGCGCGCGCACCGGCCCGATGACCCGGCGCTCGCGAAGCGCGAAGCCACGCTGCTCCGCGATCACGCCAGCTCGCTCCTGCCGTTTCACGTCGAGCACGCCGCCCTCGACTGGGACGTCGGGTTCATCCGCGCCGCGCGGCTCTCCGGCGACGAGTGCGAGGGCATGCTGTGGGAGCTGCTGCACCATCCGTCAGGGCGGTTCCTGCGCGACCTCGCGATCGAGACCACGACGTCCGAGGAGGCGTTCGAGATCCTCTGCCGCGGCGAGCGCCCGCACCCGAGCAGCGAGAGCGCGCGTGGGTTCGCGGCACGGCCACCGCCGATCCGGCGCCTCGTGATCGTGGATCGCGGCCTCGGTCACGAGGCGATCGACGCGCGCGATCTGCTGCCGACGTACCGGTGGCTCGAGGAGCTCGTGATCGAGGGCTCGCCGGTGATGCTAGACCGCGCCGCGCTGCCCCGGCTCGTCCGGCTCGCGCTGCGCCTGCGCTTCATTCCGGTACATCCTTCGTCGGGCACGCTCGCCGGCCTGCGGTTCGCGGACATGCCGCAGCTCGCGGAGCTCGAGCTCGGGTTCGGTGACGATGGCGATCCATGGCGCGATCCCGATGCCGAGCTCCGCGCGCTCGTCCAGATCCTCGCGCGCACCGAGCTGCCCCGCCTGCGGACGCTGCGGCTCGCCGGCCCGCCGCTTCCCACCGAGCTGTGCCCGCGCCTCGTCCGCTCGCCGCTGGTGCACGCGCTCGACCACCTCGATCTCGGTGAGACCGAGCTTGCCCCCGAGGCGGTCGACGCCCTGATCGCCGGTGCCGCGGCGCTCGCCGGGCTCCGCACGCTCGCGATCAGCGGCGATCGCGTGATGCCGGGCGATCGCGGGCGGTTACGCGATGCATTTGGGGAGCGTTTGATCGCGGCGGAGGGTTTCCCCGATCCCGGTCATCCGCGACAATAGGCCCGTGCTCAGCGCTGACTGCATGTCCCGGGGGAGCTAGCCGTGGGTTATCACGTGAGGTACTTCGCCGACGCGATCGTCTCGCTCAAGGCGATCGCGGCCGGGCTCAAGAGCGTCGACCCGACGTTCAAGATCGACGGCGGCGAGCTCACGCGGGGCCCGGATCTCCTCGGCGAGCTCGAGATCAGCGCCGCGCCGAGCGATCTGTTCGACGAGGATCTCGCCGCGCACGTCGGCCAGCTCGAGCGCCTCGGCAACCCGGCGGCGCAGCAGGTGATCGGCCGGCTGCGCGGCACGCGCTCGATCGTGACGCTGCACATCCTCGACGGCGAGCGCGATCCGGCGGTGACCTGGCAGCAGCTCGGCCCGCTGTGGACCGTGCTGCCCTCGATCTCGACGGGGCTCACCCAGTCCGACGGCCAGGGCTTCTACGACGGCTCGCAGCTCCTCGTCGCGATGGCCTGATCAGATCAACGCCCGAACGCGTGCGAGTGGAAGCCGAGCGTCAGCCCGGCCATCCACGATCCGCGCTCGCCGACGGTGGCACCCGCGACCGCTCCGAGCATGAGCTGTGGCCCGAGCCGGAGCTGCGCGCGGACCCGAGGCTCGGCGACGTACGTGTTGACGTCGGTCGCCCCGAGTCGCTCGCGCAGGCCGCGCCAGCCGCCTACCAGCTCGACGCCGATCGCGCCTGCCCGCGAGACCTGCTCGGCGCCGACGACGCCGTAGGCACCGCCGAAGTTCGAGCCGCGCTCCTCGAGGACGCCTGCCTCGACCTCGACGCCGCCGTAGAGCAGGTGCTGCGTCACCATCGTGAACTGCCCGGTCAGCGTCTTCGCGCCGTGGCTGGCGGAGGCCGGCTCGGTCGTCGTGCGCGCCGCGACGTCGCTCGCGGGTGCCGCGGTCGCGGTGCCGGTCGCGAGGCCGCGCGCGTGGGTGCCGACGACGAAGCGGGCGGGACGGTCCTTGCGATGACGGTCGAGCAGGCAGCCGGTCGCGCCGGCGGTGATCAGCACGGCGCAGACGATGCGTCGGATCATGCTCGGATCGTACGCGTGATTTGCGGGTGCTCCCACCCCAAACCCCGCGCGCCATTATCGGGCGCGATTCGGGCGCGCCGACAATCCCAAGGGTCTCAAACCCGGACCTCGCGGAAACCGTGAAAATCCCTGCGCGTCGCCGGTCACGGCGTGCGCTAAACTGGTCTCGATGTCGATCCGTCCCGAGCTGCGCACCGAGCTGTTGACGCTCTCGCCCGAGGAGCGTCAGGAGCTGGCGGACGAGCTCTACGAGAGCCTCGTCGACGAATCGGTCGATCCGGAATGGGAACGCGCGTGGTCAGCGGAGATCGAACGCCGCATGGCGGACGTGGCCGCCGATCGTGTGGAGCTGATCGACGCCGACGAAGTGCACGCCGAGCTGCGCAGCTCGCGACGGTGAAGCGCGCGCGATATCACCCGGAGGCGCGCGACGAGCTTCGCGGCGCGGTCGCATACGACGACGAGGACCGGGCGAGTCGTGGTCAGGACCTCGAACAGGTGGTCGCGCGTATCGTTCGCCGGATCCAGGTGCTGCCCCGATCGGCACCACGATGGCGGCTGGTCCCGGGACCTTTCGAGATCCGCCGGGCCAAGGTGAAGGGGCATCCGTATCTCGTGGTCTACGGCGTCTTTACGGATCAACTCGTGGTGCTCGCGATCGCACACACGAGCAAGCAGCCCGGATACTGGCGCACGCGCATCCTGAAATAGCGGTCCCACGTGAGACCGGTCCGGATCTCCTACGCACTGCGTCGGGAGCGATTCAGGCGCGCCGGCATTCCCAAGGGTCTCGGGCCTCCACGACAATAGATCGGTGCTCCCGGTCCAACTGATCCGCAAGAAGCGCGACGGCGGCGTCCTCGACGAGGCGGAGATCCGCGCGTTCATCGCGGGAGTCACCGACGGCTCGGTCGCCGACTACCAGACCGCCGCGATGCTGATGGCGATCTTCTTCCGCGGCCTCGACGATGGCGAGCTCGCCACCTGGGCCGACGCGATGACGCGCTCGGGGGACGTGCTCGATCTGTCGCGGATCGCGCGCGCCAAGATCGACAAGCACTCGACCGGCGGCGTCGGCGACAAGATCTCGATCCCGCTCGCCCCCGCGGTGGCGGCGTGCGGTGTCGCGGTGCCGATGGTGTCGGGGCGCGGGCTCGGCCACACCGGCGGCACGCTCGACAAGCTCGAGTCGATTCCCGGCTTCCGCGTCGACCTCTCCGTCGAGAAGTTCACCGAGCTCGTGGACACGCTCGGCGTGTGCCTGATCGGCCAGACCTCGCGGATCGCACCGGCCGACAAGACGCTCTACGCGCTGCGCGATGTCACCGCGACCGTCGAGTCGCTGCCGCTGATCGCGTCGTCGATCATGTCGAAGAAGCTCGCCGAGGGCATCGACGGCCTCGTCATCGACTGCAAGGTCGGCCGCGGCGCGTTCATGAAGACGATCGAGAACGCGCGCAAGCTGTGCGACCTGATGCGCGCCATCGGCCAGCGTGCCGGCAAGCGCGTGACCTGCGTGCTGACCGACATGGACGCGCCGATCGGCCGCACGATCGGCAACGCCCTGGAGATCCGCGAGTCGATCGAGGTGCTGCGCGGCGGCGGCCCCGCCGATACCCGCGAGCTCACCCACGTGCTCGGCGCCGAGATGCTCGTGCTCGGCGGCGTCGCCAAGGACCCGGCCGAGGGCCGCGCGCGGATCGAGAAGGTGCTAGGCGATGGCTCGGCGCTCGAGGTGTTCCGCAAGCTCGTCGAGGCGCAGGGCGGCGACCCGCGGGTGTGCGACTCGCCGGGCAGCGTGCTGCCGAAACCGAAATCGCGCGACGAGCTGACGCTCAAGCCGGGCCGCGTCGTCGCGATCGACGCCGAGGCGCTCGGTATCGCCGCGCTGATCCTCGGCGCCGGCCGCCGCACCAAGGAGGACGCGATCGATCCCGCCGCCGGCCTCGTCGTCGACGCCTACCTCGGCGAGGTGATCGAGCCCGGCGCGGCCCCGCAGATCATGCTGCATCACAACCTTGGTGAATCTGGCCGCGTCGCCGAGGCGCGTGCGATGATCGAGAACGCCTTCGTGATCGAGCCGGCGGATCGCCCGGCCACCCCGCCCCGCTCGACCCGCATCCTCGAAGTGATCCGATGAACCACGCCGAGAACCTCCCGCCGACACTTTACGATCGCGTGCACGCCGCGGCGCAGGCCGTTCGCGAGCGCACGGACTTCGTGCCGCACGTCGGCCTGATCCTCGGCTCGGGCCTCGGCGGGTTCGCGGACGGGTTCGCCAAGTCCGTCGCGATCGACTACGGCGACATCCCGCACTTCCCGCAGTCCCACGTCGTCGGCCACAAGGGCCGGCTCGTGCTCGGCGAGCGCGGCGGCGCGTGCTGCGTCGCGATGCAGGGCCGCGTCCACATGTACGAGGGCCACAGCGCCGCGACCGCCGCGTTCCCCGCGCGCGTGCTCGTCGCGCTCGGCGCGAAGGTCATCATCGTCACGAACGCCGCCGGCGGCCTGAATCCATTGTGGGCGCCCGGCACGCTGATGCTGATCCGCGATCACATCGATCTGCTCCGCGATCACGCGTTGCGCGGCCCCAACGACGAGCGGCTCGGCCCACGGTTCCCCGACATGACGAAGGCGTACTCGCCCGAGCTCCGCACGCTCGCCAAGCACGCCGCCTCGGGCGCCGGCGTCTCGCTCGAGGAAGGCGTCTACGTCGCGATGCCCGGCCCGACCTACGAGACCCCCGCGGAGGTCAAGATGCTGCAGGGCCTCGGCGCCGACGCGACGGGCATGTCGACCGTCCCCGAGGTCTGCGTCGCGCGCCACATGGGCGCCCGCGTGATCGGCATCTCGTGCATCACCAACCAGGCCGCCGGCATCACCGGCCAGGAGCTCTCGCACGACGAGGTCACCGAGACCGCCTCGCGCGTCCGCAAGACCTTCGAGTCGCTGCTCGACGCGATCCTCGGCGCGCTCGTCGCGAAGAAGGAGCTCGGGGCGTCGTGAGACCCGCGCGTGACCTGTCGGTGATGGTGTTGTTCACACTGGGTTGTGAGAAGTCGCCATCCGTGCGGCCCACTTGCGAATGTGTGCCTGCGCTAGTTCCGATGGTCAAGGACGTCCACGGGGTGCCCAAAGATGTGAGCGGCCAAGGGCTTGTGTCACTTCTTCGTCTTCGAAAGAGCCACGGTCCTGATCACAACATAGATGGGTTCATTCACGCCGCAACTCATCAACGCTGTCAGCCTTGCGGGGCATGGACTACAGGCCAGCCCATCGAGAAACTGTTTCCAATGGACGCTTTGAACGGCGCCACGGCCGTGGGTTGCATGACCGTGACAATCGCTGACGGCAGTGTGCGGTACGGCGACGCATATCCCGCAGCGTGCCGACTCTAAGTAGTGGCGTATCGCGTCGAAGGATCCGAGCCTGTCGTAATGTCAGCCAGTAGCTAACCTTCATGACTACCGATCTTCACCGCCTTGCCATCGCCGCACAGCAGCGCGCGTATGCGCCGTACTCGAAGTTCACGGTGGGCGCGGCGCTCCGCGTGAGCGGCAAGATCTTCGAGGGCGCGAACGTCGAGAACGCGTCGTACGGGCTCGCGATGTGCGCCGAGCGGACCGCGATGTTCGCGGCGGCGGCCGTCGGCGCACGCGAGCTCGAGGAGGTCGTCGTGTCCACGAACGCGTCGCCGCCATCGTCGCCGTGCGGCGCGTGCCGGCAGGTCCTGTTCGAGTTCGCGAGCGATCCTGCGGCCGTGACGGTCACCTCGATCAACCCCGCCGGCGAGCATCGCTCGTGGACGCTCGCCGAGCTGCTCCCTGCTGGCTTCTCCGGCCGCGAGCTGCCGTAGTCTTCTTATGAGCGAGGTCGTTTTTCGCGGCGGCACGATCCTCACGATCGATCCCGCGCACCGCGTGATCCCCGGTGACGTCGCGTTCGTGGATGGCGTGATCACGCACGTCGGCGGGTCGTACACGCCGCAGAGCCGCGACTACCAGATCGTCGACTGTGCCGGCACCGTGATCATGCCGGGGCTCGTGCAGGCGCACGTCCACACCTGCCAGACGCTCGCGCGCGGGCGCGCCGACGATCTCGAGCTGCTCGACTGGCTGCGCAAGGTGATCTGGCCCTACGAGGCCGCGCTCGACGAGGAAGCGGCCGGTACGAGCGCCGAGCTCGCGTGCGCGGAGCTCTTGCTCGGCGGCACCACCGCGATCCTCGACATGGGCACCGTGCATCACACCGACGCGATCTTCGCGGCGGCGCAGATGTCCGGCATCCGCGCGACGATCGGCAAGGCGATGATGGATGCCGACGATCCGCAGATCCCGCCGGGGCTGCGCGAGTCGACATCGGCGTCGCTCGACGAGTCCGAGGCGCTGATCAAGCGCTGGCACGGGCGCACGAACGGCCGGCTGCGCTACGCGTACGCGCCGCGCTTCGTGCTGTCGTGCACCGACGAGCTGCTGCGCGAGGTCGGCGTCCAGGCGAAGGCCCGCGGCGTCCGCATCCACACCCACGCGAGCGAGAACGAGGGCGAGGTCGCGCTCGTCCGCGCGCGGTTCGGCAAGGACAACATCGTCGTGCTCGACGAGCTCGGCCTGCTCGGCGATCACATCTGCATCGCGCACTGCATCCACCTGTCGAGTCAGGAGCGGTCGCTGCTCGCGGCGCGCGGCGCGCACGTGTGTCACTGCCCGTCGTCGAACCTCAAGCTCGCGTCGGGCATCGCGCAGGTCCCCGAGCTGATCGCGGCCGGCGTCGCGGTCGCGCTCGGAGCCGACGGCGCGCCGTGCAACAACAACCTCGACGGCTTCATGGAGCTGCGGCTCGCGGCGCTCCTCCACAAACACCGCGCGGGGCCGCGTGCGCTGCCCGCACCCGAGGTCGTGCGGATGGCCACGCTCGGCGGTGCCGCCGCGCTCGGCCTCGCGAACCAGATCGGCTCGCTCGAGATCGGCAAGCGCGCCGACGTGATCGCCGTCGACACCACCGCGCTGCACACCGTGCCGACCGGCAGCCCGTGGTCGGCGATCGCGTACGCGACCCAGGCGTGCGACGTCAAGCACGTCGCCGTCGATGGCAACATCGTCGTCCACGACAAAAAGCTGATGACGCTCGAGGTCCCGAAGGTCCGCGAGCGCGCGAAGCAGGCCGCCGCGCGGCTATTTCGCTGACGCTTGGCGACCTCGGTCACGCACATCTACTTGACGGCTTTCGTCGTAACGCCCACGCTGGCAGCGTGAACCCGATCGAAATTGCGCGGCGTGGAAAGAGCGCGAGCAACCCGGTCGAGGTGCGCAAGACCCCCAAGTCGTCCCTGGCCCGGATGTATCTGGTGACAAAGCTCGGGCGCAGTGGCCGTTTGATGCAACGGCTCGCAAACCATGACGGACGAGACATCAGTCGTCGACCTCGGTGAACGCGTCGCACAGCTCGCGCGCGACCTGAATATCGACACGATCGTCATCGGCGCTTATGCGATGGCCATTCACAACTACGTCCGCGGTTCCTTGGACTTTGATCTGGGCACGCGGGTCGATCTGGATGAGCTGTTTCAACTTCGACGTTCGGTCGAGGAGTGTGGGCTATCGGCGAAGCTCAACTTGCCGGACGACCAAGACGATCTCGGGGGCAAGCTCATCATCTGGGAGCGGGTCGACGAGGATGGCGATCCTCTCGAGCCGGTCGAGGTCGTCAACTTCTCCAATCCCATGCGCCCCCGACACAACCCTGCAGCGCAGGCCATCAAGAACGCGATCTCGTTGGCAGAGCGACCCGCGTTGCGATATCCACGCCTCGTGGACCTCATCGCCCTCAAGCTCGACGCGGGTAGACCGAAAGACATCGCCGACGTCGTCGAGCTCCTCCGTCAGAACCCCGACGCTGACGACGAGGAGATTCGAGCGACGTGTCGACAGTACGGTCTCGACAAGATCGACGAGCTGATCGAATACGCGCGCTCGAACAAGCGCTAAGGGTTGTCTCGGAGATACGACCCGAGGTCGTACGGGCGGCTGTTCCGCTGACGATTGGGCTACGCTCCGCCGTGATGTTCCGCCGCACCGCGATCGCTCTCCTGATCGTGCTCGCCGGTTGCGCGCACCGACCGGCTCCCGCGGATCGCTCGGCGCGCGCGCTGTTTCGCGATCTCGAGCGTCAGGTCACGGTGGCGGCAGCCACCGGCTGGGGCGTCGATCGGATCGAGATCGAGGGGATCCTCGAGGGCACGCTCGACTCGGTGTGCCGCGTCGAGCCGCTCGCGCGTCGCGAGCTGCGCGCGTGGATCGAGGGCGAGCTGCGGCGGCGCGGTGCGCCGGTCGAGGCCGCGTGGCAGGCGCGCGGCAAGGATCTCGACAAGGTGTCGGACCTGCTCGTGCTCACGCGGGTGTCGAAGCTGCTCGCGCGTGCCGAGGAGGCGTCGCCCGAGTGCCCGTTCTGGCTCGAGCCCGAGGTGCCGTTTCGCGGGCGCCAGATCTCGGAGCGGCGCTGGCAGCTGTCGTTCGGCGGCGGCGGCAAGGGCATCGTGGTTACGCGCGGCGACCGTACCGATATCAGTGCCGGCGGCGCCGGGCGCCTGCTGCTCGGCCGTACGTTCGCGAACGGCGACGGTCTCTATGTCGGCGCCGAGTTCGGCGGCAGCGCGGCGTTCCCGAAGGACGCGATGGGCGAGCGGACGTCGATCGTGATCGGTGCCGACTTCGTGACGCCCGTGGTCTACCGGCGCACGCTGACGAATGCCTACCTCGAGGTCGAGGCGGGCTGGCTCGGCCACTCGACCGAGGCCGACTGGGGCGACCTCGACCATGGGATCCATGTTGGATTCGCGGTCGGCGGTCGTACGCTGCGCACCCGGTTTCTGTTTCCAGGGGTCGCGCTGGGCGTTTCCTGGGAGCGCACGTTCCTCGATGGCGACGACATCACGGCGCTCAAGATCGGTGCGCGCGTCGCGTTCGATCTCGACCTCTGATGCGCGACATTGTTGGGGAAACCGGCGCTAGCCTTCCCGGAATCGACGTGATACAGCTCTCGCACGTTCGTTTCTGACCCGTCGCTGACGGTCCTCAGGTGGGGGCGATCCGGTCGCGGTGCGGCCGCGAGACTGCGCCCCGGTTGGCTCCAGGGACGATGGTAGTTGTGGAGCGCGGAGCCATTCCGAGAGAGATCGATGTCGAACCGTCTGTACGTGGGCAACCTGCCCTATCACGCCACCGAGGACCTGATCACCCAGCACTTCGCCACCTCCGGCGAGGTCGCGTCGGTCCACCTGATGATCGATCGCACCAGCGGTCAGTCGCGCGGCTTCTGCTTCGTCGAGATGACGAGCCCCGATGGCGCCCAGAAGGCGATCACCGATCTCAATGGCAAGGAGCTCTCCGGCCGCGCCCTCCGCGTCGACATCGCCGAAGAACGGCGTCCCGGCGGCGGCGGTGGTGGTGGTGAT
>JACCTC010000309.1 GCA_013812655.1 Deltaproteobacteria bacterium | reverse complement strand
CAGCGCCTCGATCTCGTCGAGCAGCGCCGCTGTCGTCTGGCTGAGCAGCGCGGCCTGGCCGGCGAGCTCACCCTCGGCCGCC
Organism: Deltaproteobacteria bacterium; assembly: GCA_013812655.1. Taxonomy (GTDB): domain Bacteria; phylum Myxococcota_A; class Polyangia; order Haliangiales; family Haliangiaceae; genus JABFXX01. The sequence goes on along the minus strand of JACCTC010000309.1, from coordinate 14,659 downwards.
ACCAGCGTCGCGCGGCCGGGCAGGGCGCTGGCCTGCGGGGCGCCGAGCGCGTCGTGGAACGTCTGGCGGGTCCGCGCGAGGTCGCGCGATAGCGTGCGCAGGAGCTGGACGCGCCGCTCGATGCGGGTGCGATCGAACAGCAGCTCGCCGGCGCTCGACATCAGGTCATCGATCCGCTCGGGCTCGACACGCAAGTACGACTTCGGCTCGGGCGCTGGCGCACCGTCGGCGGTCGGCTCGAGCACTGGCTCGGGAGGCGGCTCGACGAACGGCGGTGGGATGGATTCCGCGCGCCGGAACGGCCGCACGATGCCGTCGATCTGGTCGCGGATCTTCTCGACCAGCGCGTCGGCGCCGGGCACGCCGAAGTGATCGAGATAGCTGCGCATGCCGTCGGCGATCTCGACGATCAGGTCGGCCGTTGCCGGCGTCCACGGCACGGTGTCGCGTCCGAAACCCGCGAGCGCACTCTCGAGGCGATGCGACAGATCGACCATCGCGGGCACGCCGACCGTGCCGGCGGCGCCCTTCAGCGTGTGGGTGACCCGCATCATCTCGGTCAGCGCCTCGGCGGACGGCTTCGCGGAGCCGCCCGCGAGCACGCGTGTCGTGACCTGCTCGAGCGCCTCCTGGGCCTCGGCACGGAACAGATCGCGGAGCATCGCGAGCTCGTCGTCGTCGAAGTCGAGCTCGCCGTCGCTCATGACGCCGTCTCGGGTGCCGGCTCGGCGTCGCCGGTCTGCCCGGCGGCCGCCATCGTGACGAGCTCGGACGCGCGTCGCAGCAGCTTGGCCGGATCGAGCAGCATCAACGAGCGGCCCGTCGAGTCGACCACGTTCCCGCCGGACTCCTGGAGCGACGCGACGTGATCGACCTGGTCGACGCGTAATGCGCAGACCGCGCCCTCGAGCTCGAGCACGAGGGCGCCATCGCCCTGTCGCGCCGCCGGACCGGCCGCGCCACCGAGCAGCACACCGACATCGAGCACCGGCAGGATCGAGCCGTGGAGGTTGCAGACGCCGCTGAACGCCGCGGGCGCCGTCGGGACGCCGGTCACGAAGCCGAGCGTGACGACTTCACGCACCCAGCGCAACTCGAGCGCATAGCGCACGGCGCCGATCGTGAAGACGATGACGTTGCGCAGCTCGGGCACGCGCCCAGCATACCCGAGCTAGCTGGCGGCTTTGCTCTCGAGCACGAGCTCCGGGCGCGCCCGGTTCTCGACGACATCGCGCGTGACGACGCATTCCTTGACCCCGGTCAGCGAGGGGATCTCGTACATGACGTCGAGCATCACTTCTTCGAGGATCGCGCGGAGGCCGCGGGCGCCGGAGTTACGGCGGGCAGCCTCCTCGGCGATCGCGGTGAGCGCGTCGGGGCGGAAGTTCAGCTTCACGCCCTCGAGCTCGAACAGCCGGTGGTACTGCTTCGCGAGCGCGTTGCGCGGCTTCCACAGGACCTCGGTGAGCGCGTCGACATCGAGCGCGTCGCACGAGACGATCACGGGCAGGCGCCCCATGAACTCGGGGATCATGCCGAACTTGATGAGGTCCTCGGTGCGGGCGAGCCTGCGCAGCTCGTCCTTGTCATCCTCGGCGGTCGAGACCTGGGCTCCGAAGCCGAGGCCACGCTGACCGGTGCGGCGGCGGACGATGTCCTCGAGGCCGTTGAAGGCGCCGCAGCAGATGAAGAGGATGTCGGTCGTATCGATCTGGATGAGCTCCTGCTGCGGCCGGTTGCGGGCGCCATCGGGGGTGATCGTCGCGGTCTTGCCCTCGAGGATCTTGAGCAGCGCCTGCTGCACACCCTCGCCGGAGACGTCGCGGGTCGGAGAGGGCGAGCCGCCCTTCCGCGCGATCTTGTCGATCTCGTCGATGCAGATGATGCCGCGGGCCGTCTTCTCGACATCGCCACCGGCGGCCCGGAACAGCGCCTTGACCACGCTCTCGACGTCCTCGCCGACGTATCCGGCCTCGGTCAGGGTCGTGGCATCCGCGATCGCGAACGGCACGTCGAGCTTCTTGGCGAGCGTCTGGGCGAGCAGGGTCTTGCCCGAGCCCGTGGGCCCGACCAGGAGGATGTTGCCCTTCTGGAGCTCGACGTCGCTCTGCTTGCCGCGCAGGCCGATGCGCTTGTAGTGGTTATAGACCGCGACCGAGAGGGCTCGCTTGGCGTCCTTCTGACCAACGACGTAGCGATCGAGCTCTTCGACGATCGCGCGTGGCGGCGGGTACTTGGGACGCTCTGACGCCTCTTCCTTGGCCAGTATGTCGTTGCAGAGAGTCACGCACTGGTCGCAGATAAAGACCCGCGGACCGCTGATGAGCTTTCGCACCTCGCGCCGCTGCTTTCCGCAGAAGGAGCAGTGGAACTCTTCCATCCAGCTCCAATTCTTACATGTTCGAGGGGCCTGGCAATAGCTGCGATCACCCGATCTGGTACCCCCCGAAATCAGGGGGAGCGTGAGTGCACCTTCTGCGACAGGGGCTCGCAGGACGCGAACACTGGCCGGCCAGGCTTGACCCGGGAGCGACGGGAAGGGGATCACTTTCAGCCGTGCGAGTTGTCGTGATCTGCGCCGAACCGGACCGTGCTGGCGAGCCCGGGACCGTGGCCACGCTGCTCTCGGAGCTCGGCTGCCGCGCCACGCTCGGACGCTTCGATCTGGGGGGCCTCGATCTCGATGAGGTCGCCGCCAGGCCGCCGAATGTCGTCGTGGTCGAGGCCGGCGATGACGTCTCGCGCGCGCAGAAGACGATCAAGCGGTTGCGGGACGAAGGTCCCCTCGTCGAGGTGCCGATCCTGATCGCCGTCGCGGTCGCCCGGCTGCCGTCGCTCGACTTCTCGATCGGGTTCGATGACTTCGTGCTGATGCCGATCGTGCCTGCCGAGCTCTACGGCCGGATGCGGCAGCTCGACTGGAAGACCGCGACGTTTGGCTCCGACGAGATCCTCAAGATCGACGACCTCGTGATCGACATCGCCGGCTACGAGGTGCGCCTCGCCGGCCGGCGGATCGAGCTGACGCACCAGGAGTTCGAGCTGCTGCGGTTCCTCGGCCAGCATCGCGGTCGCGTGTTCACGCGCGAGGCGCTCCTCGAGCGCGCATGGGGCTACCGCTACGCGGGAGGCACGCGGACCGTCGACATTCACGTGAGGCGCGTCCGGGCCAAGCTGGGCGAGACCGGGGCGCTGATCGAGACCGTCCGCAATGTCGGATACAAGTTGCGGGGCTAGCCGCCCCCTTCAGGTGCAGGCACGCGTTACAGTGGAGTCGTGGCGGGGCGAGCTTCGATCGTCGGCGCTGCCGCGACTCACGTCGGCAAGGTGCGCGAGCACAACGAAGACGCGCACTTCTTCGATGCGGATGCCGGCTTGTTCGTGGTCTGCGACGGGATGGGTGGGCATGCCGCCGGGGAAGTCGCGAGCGGCGTTGCGATCCGGACCATTCGCCAGCGCTGGACGAGCGAGCTCGTGCAGACCGCGATCGATCACTGGCTCGAGCAGGGGACGCCCGACGCCAAGAAGCAGCTGCTCGCGGCCGTCCGCGGGGGCGTGATCGCCGCCCACGACGCGATCCTCAAGGAGGCCGCGTCGGACGATGCCAAGGCCGGGATGGGCACCACGCTCGTCGGCGCCGTGACGGTCGGCAACGAGCTCGTGTTCGCGCACGCCGGCGACTCGCGCGCTTACATCGTCCGCGATGGCATCGCGATGCAGCTCACCGAGGACCACACGCTGCTATCGCGGCTGCTCGCGGCAGGCATCGATGTCGATCTGTCCGGCGAGGGCGCGCGGTTCCGCAGCATGCTGACGAATGCGCTCGGGATCGGTCAGGAGTGCAAGGTCTCGACGTTCGTCGTGCCGCTCGCAGACGGCGATCGCTTCCTGCTGTGCAGCGATGGCATCAGCGAGTACGTGCCGGAGCCCGAGGTCGGCAAGGTCCTCACGACGCAGCCGAGCCCGGCTCGGGCCGCGCAGAAGCTGATCGAGCTCGCGCTCGAGCGCGGCGGCGGCGACAACGCCACGGCCGTCGTGATCCGCGTGCTCGAGGCCGGCGAGACGCCGCAGCCAGTCGAGCTGCGCCGCAAGGACGACGCCGCGATCCAAGCGTGTCCGCTATGGGAGCGGTTGTCGCCCCAGCAGCGGCTTCGCGCGCTGCGGATCGCGCTCGCCCGCGATCTCGGTGTCGACGAGCGGCTTCCGGCGCACACGCTCGGCGATCGCGTCGCGTGGATCATCATCGAGGGCCAGCTCGAACGCGATGGCCAGGAGCTCGGTCCGGGTTCGTTCGTCTACCCCGAGTCGCTGGTCGCAGGCAGCGCAGCTCCCGATCGTGACTCGCTTGCCGTGACGCGGAGCGAGGTCCGCGGCCTCGTGTTGCGCGCCGACGACTTCCGCGAGATCTGCGACGAGGATGCCGAGCTCGCCGAGGTCTTGCTCGACACGCTCGGCAAGCTGATCGCGCGCCGTGGCGCGTCCTCGACGCCGACCGGCGACACCGGCCAGATCGCGATCGATCGCCGCTCGCGCGCGGAGACCTCGGAGCTGATCGAGCCACCGCCGCCGATCGCACCGCCACTGCCGATCCGCGCACGTCGGGGCGACGAGGAGGAGCCGATTCCACTCGTCGTCAAGAAGATGCCCTCCGCGGAGCCGACGGAAGACGCCGCTGTGCCCCCACCCATCGTGGTGATCTCGCGGACGGTCACACCGCCACACTTCGTCACCCCGCCGCGTGGATCGCCGCAGGTCAAGCCCGTCGTGGCTGTCGCGACACCAGTGCCGCCGCGGTCGCTGCCGTCGCTGCCGTCGCTGCCGCGCGCGATGCCCCCCCCGGCAATCCCGATACCGAAGCCGGGGAGCGCCCCAGCTGCCAAGCCGGTTGCCAAGCCTGCAGACAAACCGGCGCCAGATATCGTCGACCTCGGTAGCGAATTGCGCGCGGATCTCGGTGGCGAGCACGCGGTGAAGAATCGCCAGCCGAGCGCGCCGAACCTCGGTCCGCCCCCGCCGCCGCCGGCGGATGCGGCTCGCGCCGAGGATGACGAGCCCGAGATCGAAGCGATCGTCGACGCCGATGCGCCGTTCGCGAACGATGCCGACGCCGAGATGACGATCTCGGTCGATGCTGACGAGCCGCCGCAGTCCGAGGCCACAGCCTCGCGGGCCGACGACGGTGCGCGCGTCACCGAGACTGTCACCGACACGAGCTCGCAGACGCTGACCGTCACCGTCGAGGAGCCCAACGAATCGCGGCCGATCACCGCCGACGATGGCGCGGTGGCCTCCGGCACGATCTCGGTCCCGGGGGAATCCAAGCGCTCGAAGCGAATGTCCGAGGGCTGGGGCGACGAGTAGCTACGGCCGCGCGTAGTCGGTCAGCGTCATCACGACGTCGCCGAGCTCGGTCTTCGCCGTGAGCTTGAGCGGAACTCGATCTCCATCGTCGGACAGCCACACCCGGAACGCGCGGCCTGGCTTGTTGGACTCGGGCGTCAGATCGCGCTTCGCGCGGAACGACACGCCCTCGTAGATCACCGCGCGACGGTTACCGAGCGCCGAGCCGATCGTCTCCTCGCCGATGTACTTGACGTCGACGCGCAACAGCCGCCGACCGCCGATCACGTACACCGTGCGCACCGTACCGGGTGCGGCCTTCCACCCGCGGAGCTGCGCCATCGCGGTGTGCGCGTCGTGCAGCGGGGTCTTCGGATCGAGCTTGAACGTCGAAGCGTTGACCTTGCCATCGCGCGTGAACGTGACCGCCACGTTCGTGGCACTGAACTTCGCCGTCGCGTTGGTGTGCTTGTCACCGATCTGCGCGTTCATCTCGACGCTGATCGGGCGTCCGGTCTCGACGTCGACGACCGTGGTCGCCTCGTCGACGATCTTGCGAAGCAGCGCGGCCGCACCGACCGTTTCGGCCCGTGATTTGACGACGATCGCACGGCGGCCGTCGACGATACCGATCTCGCCGACCGCGAGCTGGGCCTCGCCGACCGGCAACCCCGCGAGCTCGACATCGAACGCCATCGTCTCGCCGGCCTGCATCCCGAGCTCGTTCTGCGCTGCGCTCGCGGCCGGTGGCTGCGCGGTCGAATGCGCGTCGGCCCCAGCACATCCGGCGCCGACGAGCGCACCGAGAGCCATGGCCAAAAATCCGCGAGGCATGCTTCATGGATGAACGAAACCAGCCCCGACGGCAAGGAATGCTAGCGTGAGCCCGTGTCGGTCGTCACCCCAGGCAGGCGTGGGCGCCTCGGCATCACGCTCGGTGACCCGGCAGGTATCGGACCGGAGATCGTCGCAGCCACGCTGGCAGCGCTCGGGGATGAAGATCGCAGCCGGATCACCGTCTACGGGGATCACGGACCCCTGGAACGGGGTGCTCGCGCCATCGGTGTCACGCTGCCCGCAGACGTCCTCATCGTCGGCGGCGGCACCGGCGCGTCGGCCATCGCCGGCAAGCCCGACGAGCAAACTGGCGCCGCACAGGTTGGCTACCTCGAGGCCGCGATCGCGGCGGCGCGCGCGGGCGAGGTCGCGGCGCTCGTCACCGCGCCGATCTCGAAGACCTGGGCTGCGCGCGCCGGCTTCGCATTCCCAGGCCACACCGAGCTCCTCGCCGCACGATTGGGCGCCGACCACGTCGTCATGCTGTTTGCCGGCCCGCGCCTCAAGGTCGCGCTCGCCACGATCCACATCCCACTCGCCGAGGTCGCGCGCACGCTGACCACCGCCTCGCTCCGCCGCACGATCGAGATCCTCGCCGCCTCACTGGTGCGCGACTTCGCGATCGCGCTGCCGCGGATCGGCGTGGTCGGCCTCAACCCGCACGCCGGCGAAGGTGGCCTACTCGGCACCGAGGACGCCGCGATCATCGCGCCAGCGCTGACCGCCCTCCCACCGGCGCAGCTGTTCGGTCCGCTCGTCGCCGACGCCGTGTTCCGCGACGCCATGCACGGCAAGTACGATGCGCTCGTCGCCATGTATCACGACCAGGGCCTCATTCCGGTCAAGCTCGTCGACTTCGACGAGGCCGTGAACGTCACGCTCGGCCTCCCGATCGTGCGCACCTCGCCCGATCACGGCACCGCCTACGACATCGCCGGCAGTGGGACCGCGCGCCCGATCTCGATGCAGCGCGCGCTGTCGCTCGCGATCGACATGCTCGAGCGCCGCGCCAGCTAGTACAGCGCGCGCAGGGCTTCGGCGTCCGAGATGATGACCTTGCGGCCCTCGGTCTGGATCAGCTTCTTACGCTTGAAGGTCGACAGCGTCAGCGACACGGTCTCGCGCGTCGAGCCGATCAGGTTCGCGAGCTCCTGATGAGTGATCTTGAGGGCGACGAGGGTGCCGCGCGCGTCGTCAACGCCGTACTCGTTGCCGAGCTTGACGAGGAGCTCGGCCAGCTTGCTCGAGACGTCGCGGAACACGAGCGCCTCGACCTTGTTCTCGAGCTCGCGGCGGCGAACGATCATGAGGCGCGTCATCGCGAGGCCGAGCTGGGGGTGGCTGTGGATCAGCTCTTCGAAGTGCACGCGATCGATCTCGGAGAGCAGCGCGTTCTCGACCGCTTCCGCCATCTCGGTGCGCGGACCGCCATCGAGCAGGCAGCTGTCGCCGAACAGCTCGGCCGGGCCGTGATACGCGAGCGTCAGCGACTTGCCGTCGCGCGTGACCTTGCTGACCTTGATGCGACCGCCGTGAACGAAGAACAGCGAGCGGCCGGGATCGCCAGGCAGGTAGACGACGTCACGCCGCCGCGCTTCGCGGAGCTCGACGCGTTCTGCCATGCGGGCGATGGCGTCGGGTCCGAGGTCAGCGAGCAGCGGTACCTTGCGGAGATACCAGAGGACACGCTTCGGGTCGGGCACGACCAAAGTGTAGCAGCGCTTGCAATCATCCTGGTGCGTGTCGTGAGCATTACCAATGACAGCATCCAACCGCTAATCATTACGATAGGTTGATACGCTGTACGGGATCTCACGAGGGCGACCGCGAACGCGATGCGCCTCACACCATGACATCGCCCGGGTCGGGTGTCGCGGTGATCCGGATCGTCGCCTCGCGCCATGCCGGGTCGCGCGCCATGCGCTCGGCGATCGGCGCGACCACGAGATCCTCGATCGTGCGGCGCAGCGGGCGAGCGCCGAGCTTGGGATCGTGGCCGAGGATCGCGAGCCGCGTCCGCGCACCCGGCGTCATCTCGAGGCGGAGGTTGCGGGCGACGAAGCCGGGGCGCTTGCGAAGCTTGTCGAGCTCGAGGTCGACGATCTGCTCGAGCGCGGGCGGCGCGAGCGGCCGGAACGCGATGATCGAGTCGATGCGGCCGAGTAACTCTGGGCGAAAGAACGCGCGGATCACGCCGAGGTGATCGGCGCCGTCGTCAGGTGTGGACGAGAACCCCGCCGGCTTCGGATCCGCCGCGCCGAGGTTGGTGGTCATCACGATCACCGACATCCGGAAGTCGACCAGGCGACCGAGCGAGTCCGTCAGCCGGCCTTCGCCGACGACGCCGAGCAGGAGATCGAACGCGGCGGCATCGGCCTTCTCGATCTCGTCGAACAGTACGACCGATAGCGGCTGGCGACGGATCCGATCGGCGAGGCTCGTGCCGCCGGGCGACGGCGTGATCAGCCGCGCGATCGCGGCGCCGGTGACGAGCTCGCTCATGTCGACGCGGACGAGGCGCTCGCTGTCGGTGAACAGGTAGCGCGCCAGCTGCTTGGCGAGCTCGGTCTTGCCGACGCCGGTCGGGCCGGCGAACAGCAGCGCGCCGACGGGACGCTGGGGATCGTCGAGGCCGGCCTTGAGCCGCGCGATCACGCGTGCCGCGATCGTGCAAGCGTGGTCCTGGCCGATGACGCCCAGTTGCAAGGCCTTCGCGATCGCGGCGGTGTCGAGTGCGCGTTCGGGGGCGAGCAGCTCGACGGGCAAACCCGACCACGTGCCGAACGTCTCGGTCACCTCGGCGACAGCGAGGCCACTGCGGCCCGCGGGACGCGGTGGGCGGGTCGCGAGGTAGTCGAGGAACGCGAGCGCCTTGCCAGGGAACGCGGTGTCGCGGCGAAACGCGGCGAGCAACTCGACGAGGCGACGCGCGCCCTCCGAGGAGATCGCGACCGGCGGCACCTGGCGCTGCCCGTAGGGCTCGAGGAGCGCGATGGTCTGCGCCGGCGTTGCCTCGGCGACGCGCACGACACGCATCGCATCGACGAGTGCCGGAAACCGCTGGCGCGCGCGCACGAGCTCGGCTTCGTCGCACTCGGCGATCAGCGAGAGCTGGCCGGCGATCACGGCGGGTGCGAGCAGCTCGGCGATCGAGGCGCCGTCGCTCGATGGCGCGAGGACGTCGGCGAGCCGATCGACGTAGAGCACGTCGCTGCCACCCGACAGCTCGTGCGCGATCAGCAGGCAGCGCTGCTGCCACATGCCGAGGTAGATCATGCCGGCGACGATCCGGTCGGCGCTCGTGGCCCACAGCCGGCGACGGCGGCCGGACTTGCCACGGCTGCGCTCGAGCAGGCCGCGCGCGATCCGGCGGACGAGCGTGCTCTTGCCGCTGCCGCGCGGCCCGACGAGCAGGAGGTTCGGCAGGTGTTTGTCGTCGAGTGCCGGCATCAGCTCGTCGAACACCGGATCGACACCGACCGTCGGCGGCAGGCGGCCGGCACGCGCGAGCGCGACCCAGTCCTCCGAGATCGTCTCGAGCGTAGGCGCCGGATCGGGGGCGTCTTCGTCCTCCTCGTCCTTCGCGGCGGCCGCCTCGATTGGCTCCCACGCGATGATCTGCTCGTCGACCTCGCGGCGCAGATCGTAGAGCGAGGTCGCCGAGTCGCCGATCAGCGCGGCGAACACGAGCGAGCGGATCGTGTCGGGGACCGCACCGAGATCCTCGGTGACGAACGACCAGTCGAAGCGCGGTACGATCACGCGGTAGAGCGGGGCGCCGTCGAGCTTCGCGGCGGCATACCCGAGCTTGATCGGCACGGTCGCCTTCGCGATCACGGTGCCGCGCGGATCGGGACGCCCGGGATGAATGTCGATATCGACGCGGCGGAGCTCGAGCTCCTCGGTCCACTGGTAGCGATCGAGATCGTCGTCGTCATCGTCGTTCTCGACGATCAGCGCGGCCTGCGGGGCGAGCCGGCGCAGCGCGGTCTCCTCGTCTTCGGCCATCGCGGCAGGCGGAGGATCATCGAACACGTTGCGGAACCGGCGGAGCAACACCGCGGACACCAGGCCGCCGTGGTGACGGGTGATGAACACGCGGAACGAGGGACGCTTCATGGCGGCGCCGCCTGACGGCTCCACGCGAGGTGCCACGCACGGCGGATCGCGGCGCGCAGATCGCGGGCGGTGCCGCGGTCGACCCAGCCGGTACCGAAGTCCTCGAGCTCGACTCCGTAGGTCTCGCCCGGGCGGATCGGCGGGCGATAGGTCAGCGTGCGCGTGACTGGCAGCAGCACGTCGGGGTTCGGCGGGATCGCGCCACCATCCTCGAGGACGCGCTCGAGCTCGCGCCGACCGGCGACGTGCGCGCGTAGCACGGCCTCGGGCTTGGTGACGCCGGGCCGCAGCTCGACGCGCACGACATCCGGTTCGGCCGCGGCCGCGCGGATCATCCACGTGCCGTGCTCGTTCGCGAGCGCCGCGCGCACGAACAGCCCTCGCAACACGAGCGCGACGTCGCGCGCGCGGGAGAGATCGGGCGCCGGGGTCATCGCGAGCGGGCGGATCGCACCGCTGGCATCGAGCGACGCGGCCTCGTCGAGCCAGCCTGGCTGGGCGAGTGCCGAGGTCGCGATCGCGAGGCCGCCGGCGTCAGCGGTGATGCCGACACGTGACAGCACCACGGTGACCGCGTGGGCATGAGGATCGAGCAACTCGGGTAGCGCGCGCTCGATCAGCAGCGCCTCGGCGACGCCGGCGAGCAGGCTGTCGCGACTCGCTGGTGGCCGGTACGGTCGGCCCGGACCGGGGCGCGCGCGGAACCGCCGCGTTGGCTTGCGGGCCGGTTCGCTCGCCACCCGCTCGTCGTGCGCGGGATGCGCGGCTTCCTCGAGCTCGTCGTCTGCGTCATTCGCGGGGACCGGCATCGACGGCAGTCGCACGCCGAACAGCTCGTGCAGCGCCGTGAGCCGGCCGCCGAGCTCGTCGACGTAGTAGCGCAGCTCGCCCTCGGCGCGATCACGGGCGCCTTGGAAGTGCGGCGAGGCCAGCACGCGTGCGAGCGCGGCGACGGCCTGGGCGATCGCGGGCTCGAGCGCGGCGGTCGCGAGATCGAGCGCACCCTCGAGGACGTACGGTCCTGGGATCGCCGCCTTCTCCTCCATCGGCTCGAGCGACGCGACGATCTGCCCGGCGTCCTCGGAGAGCCGGACGATGCGGAGCCGCGCGGGCGGCGCGGTCGCCAGCAGATCGGTGAGCGCACCACCGATACGATCCTCGAGCCAGCGCTTCACGGTGCGCGCGCCATAGCGGGTGTCGAACGCATCGGCGACGGCACGGCGGCGAACCGCGGCGCCGGCGTAGACGAACGTGTTGCGTTCGCGCAGGCCGCGACGCGCGAGCAGCTTCGCGAGCTCCTTGTCGACGACCTTCGCCGCCACCTCGGGCGTCAGCGGCTCGAACGGTACGACCTGATCGATGCGGTTGAACAGCTCGACGGGGAAGAACTCGCGGACCGCGCGCGCGACGTCGGCGAGGATCCGATCGCGGGTCTCGCCGAAGCCGATCGGTGACGCGTTTCGCGAGCCGAGGTTCGACGTCATGATCACGACGGCACTCGCGAAGCTCGCGACGTCGCCCGCGACATCGGTGAGCCTGCCCTCGTCGAACAGCTGCAGCAGCAAGTGCAGCGCCCGCGGGTGCGCCTTCTCGATCTCGTCGAGCAGCACGACGCAGAACGGTTGCGCGCGAACCCGCGCGGTCAACAGGCCATCGGTCTCGCCGATCAGCCGCGAGACTGCATCGGGCCCCGACAGCTCGCCCATGTCGACGCGCAGCAGCCGCTCGCCACCGCCGTAGAGATACTCGGCGATCGCGGTCGCGAGCTCGGTCTTGCCGGTGCCGGTCGGGCCCGTCAACAGCAGGACGCTGACCGGGCGTGCCGGATCGGCGAGCCCGGCGCGGACCTTGAGGATGACGTCGGCGGCCGCGCGGGTCGCGATCGGCTGGCCGATCACGCGCGCCGCGAACGCGTGCTCGACCTCGTCGGCGTCGAGCGGCTCGTCGAGCGAGATCAGCTTCGCGGACAGCCCGGTCGTGCGCGCGAGGTACTCGAGGACATCGTGCGGCACGAGCTCGCGCCTGGCACCGGCCTCGACGCGCTGCGCGCCGTGCTCGGCGACCCGCCGCACGATCTCGATCGCGACCCCCGGCCGCGCCCGCCACGGAAACAGCGCGGCGCCGAGCTCGAGCGCGGTGCGTGGCAGGAACGGATGAAGCGCGACCGGCAGGCGCATCTCGAGCGTGCGGACCTCGTGGAGCAAGAGCTGCGAGGTCTCGGCCGCGGACGCCGCCGGCACCACCACCGGCGCGAGCGCCTCGGCGAGGCTCGGTGCATCACGCTCGAGACGCGCGTACTGCTCGGGCGTCAGCTCGGCGACAACCGCGAGATCGCCGCGCCGCACCGGGCCGCGGAAAAAGTCCGCGAAGCTGCGCTCGCTCTGCCGCGACTGGCCGAGCCGGCCGAACAGGTACAGATCGTCGATCCACAGGATGCCGCGGTAGCGCCGCGCCTCCTCGAGTACCGACAGGCAGCGCTCCTCCCACTGCCCGAGATACGACATCCCCGCGATCAGGCGCTTGCCGGTGAGCCGCCACACCTTGTGCACGCGATCGAGGTTCTTGTGGAGCGGGTAGCCATCCTCGACGAGCCGGTCCGCGATCCACTGGTGGATCAGCGTCGTCTTGCCCGAGCCCGGCGGACCGATCACGGCGACCGAGCGTGGCCGCTGTCCACCGAGCAGGTACTGCAGGCGCTCGCGATAGGGCGAGCGTGGCACGCCGAGCGCGACCGCAGCACTCGCGGTGCGCTGGGTCTCGTCGACCCCGAGCCCGGCGAGCACGCGATCCGCACGCGGCGTGCTCGCGGTCGCCCGCGCATCCTTCTTGCGCGACGGCAGGCGGTCGAGTAGCGACATCGGCTCGCACGAGAACGCGACCGACGTCAGCCGATCCTTGCCGTTCGACAGGTAGTACGGCATCGCCGTCGTCTTGAAGTCGCGCCAGTGATGGCGAAAGAACGCGGTCGCGATCGCTGGAATGTCGTCGCGGGTCTCGGCGAGGAACCATTCGTGGCGGCGCCTCGGGTGATACACGAAGAGCTGCTGGCGATGCTCGCTGGTCCACCGCGGCTCGACGATCAGCGGAACCGCACCGTGAACGCGGCCGTCCTCGAGCTTGAGATCGAGCGACAGCCGCACGAGCTCGGTACCGAGCGGCATCTGGAACAGCTCCTGCTGGTGCGGCATGGCATGGCGCAGCAGATCGCGCAGCCGCTCGATCATGCGCTCGCGAAGCTTCACCTCGCTCTCGCCGTGCGCGTGCGCGAAGAACGTGACCGGTGTCAGCCCCGTCCACTGGGACTCCTCGCTCGCGGCGTTCGTCGCGTAGATCCCGACGGTGAAGTGGATCATGGCTTGGCCTCTGCAGATCCAACCACCGGCAGCGGGTGCTCCCACTTCCACAGGGCGTCGATCGCGTCGGGCTTCGCGAGCGCGCCGAGCAGGCGGACGACCGCGGCCTCGGCGAGCCGGTCGCCGAGCTCGCGCCACGGCACGTCGAGCTCGTCACCGTCGACGGTCGTCCGATCGCTGTCGACGAACACCTCGCGCATCGGCGAGCCGCGCGCGGTGCGGGGCGAGGGCGGGCCGGGCAGGGCGCTCCACTCGGCCTCGGTCAGCTCGCAGCGCGGCTCGAGCAGATCGACCCACGCGTGACACGCCTCGCCGGCGAGCCCGTGGAAGCGATGCAGACCGGCCTCGAGCCCGAGCAGAAGATCGGCGCCGCCACCGTGGACGCGGACGAGCGTTGCCGGCGGCACACGCGTGCCGGACTCGACGAGCCACGCCAGATCATGCGGTGGTCCCCACCCCCCGCCAGGCATGAGCGATGGCTTCCAGCCCGGCGCGTGCTCGTTCCAGACGTGCACCGAGCCACGCCAGCCATGATGCGCTGCAGCCTCGAGCACGACACGGCACGCGGCCTTGACCGCGGCGCGGGCGTCAGGGGAGTGGACGAGCAGCATCGCGCCGGGCTTGACCGGCCGCATCGCGGTGAGCAGCCAGAACAGGTCACGACGGAAGCGCTGGCGCTGCAGCACGGCGGCGTCGATCAGATCGATCGCGTCGATGTCCTGCGCGAGCGCCTCGAGGCACAGCTCCTCGGCGGTGCGCAGCTCGCCTTGCGCCATCACGCACGTCGACCACCGCTCGAGCAGCCGCGCGTGCTCCTGCGAGAGCCGCGCGATCTCGGCACCGGGCAACGCGCCCTGACCCTTGCCGCCACCGTCCTGCTTGCGGGTCGCGGTCGCGAGCGTGGCCTCGAGCTCGGCGAGCCGATCGCGGACCGCGGTCGCGCCGGTGAGTGCGAGCTCTCGATCGGTGTCGCGGCGCAGGCCGCCGAGCGCGAGCGCCGAGCGTACGAG
>JACCTC010000297.1 GCA_013812655.1 Deltaproteobacteria bacterium | reverse complement strand
CGAAGCTCGACATCGCGCGGCGATTCATCATGCCGCCGGAACTCACGAGGCTGCTCCGAAATTCCCGCGATTTATCCGGAGCAATTCCCATCGCTTACGCGACCGAAACGAGGGGATCCCTCAGCTGGTTCCTAGGAACCGCCTAGGAACCAGCCTGGTGACAGGGTCGGACAGGTTCAAGCCGCGAAGTGTCGGTTTCTCGTCGAGGATGGACAGGATCGCACCGCGACGTAAACCGCGGATACCCGATCCCAAATAATTTTAACACCGATGGTACGCTGCGATTGCGGCGATTCGGTCGCTGCGATTCGTTGGAAGCGTCCGGTCAACATGAACCGGCCCGACGAGACGCGCGATCTAGCGATCGGACCAGGTGACATCGCGCAGGCTGATCGTCTCGGACTTCTCGCCAACGATCAGGATCTCGTCACCGGGAACACCGTCGAGATCGCCAACCGCAACGTCGCGGGCGATGCCGGCGATGGTCAGTCCGCGCCAGGCACCGCCTGTACGTTGGAAGACGCGCACGTAGTTGCTGCCGACAGTAACGATCGCGGGCTTGCCATCGATCGTCGCGGGTACGATGCGCTCGATCGCGTATTGCCCGGCCGTGTTCTCGATCAACTCGGATGTGAACGCGTTGCCCGCGGGCCGCGCCCACGTCAGCAGCCCGCGCGCGTTGTCGCCGTAGTTCTGGTGCCAACCGTCGCCGATGAACACCTCGGGACGGCCATCGCCATCGCCGTCCGCGACGGCGAGCGAACGTAATCCACGCGTGGTCGGAATGCGCTTGCGGGTCCCATCGGACGCGAGCACGAACGCGTCCCCATCGAGTCCCTTGTCGTCGCCGTAGACGCGACCGATGACGAGATCGATCGCCCCGTCGCCGTCGACATCTCCGCGGGCATAGCTCGTCGCCGTCCTGATCGACGCGAGCTTCGAGGTCTCCCAGCCGTGCGCACTGCGCTTGGCGACCACGCTCGACACCACGTACTTCGAATCGAAGTACGCGAGCAGCACCGACCCCGCATCGGGCATCGGCACGATCGCGACGACGTCCTGGCGCGTCGTCTCCGGTGCGAGCACCGTCTCTTCCGAGAGTCTGCCCTTCTGCAGACGATGGACCGTGAACGCCGCCTTCGTGCCCATGTGGTCGCGGGTGACTCCCCAGCCCGCGATGATCTCTGCGTGACGATCACCGTCGATGTCGGCCGCAACCAGCGCCTGGATGCCGCGCGCGACCGCTACGGTGGCGAGCTCGCGACCCGACGGATCGACGACGCGCATCTGCTTCGAGTCGACGAGCACGATCTCGCGATCGCCATCGCCGTCGAGGTCTGCGATCGCGGCGCGCCAAGCCGAGCCCACGATCGACGTCACGTCCTTGCGAACACCCGGAAGAGGATCGGGGAGTGGCGGTAACGGAAGCCGCGCCGCCGGCACGGTTGGCGGTGTCGCTTGCGGCTGCGGTGTCGTCGTTGCCACCGCCGATGGATCCTCGGCACGGCTGACCAACTGCGAGGGATCAACTTCGTCTCGCGGCTTGTCCTTGCGTTGAGCCTGACAACCGAGCGCGAGCGCGAACGCGATCGTGATTGTCGAGGTGAGCTTCATGGCGTCATTGCGGCGCGATGGCGTCGATATCTTGCTTCGTCCCCCGCTCGCCGAGCACGCCGATCGCGAGCGACATGCATGCGGGTCGCTTTTCAATGCAGCGTCACGGATGGAGTCCGTTCACGCGGACCCAGGTCGGTGCTAGCTCCGTCGAACAAAGGCAAGTGCACCGTAAACGTGGAGCCGCCGCCGGGCGTACTTGCGACCTCGATCTTCCCGCCGTGTGCGTCGACGATCCTGCGTGCGACCCACAGGCCGAGTCCGACACCCGGCGCCGCATCCTTTGATCGGCCGACGCGCCGGAACGGCTGGAACAACACGCGGCGATCGTCCTCGGAAATGCCGACGCCGTGATCGATCACGCGCAAGACGGCTTCGTGGTTCGCCGTCGACAGCTCGAGCTCGACGGGCGCTTGTGCCGGCGAATACTTGATCGCATTCGAGACCAGATTCGAGACCACTTGCTCGACCCGGAGCGGGTCACATCGAACATGAACGGCCTCGGCGGGAAGCCGGATGGCGATCCGATCGCGAGCCGATTGGGCGGTGAGCAAGAGATCGACGGCGTCGTTCACGAGCTTGCGTGCATCCTCGACGATCATGTCCAGAGCCAGCTCACCCGCGTCGAGTTTCGCGAGATTCAGGAAGTCATTCACCAGTCGTTCCAGACGAGCGATCTGTCGACTGGCGGTATCGACGAGCCGGCGCTGGGGAGCCGACGCGTCGGTGCCGATCATCTCGATCGAAAGCTGGAGTGCTCCGAGTGGCCCCCGGAGATCGTGGGCGACGCCTCCCAGGAGCGCGATCTGCGACTGGCGTTGCTGCTCGAGTGCATCCGCGACCTCGTTGAAGTGCTTGCTCATCTCGCGAAGCTCGGCGGGACCGGTCAGTGCAGCACGAACCGAACGGTCACCTCGACCGAACCGCGTCATCGTTTCGGCGAGCACGAAGATCGGTCGAAACGCACGACGCCTGAGCCACAGGATCACCACACCTACCCCGCCGATCATCAACACGCCGACGGTGATGCCGAGGATGTTTCCGAGTCGTCGTCCGTCCGTAGCTTCCTCCTGGCTCGCGCGCGCTTGCGCGACATTCAACGTCGCCAGTGAGTCGAGCGCCGCGTACGCAGCGGCGTGCAGCGACTCGAGTCGATCGGGCCCGATTGCCGGATCGCGTGCAGCCGAAAAATACGCGTCGACGTCCGATGCGGCCGTCGCGAGCAACTGCGTCTCCTTACGACCGCTCACGTGCTCGCGTGCCGCCCCGAGCCGACGTCGCAGCTCACCTTCGATATCGTGTCCGAGTACGGTGTTGCGCGCCCGTGAATGCATCAGGAGATCGATCTGCGCTTCTTCGGCGAGGCGTACGCCCTCGACCGACGTTCCGATGCTATCTGCGGCTCGCTCACCCGTCCGCGTCAACACCACCAGCGCGATCGCGACGAGCAACGACACGACGGTCATCAACGCCATGACCGCCGTCAGAATCGATCGCAGTGTCCACGGCCTTGTCATCGCGAGCCTTACCTCGGCGCGTCTCGTTGGATTCCCGATACGGTTACTACCGCGCGATGGGGAATCCGTCGATCTCTTTCATGGTTTCTCTCGGGAGCGTGCGCTCGCGACACACCGGCGAGTGAAGGCCCCCCGCCATCATCGATGCACTGGTCGGGACAGCGATGGCGGCGGGCCGCCAGGAAACTGCCTCGGAACGTCGTCGTGCATGCGATTGCCCTGGTCGCGAACTTCAGGAAGTCGGTTCGGTGACGATGTCGACGAGCACGTGTTGCTCGTCGATCACGGGCAAGCAGCCGCAGGAGAAGGGGTGGGCCTCATCATCCCCGGCTTCGTCCGGTCGACGCTGCACGAGGTGGTCGAGTACACCCCGACCCTGCTCGAGTGGAAGGTCAGCGTTACAGTCGGGCCATGGCGCTCGATATCCACGGGCCAACCCGCCACACCGCCATCACGGATGATGGCGAGCACATCGTCTCGACGCTCCCGGCCGCGCTCGGCCTCGTGACGCCGATCTGCGACCGGATCTGGGACCGGTTCTATGCGGGGCCCTCGCTCGGCGCAGCGGAGGTCGCGGCGTGGAAAGAGGAGCTGATCGCGATTCGCGCGGCCTGGGCGCTGCGCCGGCGCGTCGCGCTCGTGAGCGAGCGACGAATCCGCGCGACCGATCCCAAGGTGATCGAGCAGATCGTCGCGCCGATGCTCGCGCAGGACAGGACGCTGACGATCTGCGACGAGTTGCTCGCGGTATGCGACGACGCGCTTGTCGCCCGGAGTGGCCTGCGCTTCGTGAGTGACTGAGCGACGATGGTCGCCCTGCCGCGGTCAGCGCGAGGCACGGCGTGATTGTGCCGAGGCGCAAGGACCCTCGCGTGGGTCAGAGCAGTGCGCTAATCTGCATTCGTGATCGGTGATACGACCCCCGACGCTGCAGAGCAGCAGCTCGCGATCTATCGTCGGATGTCACCGGCGCAGCGGTGCGCGATCGCAGCGCAGATGTCTGCCGAGGCGCGGGCGATCACGATGGCAGGCATCCGCCGGCGTCACCCCGAGTACGACGCGGAGCAGGCACGGCTGGCGCTCTTCCGCCTGTTGCTCGGGGACGAGATGTTCAAGCGGGTATGGCCACACGCGGCCACGCTGGACCCGTGACGGAGGCTGAGCAGCCCGGAGCGCTGCTGCAAACGATCGTCATGGCGCTCGACGCGTTCGGGATCGCGCACATGGTGGTCGGCTCGTTTGCGAGCACGTTCCATGGCGTGCCGAGGACGACGCAAGATCTCGATCTGGTGATCGATCCCACCGAGCAGCAGCTCGAGTTGCTGCTTGCGGCGTTGCCACCGGATCGCTTCTACGTCGACCCGGATGTCGCGCGCGAGGCGCTGCGTCGCCGGACGATGTTCAACGTGATCGAGATGTTGACGGCCTGGAAGCTCGACCTCGTGATCTGCAAGGCGCGACCGTTCTCGCTCGAGGAGATGCGTCGACGCGAGGTCGTCAGCATCATGGCGATCGCCGTCAACATCGCGACGGCCGAGGACACGATCATCGCCAAGCTCGAATGGTCCAAGGCCAGCGGCTCGGAACGCCAGCTCGAGGACGTTGCCGGGATCCTGCGCGTCAGGGGCGAGAACCTCGATCGCGCGTACATCCAGCGTTGGGTTGACGAACTAGGCCTCGCCGCCCAGTGGCAGCTGGCGCAGAGGCGATCGGCTGGCACGTAGAACGCTACGCGAACGGACGGCCCGTGCTGTCGACCTCGGCGGCTTCGTTCGTGTCGCGTAGCGCTTCGATCGCGGCAGTCACTGCGCAGACGAGGTCACCAGTCGTGATCGGCGTCGTGCCGGTCAACACTACAGTGCCGCTGCCTCTCGTTCAGCCCAGATAGCGATCGAGCTCGCGTAACACCGGGAGGTGGTCGTCCGCGAGGTCGGTCAGCTCCCCGATCTGGCCATCACGCACGCGTCGGAGCTCCCAGATCGCCGCAGCGTTGTGCGGATCGTAGTAGCCCTTCACGAGCTCGAGCTCGTCACCAGTATCGAAGCCAAGGAATGGCTTCAGCACGCGCAACCGCGCGCGGCTTGCCAAAAAACGGTCCACTTCGGCGCCAGTCATGCTCTCTACAAACTCAGCTGCGGAGGCCGTGCTTGCGCAGCAGCGTCAGGAGATAAGGGCGATCCATGCGCGCGAGCCGCGCGGCCTCGGAGGCATTGCCGCCGGTGCGCTCGATCAGATCGCGGAGGTAGTCGGCCTCGAACCGCGTGAGCGCGGCGGCGCGGGCGTCGCGATAGGGCTGCAGCGAGCCGGGCGTCTGCGCGAGCGGGGTCGGGTGATCGCCGCCGAGATCGAGCTCACCCATCACGATCGCGGCCTCGATGACGTTGCGCAGCTCGCGGACGTTGCCGCTCCAGGGATGCGCGCGCAGGGCGGAAAGCGCGGAGGCGAGTGGGCCGAGCTCGTCGACGCCGGTCAGCTTCTGCACGAAGTGACGCGCGAGGGGCTCGATGTCCTCGGCGCGCTCGCGCAGCGGCGGGATCATGATCTTCGCGACTGCGAGCCGGTAGTAGAGGTCCGCGCGGAACTTGCCGGCGTTGACCTCGGCGCGCAGATCGCGATGGGTCGCGGCGAGGATGCGGACGTCGACCGAGATCGGGCTCGCGCCGCCGACGCGGGTGAAGGCGCGGCGCTCGAGGACACCGAGCAGCGACGGCTGGACCTCGAGCGGGAGCTCGCCGATCTCGTCGAGCAGGACGGTGCCGCCGTTCGCGCGCTCGAAGGCGCCGACCCGCCGCTGATCGGCGCCGGTGAACGAGCCCTTCTCGTGGCCGAACAGGATCGAGGCGATCAGGGTGGCCGGCATCGAGCCGCAGTCGACGACGACGAGCTCGCCCGTGCGTCGCGGACTCGCCTCGTGGAGCGCGCGCGCGATCACCTCCTTGCCGACGCCGGTCTCGCCCTGGATCAGGACCGAGGAGTCGACGCGGGCGAGCCGGTGAATGAGGCGCGCGACCTCGCGGATGCCTTCGCTCTCGCCGACCAGATCGGGGAGCTGCGGGGCGTCGCTCGCGGGTGGGGCGACGGTCGAGCCGGCATCGTCGACGATGATCGTGGTGTCGCCGAGCTTGAGCCGGGTACCCGCGGGCACGACGGCGCGCTCGACGCGGACGCCGCCGACCCAGGTGCCGTTGCGGCTGCCGAGATCGACGAGCTGCACACCGGCGGCGGTGCGCCGGAGCTCGAGGTGATAGCGGCTGACCGCGGGGTCGGCGAGCACGAGGGCGTTGTCCTCGCT
Organism: Deltaproteobacteria bacterium; assembly: GCA_013812655.1. Taxonomy (GTDB): domain Bacteria; phylum Myxococcota_A; class Polyangia; order Haliangiales; family Haliangiaceae; genus JABFXX01. The sequence goes on along the minus strand of JACCTC010000297.1, from coordinate 15,441 downwards.
CGTGCCGATCGCGAGTGACGCGCCGTCTTCCGGGGCGCACACGGCGCCGGCATCGGCGCCGGCCTCGACCGCGACGCGGAGCTTGTGGACCATGCGAACCGCGCGCGGTTGCAGGCGCGTACGCGGGACATCGTCGGACACGGGAGAGGAATAGTAACTCACGCGCCCGATGCACAAGCACGAGTCGTGCCTGTTGGGTGCGGACATCGCGCGGCGGCATGAAACTTGGACGTCAGCGCCGCGGAGGTCCTCATGCGAATCAGCTTCTGTATTGCTGCGATCGCGTTCGCCGCGTCGGCTGCCACATCGGTGGCTCGCGCTGCCACCGTGCAGCCGGTCGCCAGTTTCGGCGACAACCCAGGCGCGCTCGCGATGTTCGAGTACGTGCCCGATGCGCTGCCGGCGGGGCGGCCGCTCGTCGTCGTGATGCACGGCTGCACGCAGCAGGCGTCGGCGATGGTGGGCGCGGGCTGGAACAAGCTCGCCGACGAGCACGGGTTCGCGGTGATCTACCCGGAGCAGTCGACGGCGAACAACCAGGTGCGCTGCTTCAACTGGGCCGGCGAGTACGGTGACCCCGCGAACCTCGAGCGTGGCAAAGGCGAGAACCAGTCAGTGCTGTCGATGGTCGACAGCGCGATCGGCAAGCACGGAAGCGATCCGAAGCGCGTGTACATCGTCGGGTTCTCGGCAGGCGCGGCGTTCGTGGCGGTGATGCTCGCGACATGGCCGGAGCGGTTCGCCGCCGGCGCGATCATGTCGGGCATCCCGTATCGCTGCGCGACGAGCGTCAACGGTGCGTACAGCTGCCAGAGCCCGGGTGTCTCGAAGGAGCCCGCGACGTGGGGCGATCTCGTGCGCGCCGCGGCGAGCTTCTCCGGCGAGCGGCCACGCCTCCAGATCTGGCACGGCGCGACCGACGGTATCGTCAAGCCAACGAACCAGGGCGAGCTCGTGAAGCAGTGGACGAACGTCCACGGCATCGACGCCACCGCGGATGCGACCGAGATGATCGGGCCGGCGATGCGCGCGCAGTACAAGGCGGGCGACAAGGTCGTCGTCGAGGCGTACACGGTCACCGGCATGGGCCACGCGGTCGCGATCGGCAACGAGGCGAGCGGCGCGTGTCCGAGCGCGATCGGCGCGTACTTCTCCGACGTCAAGCTGTGCTCGACGGTGCGGGCCGCCGCGTTCTTCGGACTGACGACGCCCGACGGTGGCGGCAGTGGCAGCGGCAGCGGTAGCGGCAGCGGCAGTGGCGGCGGCGACGACGAGCCCGCGGCCAAGCCCGGGCTGCCAGGCTGCTCGCTCGATGCGGGCGCCGGTGGCGCGGGACTCGGCTCGCTGGTGATCGCGCTCGCGCTCGTGCTGCGGCGCCGGCGTCGGTAACGGACGATGGCCGAGGCCCACGATCGGCGTATGCCCCTGTTGGGACGAGCCAACACGCGTACGGATCGAGTGAATGAATCGCGTGCTCGCGCGACCACGTCGCGGCACATGCCGTGCACTGCGCGGGCGCATGAAGATCGCCCATCGCATCGCTGTCGTCGCAGCGGTCGTCGCCATGAGCCTGGCCGCGAGTCGCTCGGCCGACGCGGCGCTCACCCGCGTCACCACGTTCGGCCCGAACCCCGGCAACCTCGCCATGTACAAGTACGTGCCGGCGGCGCTGCCCGTGGGCCGGCCGCTCGTGCTCGTGCTCCATGGCTGCTCGCAGAACGCAGCGTCGATGGAGGCAGCCGGCTGGAACAAGCTCGCCGACGTCCACGAGTTTGCGGTCGTCTATCCCGAGCAGGTCTCCGGCAATAACCCGGTCGGCTGCTTCAACTGGGCCGGCGAGTACGGCGACACCGCGAACCTCGTGCGCGGGCAGGGCGAGAACCAGTCGATCATCTCGATGGTCGACACCGCGATCGCGGCGCACGGCAGCGATCCGAAGAAGGTCTACATCGTCGGGTTCTCGGCGGGCGGCGCGTTCACCGCGGTGATGCTCGCGACCTGGCCGGATCGGTTCGCGGGCGGCGCGATCATGTCGGGCCTGCCGTATCGCTGCGCGACGAGCGTCAGCGGCGCGTACAGCTGCCAGAGCCCGGGCATCACCAGGACCGCGGCGCAGTGGGGCGATCTCGTGCGCAGCGGTTCGACGTACACCGGTGTGCGGCCGCGCCTGCAGATCTGGCACGGCGCCAATGACAACATCGTCAAGCCGGTGAACGAGGTCGAGCTGGTGAAGCAGTGGACGAACGTGCTCGGCACCGACGACACCGCCGACGAGACCGAGATGATCGGCACCACGGTCACGCGCACCGCGTACAAGGTCGGCACGCAGATCGTCGTCGAGGCTTACATGGTCACCGGCATGGGCCACGCGACCGCCGTCGGTGCGGATCCGCTCGGCACCTGCCCGGGCACCGCCGGCTCGTACTTCGAAGATCGCGCGATCTGCGCGACGCTGCGCGCGGCCCGCTTTCTCGGCGTGGTCCCGACGATCGGCGGCGGCGGCACCCCCGACGTCGCGGCGCCGTCCGTCGCGATCGTCTCGCCGGCGAGCGGCGACACCGTCACCGGCGCGGTCACCATCGTCGTCGCCGCGAACGACGAGACCGCGATGGGCTCGGTCGCGCTGACGATCGACGGCACCGACGCCGGCGCCGACGACATGGCGCCCTACCAGTTCGCGTGGGACGCGACCGCCGCCGGCCCCGGCATGCACACGCTCGTCGCGACCGCACGCGACGCCGCCGGCAACACCGTGACGGCGAGCGCGATGGTCACCGTGCCGGGCGAAGGCTCCGGATCGGGCAACGGAACCGGTCCGGGCAGCGACGACGAGCCGCCGACCGATCCGCAGGCGCTTCCGGGCTGCAGCCTCGACGCCTCGGGCGGCGGAGCCGGCGCTGCAAGCCTCGTCTTCGTTCTCGCGCTCGTGCTGCGCCGCCGTCGACGCTGAGCCCTTGCGCCATTGTAGCATAACGCTACAATTGGGTTCATGAAGTACGGGCCACCCATCCGGTTGACCGCGGCGCTTGCCAGCCACGCCCGCGAGGCGGCGCAGATCCAGGAGCGCTCGCTGACCGAGCAGGTCGAGCACTGGGCGCGGATCGGCCAGATCGTCGAGGCCACGGTCCTCAGCGCGACGGTGGAGCGGCTGAAGGCGCTCAGCCACGACGCCAGGATCCCGTCGCTGCTCGCCGCCGCCGATACCGTCGCCGGTCGGCGCAAGGCTGCCCGCCTGATCCGCGAGCGCAACCCCGTGCGGCACGGCACGGTTGGCAACGACCCGGCGATCGTGAAGGTCGGGCGTGCGCGCCGGCGATGAAGCCGCGCACCCCACCACCAGCATCGCAGCTCGTGATCCTCACCGGTCCAAACGGGGCGGGGCAGTCGACGTTCTACGAAGTCTTCCTGAAGCCGAGCAGGTTGCCGTTCCTCAACGCCGATGTCATCGAAGCGAAGACCGGCATCGCGTCGGTCGAGGTTGCACGGATCCTCGACGCGATGCGCGACCAGCTGATCGAGCGGGGTCACGGCTTCATCACCGAGACCGTGTTCTCGGATCCGGTCGGCGCGAAGCTCGCGATGCTCCGGAAGGCCGTCGACGCCGGCTATGACGTGACGCTGATCTACATCGCGGTCGAGCCGGCGCTGTCGGCGTTGCGGATCGACCAGCGGCTCGCGTTCGGTGGCCACGACGTTCCGCGGGACCGCATCGCGAGCCGCTTCGAGCGCTCGCTCGTGAACTTGCAGGGCGCGCTGCGCTTCGTGCCGCTCGTGAAGCTCTACGACAACAGCTCCATCGACGAGCCCTATCGGCTGCTCGCGATCTTCGAGGCGGGGCAACGCACGTTCGTGGCACCCGGGAAGCTGCCGCGGTGGGCGGCTCCGATCGTGCGGCCGCGAACCCGGCGCGCACCACGACGCAAGCGGTAGCTACGGGCGGTCGGCGGTGCAGTCGACGAGCACGAGGTCGTCGGGCGTCGTGCCCTTGACCGTGCCCTCGATCATGAGCGGATCGCCGCCGGCCACGTCGGGCGGCTTGGTCGGCGAGAAGCACTTGATCGCGATCTTGGCGTCGTCCTTGGTGTCGCTGGCGCCGACACTGTAGGTCGTGACCTTCTTCGCGATCGTGCTGCCGCCCATCGCGAACACCGCGAACCCGGTGATCCGCACGCGCTGCGCTTCGACAGACGCCTTGTCCTTCGCGTACGCCTCGCGGAGCTGCGCGACGGTGAGCTGCTTCGGCTCGACGGGACACGGCACGTCGAGCTTGACGCCCGGCTTGGGCTCGGCCGAGCACGGCGCGGTGCGATCGGCGCGCCGGATGTACATGGTCGCGACGCCGGCCGCCGGGCACTTGATCGTCGCCGACTTGGTACCCGCACTCGCGGTCGACCACGTCGCCGTGCAGGTGCCATCGGCCATCGCGGTCACGGCCCACACCAGTGGCGGCAGCGCCTCGCCGGCGGGGAGCGGGCAGGGGGTCTTCGCGCCGGCGCACGTCGTGCTCTTGCAGTCCGCGGGTGCGGTCGCGCAGGTCTTGTCCGCGAGCTCGACGACGCGCACGTTCGCGCCCTCGGCCGCGGCAGGCGGGCACTCGACCTCGCGCGGCGGAGGCGGGTCACACGCGACATCGGGTGGGCACTCGTGGTGCTGGTTCGCGACGCAGCGATCGTTGTGCGCGTAGACGTTCCACTCGTTCGCGAACACAGCCGCGACCGGCGCGACCGCCGAGCCGGAAACCGGTGCCGAGCCGCTACCCGCGGTCTCCTTCGGCGCCGGCTTCTTGCAGGCAGCGAGCGCTGCAACAGACATCAGGAGGGCGACAGCGGCGTGATGGAAGCGAAAGGCCATTGCCCACAGTAGATCAAAACGACCCGGCGACACCGAGCCCGGCGCCCGGTCCTGTCGTCACGGTGACAGCAGCCTCGCCGGGGCGACGCACGAAGCAGATGATCGACACGACCGCGCTCGCTGCGGCGACCCCGAAGCTGATGTTCGCCGCGAGCCCCCAGCGATCGCCGCGTGCCTCGATGGCCTCGAGCTCGGTGAACGTCGCGGTGCCGCGCTCGCGATCGAACTGGTTTTGCGCGGCGTCGAATCGCCACGCAGCGATACCCCCGGCCGACAGCGCGACCCCGGTGACGACGGCCCACGTCGACCACCGCGCGAAGAATGCCGGCGAGTGCGGCGATGGCGCGACCGCCGGTGCGACCTGGTCCGCGGCGAGGGCGCCCGACCACAGCTCGTTGCCGTGGCGATCGAGCGCGCGCACCTCGAGGATGTGGAGCTCCGGCGTCCGCGCGAAGCGTCGCGAGGTCAGCTCGCGCACGCTGTCGGCCTCGACCGCACCGCGGCGGCGAAATCGAACGCCGATGCCGGTGACGAGCCCGAGTGGGTCGGCGACTGGCTGGACCGAGATCTGATCGGAGGTCGCGATCACGCGGACGTCGAGCGGGACGCTGCGCGCGCGCGCGGTCTCGAACGGCGCGGTGAGCTTCGGCGACGTACCCTCGGGAAGCGTCAGCAGCGGGCGCAGCGCGAGCGCGGCGGCGAAGTGCGTCTCGGCATCGCGCGCGCGATCGAGGCCCGCGGCGAGCCGCCCGGCGAGCAGGTAGAGCTCGGCGAGCCGGTCGCGGTTCGAGCGGCCTGCGCGGACCTCGGCATCGACGACGGCCAGCGCCTGCTCGTACTCGAGCTTCGCCTCGAGCTCGCGCGCGACGGCAACGGCATCGCCAGTCGCCGGCGCTGGCTGGGCATGCGCCGAGGTCACCGCGATCGCGAGCAGCATCACTGCGAGGCGCACGCGGGCAGCTTACCAGGTGAGCTGGATCGGCCTGGCGAGCGCGTTCGCCGGGATGTCGATCATCAGCTCCTTCGATCGCCCGTCCTTCAGCACCGCGCGGAGCTTGTGGCGGCCCGCCGCGAGCGGCCGCTTGACGATCGGCGTGACCCCGAGCGAGATGCCGTCGATGTAGATCGTCGCGTACGGGGTCGAGTCGATGCTGAGCTGGCCCCGGCGGATCGGCCGCACGACGCCGGTGGGTCGGTCGGTCGTCCCGTCGGTGGGTCGTTCGGTCGGGCCGGCGGTCGGGTCGACGGTCGGCCCGGCGGTCGGTCTGTCTGTCGGTCGGTCGGTGGGGCTGTCACCGGGCCGCTCGATCGGAGCGCCGCTCGCAGAGGCCCCGCCATGGCGATCGCCGGCATCGGGCCCGTCGACCACCGCGAGTGGCTGGACATCGGCAGCGACGACCGCGACGGCGGCATCCGCGACCACACCCTTCACAGGTGCCGGTGCGAGCCGCGGCACGATCACGAGGAGCGTGATCAGCACCGCGAGCCCGAGGACGAGCGCGATCACGATCGACCGCCGACGCGCTGGCTTCGTGATCTCGGTATCGGGCTCGAGCGGCGGCGCGGTCCCGCGGAGTGGAACGGTCCCTGCTGCATCGAGCTGCGTATCCGACGGCCGCGCGCGCGACTTCGCCTCGCCGATCACCCTCGCCTGACGCGTCCGCATCTGCGAGAGCTCGTCGGTCGAGGTGACCGCGGCCGCGATCAGCGATGCGCCCGCGATCCCGCCGTGCGGTGCCATCGCCTGCTCGACCGCGGCGGCGAGCTCGGCGGCCGTCGCGTAGCGGTCCTCGCGCTTGCGTGCGAGTGCCTTCGCGATCACGTCGGCGAGCGCGCCCGGCACTGCCGGATCACTCGCGTCGGCGCGCGGCACCGGCTCCTCGAGGACGGCGCGCGCGGTCAGGTAGTCACTCGCGCGCTTGAAGAGCCGCTGATGGGTCGCGAGCTCGAACAGCACGATCCCGAGCGCGAACACGTCGCACCGGCGGTCGAGTGGCTCGCCGAGCAGCTGCTCGGGCGCCATGTACTGCTGCTTGCCCTTGATCGTGCCGACCTCGGTCTCGGCGGCGCCACGCACCTTGGCGATCCCGAAGTCGAGCACCTTGACGTGGCCCGCCGAGGTCACGAACAGGTTCGATGGCGAGACGTCGCGATGGACGAGCGCGGCCGGCCCGCCATCTGCATCGCGGAGCTCGTGCGCGTGATGCAGCCCGGCACAAGCCTGGACGATGACGCCGGTCGCGATCCGCAGCTGGCCGAGGCGGTCGGGGTCGCGCGGGCGCGCGATCAGCTCGTGCACCGCGACGCCGTCGAGGAACGGCATGGCGAGGTAGTACTCGGCGCCATCCTTGCCGAGCTCGTGGACCTCGCAGATGTTCGGGTGATCGAGACGCGAGACCAGCTTGCCCTCGTCGAGGAACATCGCGACGTAGGCCGGCGCCGCGACGAGCTCGGGCAGCAACCGCTTGACCACTACGATCTTCTCGAAGCCGCCCTCGCCGGCGAGCCGCGCGAGATGGATCTCGGCCATGCCACCGGTCGCGAGGTGGCCGATCAGCTCGTAGCGGCCGAGGCGGGCCGGCGCATCGCGGCTCCGATCCACCTGGTAAGCTGACACGGACGCATCATGCCGCGGTTCTTGCTCGTCTGCGTGCTCGTTCTCGTCGGAAGCGGGTGCTTCTTCGACGCTGACTACCGCGGCCAGATCCGGTGCGGCACTGACGAGCGGTGCCCCGTCGATCGGCCACACTGCTACGACAGCGTGTGCCACGCGCAGCCGCTCGACGCCGCGGTCGACGGCGAAGGGCTCGATGCCGACGCCCGGCCGGCCGCGCTCAACTGCGCCGATCCCGGGATGTTCCCGGCGACCGGCGGCACGGCCAGTGGCACGACGGTCGGTCAGAGCTACAAGGTGTCCGCGAGCTGCGGCGGCTTCGTGATGAACGGGACCGACGCCATCTACCGGATCGAGCTTCCGGCCGGCAAGCAACTCGTCGTCAGCATCGACGACGGCGCTCGCAAGGCGTACGTCCTCGGCACCTGCCCGCTGCCGACCGCGACGCCGATCTGCCTCGGCAACATGCGCGCGACCCTCGGCAACCCGATCGCGGTCAACCCCGCAGCCGGCGCGAGCTTCATCGTCGTCGACGACGAGAACGCGACCGCGAGCGGCCCGTACAGGCTTCGCGTCACCGTGAACTGACGGCCGTCCCTGTTGGGCCGCACCAACAGCGGGCGATCGATCCAACAGCGATCCGCCTGCAGGCCGCCGGTTAGCGCTGGTACGTCCGTTGCTCACACGCGCATCACCATGCGCGCATTGCTCCTTCTCCTCGTGCCGGCCTGCACGCTCGGCGGCACCGGACGCCCCGACGGTACCGGCGGCGATGACGGTCCCGGTGTCGACAAGACCGCCTGCGCGGAGGCGATGGCGGCGGCTCCGCTCGCACCCGCCGGCTACGACTTCCACGACGCGCTGCCGACCGCGGCCCGCAACAAGTGGGATCCGACCCGCATGCCGCAGCCCGGCGACGCGATGTATCCGGGCGGCCGCTACCGCACCGTTGCCGCCGATGCCTCGGGCATGCCGCACCCCGGCTGCACGGTCACCGGCCTGTCATATGCGCCCGCGTCGATCGCGGGGTTCACGTGCGCGGCGCGCGAGTTCGCGTTCCCCGCCGGCGTCACCGAGGACACCAGCAAGCCGATCGTCGTGCTCGTCCACGGCAACTCCGAAGCGCCGACCGGGTGGATGAAGTTCGTGCATCCCGATCCGGCGTCGCTGCAGTTCCCCGCCGACACGACCGCGCGCGATCAGCTCGCTGAGCTGCTGCCCGCCGCGGGCTTTCGCACGATCGCGATCGACATGCGCACCGATCTGATCGACGACCCGAAGTCGCCCGAGGGCTCGGACACCGGAAACACGCCGAAGAATGCGGACCACGGCTGGAACGTGCCGCTGCTCCAGGAGCTCCTCAAGAAGCTCGCGATCGCGTACCCCGACCGCAAGCTCTCGGTGATCGGGTTCTCGCTCGGCGCGACCACCGTGCGTGACGCGCTCCGCCGGCTATGGGCCGAGAACGCCGATGGCAAGTGGGACATCAACATCCTCGCGCGCGTCGAGGACGTGATCGTCGCGTCGGGCGCGAACCACGGCGTCGTCAGCTTCGCGAAGCAGTGCGGCGTCAACCTGACGATGCGCGGCACGGTGACCTGCCAGATGGGCCAGCGGAACCAGTACACGCAGACCGCGTTCCATCGCCCGCTCAACGGGCCGCCGATCACCGGCGAGAGCGCGTTCGCGGGCTGGTGGGAGACGCCGTGCGCCGATGGTGACTACGCGTTCGGCAAGCGCAAGGCATGCGGCGACAACGCCGTCTCGTACACGACGATCACGATGAAGGATCTCGACAACGGCACGCAGCAGGACGAGTTCGTCTCCGAGCACGCGTCGCGGCTCTACCCGGCGACGTGCGCGAACAACGTGATCAACGGCCTCAACGACTTCGACACCAGCGGCTACTTCTTCAACGGCTTCTTCAAGAACCACTACGGCGCCGTGCGCAGCAACGCAGGCCTCGCCAAGATCGTCGCCGCCCTCGAGGACTGACATGCGCAACACCCTCTGCTTCTCCACGATCTTGCTGCTCGCCGCGCCGGTCTTCGCCGACGAGATCGAGATGGCTCCCGAGTCCGCACGCACGCTGGCGCCGCTCGCACCCGCAACCGGCACCGACCCCGAGCCGGTACGTACTGCTGCCACCGACGACATCTCGCCCGAGGCCATGCAGGTCACCGACAAGGCCACCGTCGAGACGCGCAAGAAGTGGGTCGAGCCGTACGGTGCGATCGCCGGCGGCATGCACCTCGAGAGCCTCAACCAGCCGCCCGACGTCCAGACCGGCACGCAGAACCCGACGGTCGCGGTGTCGCGGCTCGGAATCCGCGGCGGCGTCGGCAAGTACATCACGTTCGCGAGCGAGTTCGAGGCGTCGCTCGGCGGGCCGCTCGGCTACGGCGCGAGCGTGTGGGAAGGCCAGGCCGCCATCGCGATCCGCGATCAGTTCCTGCGCTACACGCGCGCGGGCTTCTCGATCGCCGCCGGGCGCATCGATGACCCGGCGAGCTTCGACTACGTGTCAGCACACATGGGCGACCTCCTGTACTCCGATCGCTACACGCGCGACCCGCTGCTCTACGCCGGCGCCGACCGCGGCAACGGCCTGTTCGCGAGCTACGACATCAGCCGCAACTTCACCGTCGCCGGCACGTTCCACTCGACGAACCCGACCGGCATCACCGGCACGCTCGTGATCGGCGGGAAGCTGATGCCGTTCGATCGCCCGTTCTATCTGGCGGCCGCGCAGGTCGGTAACAGCCAGAACAACCTGCCGGATCAGAACCTCCACATCTACTTCGGCTCGCCGTCGGTCCTGTTCAAGTCGGAATTCGTCGACGCGCAGGCCGAGGTCCAGATGTACACGCTCGACACCCAGCAGGCCGTCATGGATGACCAGACGATCCGCGGCTACAACCTGCGGCTCGGCGTGCGCGGCAAGATCCCCACGGCGATCGGCAAGATCTCGCCGTTCGCGAATGTCTCCCGCAACAAGAACGAGATCCTCGACCCGGTCGACTCGAAGTACCGGTTGCCCGACCTCTTCAAGTCGTACACGATCACCACCGGCTTCGATCTCGACTACTGGAAGAAGAACGGCGTCGGCTTCATGTACGCGATGGTCGACACCCGCGAGCCGGACCATCACACCCGCGAGCACTACCTGAACCTCGGCACGACCTACTGGATCGAGGACTCGGTCGCGCTCGGGCTGCGCGGGGCGATCTTCACCCAGCAGCTCAGTGGCGAGGCGATGTCGACCGGGAGCCGGTCGCTGTTCGTGACGGCGCGCCTCGTCCTCGAGTGACGTGATAACGTCGAGGCAATGTCCTCCCTCGAGCAGGCGCTACAGCGCGCGCTGTCGGTGCGCATCAACCTCCAGATCAGCCTCTCGCAGCTGCCGATCGTCGAGGAGTGGATGGACATCCACATGGACCGCTGGCTCGAGCACAACCCGACGCCACCGGACATGCCGAACGGCGAGGGCATCAGCTACCTCGCGATGCTCGGCAGCGACCTCAAGCGGATCTGGTGGGGCGCCTGGGGCGATCCGCGCGGCTTCGTGCCGAAGATGGCGGACTACTTCAAGCTCTGCAACATCGCGAAGAGCGACGCTGCGGTGCTCGATCAGATCGGCGAGCACCTCGAGCCCAAGCTCGTCGGCTCGTGGATCGGCGTGTGGGGCGGCAAGGTCACGACCGGCTGGCACTTCTGGGATCCGCACCCGTGGGCGAAGGTCGAGCCGATGTTCGGGACCCACGACGCGAAGTTCAAGCTGAAGAAGTGGGTCGAGGATCACGGCGTCGAGCGCATCGAGCGGTTCACGCAGTCGATCGGTGACAACGCGTACAGCGAGATCGAGCTCGCGATGCCGGGTGACACCGCCGAAGCGCAGGTCGCGGCGCTCTCGCACGCGTTCGCACACTTCACCGGTGCGCCGCTCGAGCGCCCGCTCGAGGATCGGTTTCGCAGCGTCACGCAGCCGCAGTTCGCGCTCGCGGTGCGGATGCGCGGTGGGCAGGTCACCCGGCTCGGCGCGATCGCACCCGGCCTCGCACTGCCGGATATCGAGCACGTGTGCAACGATGCGCGGGCGCCCGCGGACCCCAAGCTCGGCAAGCTGATCGGCGCGCTCGGCGAGGGCATCGCGCGGATCGAGTACGGCCGGGCAGGTGAGCGAGCCGGCGTCGATATCCACATCGAGCCGAGCGAGCCCGCGGCAAAGACCGCGCAGGCCGCGCCGTCGACGACGCAAGCAAATTAGTGCGTGCGCATTACCTGCTCGCGAGCGACGACGCCCTGACCGCGCAGTGCGAGGTCGATCGGTACCGGGCGTCGGGGCCCGGCGGTCAGCATCGCAACAAGACCGAGAGCGCGGTCCGGCTGCGCCACAAGCTGACCGGCGTCAGCGCGATCGGCGAGGACTCGCGCTCGCAGTCAGAGAACAAGCTCCATGCGGTGCGCCGTCTGCGCTCCGCGATCGCGCTGCAAGTTCGCGAACCGGTCGTGCTCGACGGCTTCGTGCCGTCACCGCGGCTCGCCGCCTTCGTCGCCGCCGGCACCGCCCCGCTCGGCGCGAAGACCAAGCTGACGGGCGAGTACTGGGCATCGATCGCCGAGCTGCTCGACCTGCTCGTCGCCGGTGAGCTCGAGATCGCGACCACGGCGCAGCGGCTCGGGATCACGACCGGCGCGCTCTCGAAGCTGCTGCTCCACGACGAGCACGTCGGCCGCGTGGTCAACGACCTTCGCCGCGCGAAGCAGATGCGTCCGTTGCGCTAACGAACCGCGCGCAAAACGCTCGGCGGCAGCAGGGCACGCACCGTCATCCCGCCGGGGACCGCGCTGCCCTCGAGCCACACCACGCCGCCCTTCTTGAGCGACAGCGCCTCGCCGTGCCGGGTATCGCCAAACGCGAGCCACGCGACCAGCTCGCCCAGCCACGGTTCGTGACCGACGATCGCCGCGGTCTCGTTGAGCTCGGCGACCAGCTCGAACAGCTCCGCCTTCGGCGACGAGCACAGGAGGTCGGTCGCCAGCGGCGGCTCCTCGCAGAGCGGCCGCAGCAGCACCGCGGTCTGCGTCGCGCGCGTCCACGGGCTCGTCAGGATCCGGTCGAAGTCGAGGCCGAGCCGGCGCAGGCCCTTCACGATCCGACGCAGCTTCTGCTTGCCGTCCTTCGTGAGCTCGCGGCTCGCGTCTTCCTGGCCCGGGACCGCGTCCTCGGCGATCGCGTGGCGGATGATGAAGAGCTGCATGCCCACAATCTACCCCGCATCGTCGCGCGAGGTGCGCGCAGCGCCGACGTCATCGTGAGACGCCCGTCATCCGGCCGCGTGGGCTGGCGCGCCGCGAGCCGTCGTGCGACGCACGGGGCACTAGCTGCAAGACGGCATGCAGCATGGCGAGCATGCCGATCACGGCGAGCACAGATGTGATGGTGAAAGGGTGGTAGAGAACGGGATGGCCAAGGATCTGTGGCAGCTCGGCGAGCAGTACATGGGCTTGCCGCTCGATCCGGCCGACTGCGACCCCGATCCGTTCGTCGAGGTCCGCAAGTGGCTGCAGGTCGCGGTCGACGCGCCGCTCTCGACGCCAAACGCGATGACGCTGGCGACCGTCGACGATCGAGGCCGGCCAGCGGCGCGCATCGTGCTCCTCAAGGAGCTCGACGACCGCGGCTTCACGTTCTTCACGAACTACCAGAGCCGCAAGGGCACCGATCTAACGACCCATCCGTACGCCGCGCTCGTGCTGTTCTGGGAGCCGCTGCATCGCCAGATCCGCATCGAGGGCGCGGTCGAGAAGGTCAGCCCCGAGGAGAGCGACGCCTACTTCGCGTCGCGGCCGCGTGGCAGCCAGCACGGCGCGATCGCTTCACCGCAGTCGCGTCCCGTGCCGACGCGCGCGGCGATCGAGGAGCTCGTGGCGAATGTGGCGCGGGATGTCGGTGACGCGACGCCCGAGCGCCCCGCGTACTGGGGCGGTTACCGCGTCGTCCCCGACATGATCGAGCTGTGGCAGGGCCAGCCGTCTCGCCTCCACGATCGCGTGCGTTACCGGCGGACCGCCGATCTTGCGTGGACGCGCGACCGCCTCGCGCCGTGAGCGTCTCACGCGGCGCGCGTGCAAGAAATTCCGTCATCGCGGGCACGCGGTTTGAAGCTCGTCTCATTCATGGAGAGCACCTGGGGACCGGCGTTCGTCACCGAGGCCACCGCAGAACCGGAAGTGCCCGAGATCGACGAGCTCGCGCTCGACGATGACGATGACGCCGTCGCCGAGCAGCGCGCACCGCACACACAGCGTGAGCGCTCCGTGGCGTCCGCCGTGCGCGAGCTCGAGGCCGCCAAGGCGCGCGTCGAGCGTGATGCCGGGCGGGTGGAGGACGAGACCCGGTTCCGCCTCGTCAGCGAGCTGATCCCGGTGCTCGACAACCTCGATCGCACGATCGCGGCCGCCGAGCAGCAGGACGATGCGCAGACCGTCATCGAGGGCGTGCGGCTCGTCCGCCGCCAGCTCGAGAAGGTGCTCGCCGGCTATGGGGTGACGCGGATCCAGGCCAAGGGTCACCCATTCGATCCCGCGGTCCACGAGGCTGTCAGCGTGATCGCGGTCCGCGAGCCGCGACATCACGGCATCGTCATCGACCAGCTCGAGCCGGGCTACCGCGCCGGCGATCGCCTGCTACGCGCCGCCAAGGTCGTCGTCGGCCGCGCGGCTCGCGCCTAGGCGCACCGCTCGCGCCCAGCTAGCGGGCATCCGCAAGGGTTGCGCGACTGGCCCGAGCGCCAGCTCACGCGTCGCGAGTTGCGCGCGCTGGGGTGGCCACCTTTTTATTTGACATCGTGTCAATTGGACACTATCAAAGTGTCACATGGACACGAAGTCGCCACGACTCGGGGCTGTTGCTGCAGCGGTCACCGGCGCGCGGCACTTGCGAATCGCCCGCAATGGCCAGGACGCCGCCGCGGCGTGGCACCGAGAGCGAGCGGGCGCGATCGTGGTGTGCGACGGCTGCAGCGCCGGTGCCAGCTCCGAGGTGGGTGCGCGGCTCGCCGCGAGGCTCGTGATCGCGGGGATCGTCGCGCGCCTCGAAGCGGGCAAGCGGGCAGGGGACTCGACGCTGTGGTCGAGCATGCGCGCGGAGGTCGGTGACCAGGTCGGCGCGATCGTCGAGCGAATGGCGGGTGATCGCGTCGCAGCGCTGCACGAGCACTTCCTGTTCACGATCGTCGCGGCGGCGTGGCGGGGCGACGAGGTCGCGGTGTGGGCACTTGGCGATGGCGCCTACGCGCTCGGCGATCACGCGCGGACGCTCGGCCCGTTCCACGACAACCAGCCGCCGTACCTCGCGTACGACCTGCTCGGCACTCATCACGCGCCGCACTTCGTGGTCGCCGACGCCGGTTGCGGCTCGGTCGTGGTCGCAACCGATGGCGTCGCCGAGCTCGGGCTCGAGGGCTACGCGCAAGCCGCGGCGCTCGATCGGTTCCTCGCGCACCCCGATGCGCTGCGCCGTCAGCTCGCGCTCCACGCGCGCAACGACGAGCGCGTCGACTGGGACGCGCGCCGGATCGTCCGGCGCCCCGCACTGCTGCAGGATGACGGCGCGGTCGCCGTGCTGAGGTGGGCGTGAACCGCGTCGCGTACATCGACGGTACGCGCGTCGCGCTGGTGCCCACGGCGCTGCTCGGGCAGGGCGGCGAGGCCGAGGTCTACGATCTCGGTGACGGCCGCGTGCTGAAGTGGTGGAAGCCCGCCGATCACCCCGACTTCGACGGGCTGCCCGACGCGCAGGCCGCCGCCGCGAAGCGCCTCGCGGAGCAACCGGCGAAGCTGCGCGCGCTGCCGGGCAACCTGCCGCCAGGCGTCGTCGCGCCGTGTGGGCTCGCGCTCGCCGGCGAGCGGTCCACGCAGGTCGTCGGCTACCTGATGCCGCGCGTCGCCGGCGACACGCTGCACGCGTACGG
>JACCTC010000281.1 GCA_013812655.1 Deltaproteobacteria bacterium | reverse complement strand
GTGCTGGCTCGGGCTGCGGCGCTGGCTCGGGCAGCGGCGCTGGTTTGGGCGGCAGCGCGAGCTCCGCAACCGGCACCGGCGCTGGCGGCGACGTCGGTGAACGTTCGCGAACCGGCGCGGGTACCGGTGCCGATGCAGCCGCGGGCTTTGGTGCAGCAGGAATCGCGGCGGTCGGCACACCATGCGGTCCACTCCTGGCGGCTGGTGCCGCAACTGGCATGGCCTGCGATCCGCTCTTCGCGACAGGCGGAGGAGGCGCAGCATGCGGTCCGGTCTTCGACACCGGACGCGCTAGCGGCGCAGCATGCGGTCCGGTCTTCGACGCCGGACGCGATGGCGGCGCAGCATGCGGCCCGGTCTTCGACGCCGGACGCGATGGCGGCGCAGCATGCGGCACCGGACGCGATCCGGGTTGTGGGGTGATGTTCGGCACCGTACGCGACGCGGTGACTGGCGGCACGCTCAGCGGTCGCGGTGCGACGTGCGGTCCCGTTCGCGGTGCTGCGTCGGACGCGGGATGCGATGTCGCTGCGCTCGGCGTCACGGGGTGCGGGTACGGCGGAGTCGCGGCATCGGTTCGCGGGCGTGCGGGGCGCGAGGCCTCGGCGGCGCGTGCAGATCGCTGCGTACCGAACGCGCGCGCGATCCGATCCTGATCGTCAGTCGCGGGCGCCGGCTTGTCGGCAGCCGGTGCTGTGCGCAGCTCCGTTGATTTCGTGATCTCGGTGGAGGCGCTCAGCTTGCTGAGGTCCATCGGCCTCGTCGCATCGCCGGTCGTCTGGCTCATCGCGATTTGTTGCTCGAGCTTCGCGAGCTCGATCGGCTTCGTCGGATCCTCGACCTTGCGGACGACCACGTTCGCGCCGGTGCGTGACCTGGTGCGCGGCGCCACGGCGGGTGGCTTCGGCGCGAGACCGGGGCCCGAGGTCGTCTTGTCCGCCGCGATCGCGACGGGTACGTCCGGCATCGTTACCGCGTCGACCCGCGTCACCTCGGCGTTCGAGCCGGCGCGCTTCGTGACGTCCGTCCTGGTGACCTCCTCCGGCGCTCGGTCGACCTTCGTCGCATCGCGCAGCCGCGGGATCGAGTCGATCAGGTTGCGTGGCCTGGTCTGCGGATCGAGCTGCGGCAGGATCAGCTTGTCCATGGCGGCGCTGACGGCGTTCTCGCCCGCCGGCAACACGAACACGAACGTCGACTCGCAGCGGGCCGCCTCCGCGCTGCTCAGCATCGCCGACGCCCCGATCTCCTGGAACGCGAGCATGCGCAACAGATCCGCGAAACCCGGCAACGCCTGGTCGACGAGCGGCGCCAGTGCGCGTGACGTCGCCTCGCCCTCGCCGACGACGATCACGACGTCGATGTCGGGATCCATGATCAGCCCGACGAGCTGCGCGCGGATGGCCACTTCGTTGTCGCGCACCGTGGTGAAGGCCGCGATGTGATGGCCCGCGGCGACCGCGCGATCGGCCACGATGTTCTCCATCAAAACATCCGCGGTCACGGAGGGATCCGCGATCGAGAGGACGGCGAGGTGAACGCGGGGCGGCACGCCCTCATGGTAGGCCAGGACAGCGCCCCCATCATCAAGACGTGGCACACTCGCGACGTGCGACTCGGCACGAAGCTCGCGGTCGTCGCGCTCGTGGGAACCGTCGTCGGAGCGGTCTACTGGTGGACACGCTCGGGGTCGTCAGATCCGCCTGCGACCGTCGATGGGTCGACCGGGGACGCCACCGCACATGCTTCCCGCCAGAGCCCCGGCCAGCTTCCTGTCGAGGTGGATTCGGCGAACCGTTTGCGAGAGCTCCCGGATGCCTCGGTCGACGCGCCGTTGTCGGGCGCCGCGGTGACCGAGCTCAGCCTCGGGTTCGACGACGCCCACGACCGGCTGCGAAATCTGATGGCGCCCTGCTTTGCCGACAGCCGACCACCGAAGGGCTCGCGTCTGGTATTTCGCTATCGCCTGCTGGTCGCCGAGAAGCAGGCAACACTCGAGACTCCCCAGATCGTCGAATCAGACTTCGAGCTCGGGGCCGCTCGCGCCTGCATCCTCGCTGCGCTCGACGAGGCGACCTGGCCGACCTCGTTGCCCGACCTCGACACGCCAATCGAGGATCAGCTGCTCGCCGACGAGCTGTGATTCACGGGCAGGGGGTGCCGCCCTCGTAACCGCATACCACCCGCTCGACGCGGATCTGGTTGGGATTGCCATCGAGCGTCCACGCTGCACTGAAGTTGCTGTCGTAAACGTGGGTCACTTCCGCAGCACAGTAGGGGTGCGTCTCGCGGTAGTTCATGAATGCGGTCATGCCGGCGGTACCACCCGAACGGCCGCCGTACGAGACATACCTCGCACCGTTCGGCGTGAAGGTCGCGTCGATGTTCCACACCTCCGTGTCCGCCTGGATGCCGCGGAAGTCAGTGATGTTGATGACCTCGCCATCGGTCGTGAACGACGTGCCATCGCCACACAGATCGTCGCGGACGGCGCGAACGCAGCTCTGGTGCAGCTGGTCGGCTTCCGAGGACGTCCACGGCTTGTAACCGAAGTCGACACACTTCGCGATCGCACCGACGCGGCGGCACGCCATCGTGAACTGGCCGGCCGGCCACTTCGTCTTCTTGCCGCCGGCGCCCTGGTAGCCCGAATTCATGTCCCACAGGCCGCGGATGAAGATCGCCTCGAGCGCGTTGCCGCCCGCGTCGTAACCGCAGACCGAGTCACCATAAACGGACGTCTTCTGCTGCAGCTCGAGGCCGCTGGTACACAGGCTCGCCGCCCGGTTGACGCAGATCGAGTCCCACGAGGTCGTGCCGCAGTACGAGTCCGCCGCGACGACGCGGCGTACGCACGCGTTCGGCGTGCTGGCGGGCATCGCGACGCCGGTGACGTTCGGCGCGTGGGGGATCTGCCAGTTGACCGTGTTCCACCACACGTCGGAGTTGTTGACCCACGCCGAGCCGGTATAGGTCCAACCCTGCTGCACGCGGCGGGTGATCGTCATGCCGGCTGTCTGGCCGTTGGAGAAGTTCGCCTGCAGCGTCGTACCCGTGGTGATCGTCGCGCGGCACGAGGTCACGGCTCGGTTGACACAGAGCGAGTCCCACGAGTTGGTGCGGCAGTAGCTATCGGCATCGCCGACGAGGACCGCGCACGGGCTGCAGTTATTGAGTGCCGCACCGGTCAGGTCCTCGCGGTGGCTGCAGGTGTTCGGCATCGCGGTCGAGCCGAGCCCGATGAAGCTGCCTTCGAGCTGCGTGCCATTGGTCTGGATTCCATTGACGCCGATTCCATTGGTCTGGATGCCGTTGGTCTGGATGCCATTGACCAGCACGCCGTTGGTCTGGATGCCGTTGGTCTGGATGCCGTTGGTCTGGATCCCATTGGTCTGGATGCCATTGGTTTGACGTCCAGCGATTGCCGACCCTGCGATGGTCATCGTCAGGAGCAGGGTGGCCTTCGAGATGTGCATGGCCGGCCATAAAGCACGTGGCGTGCCGCTATTTTTATACGTTTTAACAGTTAGTTGTGAGGACACTACGCAATCGTTGCTCGACGCCACTCATGCAATACCTGCATATCGAGCAATCATTGCGTGATCGTCTCACCGTGCTCTCGCGCCACAACGCCAACCGCGGGTACGATGGCCCGGCGTGGGCGAGTTGGACCTCGAACAAAATACCGTCCTCTGCCTCTCCACGACGCTCTCCTCCACTCCAGGAGAGCCCGTGGTGGCCGAGGTCCGACCGGTACGGGTCTATCTGCTTGTCTTTCAGGGAGATTCGTCGCGGATGGTACCGCTGCGCCAGGACGGTGACGTCGTGCTCGGCCGCGATGTCACCGCGGACGTCGTGCTGCCGGATGCCTCCGTTTCACGCCGTCACGCTTGTCTGACGTTGATCGACGGACTCGCCACGATCCACGATCTGCAGAGCCAGAACGGGACACGGATCAACGGCGAGCGGATCGCGACGACCCGTCCGCTCGTGTCGGGTGACGTGCTCACGATCGGCTCGGTCGTCGTCTCGTTCCAGACTTCGTCGCGCCGGCCGCCGCCGCGCGAGTTCCTGAGCCTGACCGTGCTGCAGGAACACGCGTCCGCCGAGCTCGAGCGTGCCGCACGGTTCCAGCGCCCGCTCGCGATGATCGCGATCAACCTCGGGCTCGCAGGACAAGTCGATCGGGTCGCTATCGCGCGCGCGCTCGAGCCACGGCTTCGCGTGCTCGACTCGATCGCCTGGGCAGGCAGCGATCAGATGCTGATGGTCCAGCCCGAGACCGACGCGAACGGCGCGCGCGTCGCCGCCGATGCGCTGCTGAGCTTGCTGAAGCCGATCGCGCCGGCCGCTTGCGCCGGCATCGCGTCGTGGCCCGATGACGGCAGCGACGCGGATACGTTGATCGGTAGTGCGCGCAGCGCCGCGCTCGTCGCCGATCCGGGTGGCGTGGCAGACGCCGATCGCTCGCCATCGACGCGCACGATCGGGGAGCTTGTCGTCGTCGTCGCGGACCCGGCGATGTCACGCGTCTACGGGCTGATCGAGCGCCTCGCGAAGACCGACCTGACCGTGCTCGTGTACGGCGAGACCGGCACCGGCAAGGAGCTCGCGAGCACCGCGCTGCATCGTTGGTCCGCGCGCGCCGAGGGGCCGCTCGTGTCGCTGAACTGCGCCGCGATCACCGAGTCGATCGTCGAGCGCGAGCTGTTCGGCCACGAGAAGGGTGCGTTCACCGGCGCGCTGACCACACGCCCCGGCCTGCTCGAAGCCGCCAACCAAGGCACCGTGTTCCTCGACGAGATCGGCGAGCTCTCGCAGAGCGTGCAGGCCAAGCTGCTGCGCGTGATCGAGACCCGGCGGCTCACCCGCCTCGGCGACGTCAAGGAACGTGACGTCGACATCCGGATCGTCGCTGCGACGAACCGCGATCTCGAGGCTGCCGTCGAGGCGGGCACGTTCCGGCGCGATCTCTACTTCCGGCTGTGTGGCGCGACGCTGTGGCTACCGCCGCTCCGCGATCGGCGACGCGAGCTGCCGCTCCTCGCGCAGCGCTTCCTACTCGCCGCGTGCACGAACCTCGAGCGCGCGCCGCTGTCGCTGTCGAGCGCGGCGCTCCACGCGCTGTCGAGCTACGACTGGCCCGGCAACGTCCGCGAGCTCAAGAACGTCATCGACTACATCGCCGCGACCATGAGCGAGGACGTCATCCAGGCCGAGGACGTGCTCGCGCGGCTGCGGCCCTCGAAAGGATCGGATCGCCCGGTCGACAAGCCGGGGGTGGCCGACGCTACGGCGCTGCCTCCTGCCGACGGCACCGAGCGCAAGTTCCGCCCGCTCGAGGAGGAAATTCGCGACCTCGAGAAGCGGCGGATCGAGGAAGCGCTCGCAGCGTTCGGCGGCAACCAGACCCGCGCCGCCGAAGCCATCGCGATGCCGCTGCGGACGTTCGTCAACAAGATGCGTCAGTACAACCTGTCGACGCGTCTGGCGAGGCGATGAGCACGGCGCGCAAGGGAAGTACGACATGGGCGCCGCCGCAGGAATTCGAGGAGTACCGGATCATTCGCGTCCTCGGCGAGGGCGCGATGGGCAAGGTGTTCCTCGCCCACGACACGGTTCTCGACCGACCGGTCGCGCTCAAGTTCCTGCACTCGAGCGATCTCAGCGAGCTCGCGCGTGATCGCTTCCTGATCGAGGCGCGTGCGCTCGCACGGCTCCAGCATCCGAACGTGGTCGCCGTGTACCGGGTCAGCGTGCTGGGGCGCCGTCCGTACCTGGTCTCCGAGTTCGTGCACGGCACGAGCCTCGACAAGATCGACAAGCCCGTCGAATCGACCCGCGTGCTCGAGCTCGCGATCGGGCTCGCGCGTGGGCTGTCGGCCGCGCATCGCCGCGGTGTGCTGCACCGTGACATCAAGCCTGGCAACACGATCCTCACCGACACGAACGAGGTGAAGCTGCTCGACTTCGGGCTCGCGAAGGTCACGAGCACCGGTCCGCAGCAGCTGACGCCGACGCGCGCGAGCTCGTCACACGACGTCGGGCGCCGCTTCCTGACACCCGTCCCAGACGAGAACCTCGCCTTCGATGCGACCGGAGCCGACCGCGCGGCCAAGGTCGTCGATCCCAACGCGACGGCGGCCCTCGAGCCCGCGATCGGCGACGACAACACGGTGCTCGCCGCGAAGCTCGACGAGAGCACGGACCTCGCGCCGCGCGCAGTGGCCGAGCAAAGCGAAGCTGCGGATCTCCGATCGGTGTCCGCCGGTTACTCGTCCTCGGAGATCGAGCAATCTGGGAGCCCGTCGCTGACCCGCGAGGGCGCGCTGATGGGCACGCCGTATTACATGGCGCCCGAGGTATGGCGCAGCGAGCCGGCGACCGAGCGCTCGGATCTGTACTCGCTCGGCGCGCTGCTGTACGAGCTACTCGCCGGCCACCCGCCGCATCGCGCACGGGTGATCACCGAGCTGCTGGTCCGGGTGCAAGAGGGTGCGATCTCGGAGTTGCCCGATGCTGTGCCCGCGGACCTCGCCGCGATCGTGATCCGCTGTCTCGCCCGCGATCCGAGCGATCGCTTCGCGTCCGCAGATGCGTTGCGCATCGAGCTCGAGGCGCTGCAGGCACCGCGCGCCGCTCCGCTCGCGCTACCGGAAGGTAATCCGTATCCCGGCCTGCACGCGTTCGAGGCGCCGCAGCACTCGCTGTTCTTCGGCCGCGATACCGAGGTTCGCTCGCTCGTCGAGCGCCTGCGCACGGACAACCTCGTGGTCCTCGCCGGCGACTCGGGCATCGGCAAGTCGTCGGTCTGTCATGCCGGCGTCGGTCCCGCGATCACTAGCGGCGCGCTCGGCGACCGGCGCACCTGGCAGACGGTGACGATGCACCCGGGCCGGCGCCCCATCCTGTCGCTCGTCAGCGCCCTCGGCACCACGCTCGGGCTCGATGCGGTCGTGCTCGAACAAGCCCTGACCGCGCGCGACGCGACGCTCAGCGATCAACGGCGGCAGGTGCTGCGCTCGCTCGGCAGCGATCGTGGCGTGCTGCTGATCCTCGATCACTTCGAGGAGCTCGTGACGATCGCGGACACCGACGAGGCGACCTCGGTTGCCGAGTTTCTCGCCGAGCTGCTCGCGGCACGCAGCCCTGGGTTCCGCGTACTCGCTGCCGTGCGCGGCGATTACCTGACACGCGCCGCGAACTTGCCCGGGCTCGGCGATCAGATCGCGCGCGCCCTCTACATGCTGAGGCCGCTGACCGATGACGGCATCGCGCAGGCGATCACGGGGCCGCTGCACGCGAAAGGCGGACGCTTCGAGCCGTCCTCGATGGTCGACGAGCTGATCGCCGCGGCGCGGATGCGCGGCGGGCTGCCGCTCGTGCAGTTCGCGCTCGCCGAGCTATGGAATGCGCGCACCACCGGCAACGTGATCTCCGGCGAGGCACTGCGCGATCTCGGTGGCGTCGCCGGCGCTCTCACCCGTCACGCCGACAGCGTGATCGCCGGACTGCGCCACACCGAGCGCAAACAGGCATCGCGCATGTTGCTCGCGCTGATCGCCGCCGATGGATCGCGCAGCCAGCGCACCCGCGCGCAGCTCATCGGCGGAGAGCCGGCGGCCGAGGCGTCGCTCGAGGCGCTGCTCAAGGGCCGCCTGATCGTCATGCGCGAGGACGATGGTGCCCCCGCCTACGAGATCGCACACGACGCGCTGATCCAGCAGTGGGATCTACTACGGCGCTGGCTCGATGATGATGACGAGCGGCGCATCGTCCGTCGCCGGATCGACGCCGCCGCCGACGAGTGGCATCGCCTCGGCGAGCCTCGCGAGCTGCTATGGCGCGATCGCCGGCTCGCCGAATCCGATCGGGTCTCGCCGGAGTCGCTGGCCGCAACCGCGCGCGCGTTCCTCGCTGCCAGTCGCGCAGCTGTGCGACTCGCACGACGCAAGCGGCTCGCGATCGCGATCGGGATTCCCCTCGCGATCCTCGCGGTCATCGTACTGGTCCGCATGCAGATCCAGGCGGCAGAACACCGACGTACGGCAGAACAGAACCGGCTGCGCGATCGTCGCGTCGGGCTGCATGTCGGGGAAGCGACGAAGATCCTCGCAGGTGCTGCAGTAACGCTTTCCACAATACGCGAGCAGCAGCGAGCCGTCTTCAATTTGTTCGACTCCGGGGACCAATATTCCGAGTCCGAGTGGGTCGTCGTGCTTCAGCAGGCGCGTGATCTGGACGGCATCTTCTCGCGGTCCTCGCAGGAACTGGAGCACGCGCTCGTGATCGATCCGGCGCGCGATGACGTGCGAAAGAAGCTCGCAGAGCTCCTCCATCAGCGCGCACAGCTCGCCAACGACTTTCACAACGCCGAGCGACGGGAGGAACTGCTGCGTCGACTCGCGCTCTACGACACGGCGGGTACGTTCCTCGCGACCTGGAAGACACAGGCGACGATCGACATCAACATCACGCCCCCTGTCCGCACGCTCATGCTCGCGTCGATCGAACGCGAGGGTACGCGCCGCGTCGAGCGGAAACGTCGTCCGATCTCCGGAGGGCAATCGGTCTCGCCTGGCGACTACGTGCTGATCGCGCAGGCACCGGATCGCGCAGAGGTACGTTTCCCGTTCCGTGCAGGACCGGGCGAGACGGTCCCTATCACGTTCGAGTTGCCAGAGAGCTCGGCAGTGCCACCTGACTTCGTCTTTATCCCCATGGGCAGCTTTCTCGTCGGCAGTGCGGACGAGGGCGCGCGGACGAGCTTCCTGTCGACCGTTCCGATTCACGAGGCCACGACCTCGAGCTTCCTGATCGCCCGTCACGAGACAACGTTTGGCGAGTGGATCACGTTCCTCGAGACCTTGCCTCCGAAGCAGCGCAAAGAGCGGCTGCCGCGAAGTGCCGGGGCCCAGAACCTCAGCGGGCGGATCGAGCTATCCAAGGCTGACGGACGTTGGATGCTCGAGTTGCATCCGACCACGCACGTGTACACGGCGCGGCAGGGCGAGCCGTTTCGATATCTCGATCGCACTGTTCGAGCGCAGCAGGACTGGTCACGGTTCCCGGTGATCGGGGTGTCACTCGAGGACGTCTACGCGTACACGGCGTGGCTTGCTGCGTCAGGCCGCGTCCCGCGTGCGCGTCCGTGCACCGAGCACGAGTGGGAGCGGGCGGCACGCGGCGCGGATGACCGCGAGTTCCCACACGGCGACGTGCTCGTCGCGACAGACGCCAACTTCGACGAGACCTATGGCAAGCAGCCCCGCGCGTTCGGGGTCGACGAGATCGGGTTGTACCCGACGTCGCGGAGCCCGTTCGGCATCGACGACCTCGCCGGCAATGTATTCGAGTGGACCGTCGCAACGCGTTCAGGAAGCCCGCCGGCGATCCGCGGTGGCGCGTTCTACTTCGGATCGCTGACGGCGCGACTCACGAATCGCAACACGCTCGAACCAACGGCCCGCAGCGTCCAGGTCGGTGTCCGCGTCTGTGCATCGCCCGAATAGCCCGAGCCCCATGCCACGCTCGTGAACGTCGACGTTGACGATCGCGCTGTGCGTTCCGTACGCGAACATCCTCGGCACGCTCGAGATCGACATCCGGGTCGTCGCGCCCGAGGACGGATCGGCGTAGCGGTGGCATCCTTGTCGGCGATATGCGCCTGACGATCCTTGAGCTCGCGGCGCGGTGGAACGCTCCACAGCGCGTGCTCGCCGATGTCGACGCCGCGCTCGTGGCGAAGTGCGACACCGATCTCGTGCTGCTGCCGGAGGCCGCGCTGCAGGGCTACGTGTCGCCGGCCGGCGATTCCGATCTCGCGCCATTCGCGGAGCCGCACGACGGGCCGACCGCGCGGGCATGTGGCGCGCTCGCGGCGAAGCACGGCGTGCACCTGGTGGCCCCGCTGGTCCTCCGCGAGGGCACCGCACTGTTCAACGCGATGGTCTGCTTCGACGCGGGCGGCGAGGTCGTGTTCGTCTATCGCAAGCGGCACCCATGGCTGCCCGAGACCTGGGCGACCGCGGGCGCCGAACGACCTCCGCTCGTCGAGATCGCGGGTGCGCTGGTGACGATCGCGATCTGCTACGACGTGCACTTCCTGCCGACCGATGCGGCGCCCGAGCTCGCGGCCGCCGACGTCCTGCTGTTTCCGAGTGCCTGGGTCGAGGATCCGGACTTCCGCTTGCCGAGGCTGTCGCGTCTCGCACGGCACTACGGGTTGACGATCGCGAATGCGAACTGGGCGCCGGGCGACGTCCGCGTGCCAGGTCAAGGCGGATCCTGCGTGGTCGGCCCCGACGGCAGCGTGGTCGCGCGCGTCGAGGCCAGCCGCGTCGACCACGTCTGGCGCCGGTAACGGCAACCTCGCTGCGCACGCTTTGCCTGGGGATGCGAGCCGTCGACCGTGTACCGTATGTCATGCCCGCAGGAAGTACGGTGCCTCTGGTCGCGGGTCGCATCACCTGCGAGACCGGTCGCGCCGAGCTCGTCGCAGTGACGCCGGAACAGCGCGACGATCTCAGCAACGGCGAGCTCCCGTGCCCCGCATGTGCCGCGTTCTGCCGCCCGACCTTCGAGTTACTCGCGAACACCGAGTCCATGACCGTGAGCACCTGGCGATCCGCAGATGGCCTGACCAAGAGCTGGCACCCCGGGCATGTCCTTCGCAAGTGACACGGCGTGAGTGTGGGGTCTGATCACAGTGACGAGCTGGCGGTACGCACTCCGGGGATCGCGCACGGCGTCTCCGTCGCTCTGCTCCGGCCGCTCGCGGAGCTGCTCGCTCGGATCGATCTCGATGCGGCTCACTTCCTCGCTGTGCTCGGCGTCGACGACGGCTCGGCGCCGGACACGTACGTCTCCGGCGAGCGCGTCGACCAGCTCCTCGACGAGCTCGCGGCACAGCGGGGCGATCCGTCCTTCGGGCTGACGCTGGCGAAGATCGCGGTCGTCCGTCCGCTCGGGCTGTTCAGTCATCTGCTGTGGCTCAGCGGCACCGTGCGGGACGCGCTGATCCGCGCGGTTCGCTTCTACCCGATGGTCTCGCGTCGCACGACCCTCTCGCTGCACGAGGACAATGCGGTCGCGACGCTCCGGCAGCAGAGGATCCCCGCGGCGGCGCGCGGCGCGATCCTGACCGAGTTTCCGTTCGCGTCGCTTGCCCTTCGCGCGCGCGCCGAGACCGCCGGGCAGTTCGCGCTGCGTGCGGTCCGGTTCGTTCACCCCAAACCGCTCGTGTCGGACGCCGCGTACCGCGAAGTGTTCGGCGCGCCGGTAACATTCGGCGCGGCGTTCGATGAGCTCGAGCTTGCCACCTCCGAGCTCGATCGCCCGCTCGCGAGCGCCGATCCGATCACGTCCGCCGCGCTCGAGGCGCAGATCGCCGAGCTGGCTGTCACGACGGGACGCAGCCCGTTCCTCGATCGCGTGCGGCGCACCGCTGCCGCCAACCTCGCGGCACACCCTTCGCTCGTGGTGTTCGCGAAGAACCTCGGGATCAGTGCGCGGACGCTGCGGCGCCACCTCGAGCACGAGGGCACATCGCTGCGCGCGCTCGTGGACGATGTTCGCCGCGAACGTGCGGACGAGCTCCTCGCCGCGGGCACGGCGATCAAGGAGATCGCATTCAGCCTCGGTTTCTCGGAGCCGAGCGCGTTCAGCCGCGCGTACAAGCGCTGGACCGGGCGCACGCCGAAGCTCGGACGCGGGCAGTCCGGTCAATAGTCTGGCCCGGTCCAGTCATCGTCGGCGGGTGTCCGAAAGGGCTAAGTGGCGCCTCTTCACCAGGAGGACACCATGCGCCACGTTGCGACCACGCTCATCACTTCCCTGCTCCAGCTCGCCGCCTGCGTGGGCTCGACAGTCCCAGACGCTCCCGACGCAGCGATGTCAGAGCACGATGCGCCAGCCCCCGATGCGGCGATCGAATTCCCGGCGCCGCGTATTCCAGAGCCCACCGGGACCTGCCCGGAGCTGGTCAGCGGCAACCTCATCTTCGCGCCCGCCGGAATGCCGCCACGCCGGGTCAGGATCGAGCTGTCGCCAGAGCCGATCGCTGCTGGACCGTTGATCCTGTACTGGCACGCGACGGGAAGCTTCACGTTCGAACCCGCCTACGCGCTCGGGGACACGATCGGCGCGATCACCGATGCCGGTGGCGTCATCGCGGCGCCGCACTCCGATCCGACCGCCGGGATCTTCGAGTGGTTCCTCGTCAACCAGAGCCCGAAGCTCGACGACTTCCTGATCGCCGACGAGATTGTCGCGTGCCTCGTGCAGGCACAGCGTATCGATGCCAGGCGCATCCACAGCATGGGCTTCAGTGCCGGAGCGCTGCAGACCACCGCGATGAGCTACCTGCGCGCCTCGTACATCGCGAGTGTGGCGACGTACTCGGGCGGTGTGCCGCCGCAGTTCATGCCGGTCATCAGCGAGCCGGCGAACAAGCTCGCCGCCATGATCTTTCACGGTGGCCCCGGCGACGTCACCCGCGGCGTGGACTTCCAAAGTGCGAGCGTGACCTACGAGGCGATGCTCGACGCGGCCGGTCACTTCACCCTGATGTGCGATCACGGCAAGGGACACGCGATCCCGCGCGATGCCGCCCCGAGCATCACCGCGTTCTTCGAGGCGCACCCGTTCGGCGCGTGGCCCTCGCCCTACGAGGATGGCCTGCCCGGTGCGTTCCCGATGTACTGCGTGCCATGACGCGCGCCCGCACCCACCGTGACTGCGCAACCTCAGGGTGGAGGCCGGTCCGCCTCAGGTGCGATCGCTGCCGCCACGACATACAAACAGGCAGCGAGGAGGAGAGCGTCGGTCGAGCCGGCGACTCGCAACGCGAGCACCGCGACGACTCCGCCGGCCACTGCCGCCGCTCCATTGATCGCCCACAGGCTGGCGATCCGACTCGCGGGCTCGCCGTGGTGCGCGAGGAGCACCGGAAACGGACAGCCGATCGCGAGCCCGGCGGGCGCGAGAAGCACCGCGATCAGCAGGAGTCGGCCGGTGTCACTCGAGATCGCGTCGAGCCACGCGAGGTCGCGCGCGAGCATGGCGGTCGCGGCGACGGCGAGCCCCGCCACGAGGCAGGCCCACGAGACGCCGCGGTCGAGACGACGCCACCGCCCGCCCAGCAGCAACGCACCCGCGGCGCTCCACGCGAGCAAGCTGAACAGGACAAACGACAGCGCGTACAGCGTCCCGCCGGCAGCGAGCGTGAACCGCTGGACGAGCGCGAGCTCGACGCACAGGAACGCGGCGCCGAGGCTGCTCGCCACGGCGGACGGGCGGACGAACGATCGAGCGTCGCCGCCGCGCTCGAACATAAGGACGAGCACGAGTACGACCGCGCCCGCGAGGATCCAGAGCCGACCGGGTTCAGCGAACGCGATCGCGCGCAGCCCCTTGCTGTTCTGAAAGAAGTACGGCCGCTCGTCGTGCACCGGCGTCAGGTCGTCATCGGCGGTGGCGCCGAGGTTTGTCGGATCGAGCAAGGCCTCACCGCGCTCGGGCGAGTCTCCCGGCGCCCACAGCAGCTCCGCCGGATCGACGTCGAGGAGGTCGGCCACTTCTAGCGGCATCGGCGAGGTGCGAACGATCAGCATGTACCGGTACGCAGTCCCGTGCCGTGCATCGTGGAGGACGACGATGCCTTCGAGCGCGCGTGCACGGCTGACGCCGAACGCCTCGAGCGCTTCGATCACCGTGACCAGCTGGCGATACGCATTGCCGGGATCGCTGTGGATGAGCACCAGGACTCCGGTCGGCGTCAGGCGACTCAGGTACAGGCGGACCGCCTCGACCGTGTACAGGTGGGCCTCCATCCCCGACGGCTGCGCGTGGACGTTTCCGGTCAGCGCCAGGGCCAGCTCGATGAGGTCGTAGCGTTCGCCGCCGGGTCGAAGTGATGTCAGGTAGCGGCGAGCGTCGTCGATGACCAGGCGAACGCCCGGCTGGTTGTAGACGTCGCCGGCGAAGTGTTTCCAGCGGGCGAGCAGGCCCGGCATCGCGGGATTGACCTCAACCGCGTCGATGCGGGACGCGCCGTACTTCTTCGCGAGCCAAACGCTGGCGCCCGCGCCGGCGCCGAGGATGAGCACACGCTCGGGGCGGAGCGCACGGTAGGGCAACGACATGAGCATGCCCCACGTGCTCTCGAACTCGACGGCCTTGGCCGAAGCTTCCTTCACCATATAGGTGGGGCTCATGCCATCGGTGAACACGCCCAGTCGTCGGCCGCGTTCGTCGGGCGCCAGGTGAACGTCCAGCCGACCGAGCGGACTCCAGGCCGAATCCAGCACGTCGCGCGACGACGTGACCGTCTCGACGATCGCCTTCTCGGACTGCGGATCGGATCGAAGCAGCACCTCGAGCGGACCGTCTGGCAGGTATCCCGCCCGCCCGGTGATCAACAAACACACGTGCGCCACCGCGATCAGCGCGATCGCCGTCACGGGTCGCGGGCGACGCTCGGCAAGCATCAGCGCCAGCCCGCAACAGATCAGGCCGAGCACCATCATGATCTCGGTCGGCGCGAGCGGACCGAGTAGACGCGGGGCGACCAGACAGCCGCTCGCCGCTGCGACCAGATCGATCGCATACGTCGCGCGTGCGGCCTTGCTGCCGCGTGCGACATACGCGCCCGACACCAGCATGCCCGCGAGCGTGAACGGCACGAGCGACATCGCCACGAGCGCCGGCAAGGACATCCCCCCAGTTGCCGACGCCGCGAGGCAGAACAGCGACGCGGCGAGCCCGGCAGCTGCTCGGCCCGGATCCGCCCAGCGCGGAAAGCGCAGGCGCACAAACGCGCCCACGCCGAGGCCGAGCATTGCGATCGACAGCGCCGTCGAGGTCGAGTGCGAGCTACCGATATAGGCGTAGAGCCGCGTGGACGTGAGCTCGAGGACGAGCACCACGAACGTGACGATCGCGATGGTCGCTGCCGGGCGATGCTTGCTCGTCTGCAACGGCGCGCAGCGTATCACTCGCGCCAGCCCCAGCTCTTTCGGGTGAGCTTCGCTCGCCCGCACTGCCTCGATCGGAACATCCCGCTCGGCTGAAGGAGTACCGAGTCGAGGTCGCGCCGGTTCGTGCCAAGGCCTCGCGCGCCGCGTCCACTCGTGTCCGCCGAACCGGCGGGCGATCGTCGCCTTGATCGTCTCGGCTCGTGTGCCGGTCAGCGTCCGCGGACGCGTCCCGCGCCTACCGCTGACGAGATCGTGGACTACGCGGTAGCGCGACGCGGACCTGGCAACGCCCGCGCGATCTCGGTCAAGTGCCGCAAGTCCGAGCCACAGCACCCACCGAACACGTTCAACCAGGGCATGCGCTCGGCCAGCTCGCGATACTGACCTGCCAGCTCACGCGGATCGCCCGAGTCGAGCGTGGGCGAGTCGTTGAGCTCCGCGTGGCTCCGGCGAGACGCGTTCGCACGCACACCGCGGATGCGCCTCGCCCACGGTGCATCCGCCAGCACGCCCGCGAAATGATCGGGATGGGCGCAGTTGATCATGTAGTAGGCGGGGGAGCTGTTCGTCGCCTCATCGACCTGAGCGATCGCCTCGGCGAGGCTCTGCCCGGTCGGCAACGCGCCGTTGGTCTCGACGGTGAATGACACCACAGCCGGCATACCGACCGTCCGCGCAGCGCGAGCCAGCCCGGCTGCTTCACCCGCCTGATTGAAGGTCAGAGCGGTGACCATGTCGGCGTCGGTCGCGGCAAGCCAGCCGAGCTGCTCGAAAAAATATTCCTCGGCGGCTTCCATCGCGATCGTGCCCTCGGGGCGATACGCATCGCCGCGCGGCCCGATCACCGCGTTGAGGACGATCGGCTTTGCGTTCGCTGAATGGCGCGCTCGTAGATCGGCGATGAAGCGAATGCTGTCGTCGTTCGCCGCACGAAGCTCTGCCGTGTCGGCGCCCAGACTCGCCGCCCAGTGCGCGTGCGCTTTCCAGGTGACGCTATCGAGGATGAATCCGGTATTCGTGTCCCTGGCGAGATCGAGAAAGCCCTCGAAGTAACGCGTCAGCGCTTCGCGGCCCTGCGGTGTCGGCAACAGGGTATGAGCGGCGAACTCGCGGATCTCGATCCCGTGGTTGAAGATCAGGTCGGTCTCGACGCCAGCGTCGGTCAGGAAGACATCGCCCGATAATTGCGGCAAGGCGTTTCGATATTGCGGCACGTCGCATCGTCCCATGGCTGCTTGCTAACGGTCGAGCTTCATCCCGTGCTTGGCGGCCAGGGCGTCGACCTCGGCGACGGTGCCGCCCGAATACTGCGTGAGCCGGCCGTTGTCGAAGAGCTTCACGGACCACGTCCGGCCGTTGTCGGCACTCCGCGCTTCGATGCTCTTCTTGTCTCCGCTGTATCTGCGAATCATCGAAGCTCCTCTACCTGTACGTCGCTTGCTTGGAGATGAGGTCGCGCCAGGCCGCCTTGGCCAGCAACCGCGAGGGATCGATCGATTCGACCGCTCCAGCCGCCGAGCGTGTCACGGCGCGTGTCTCGCCGACGCGCCACCGACGGAAAGCGGGTCTGCTATCGACCGGCTCCGGCGCGCATTCCGTGCGCGGCACCGACCGCCACCAGTTGACGAGCATCGTGACCCGCGGCCATCGGCCCGGTCGTCCGGGCAATACGCCATGGAGGAGCGTGCCCGGGAACATGCCAAACCGACCAGGCCGCGGGTGCACGGCGATCGCCGCATTCGGCGCAGATCGCCGCGACGGTGTTGCGTCCACGATGACGGTCGGTCCACCGGCGTTGCTGAGGTAGAGGATCGATGCCAGGTCCGGAGACACGATCGAGCTCCGGATCCCTTCGTCGCGGTCGAAGTGGAACGGAAAACCCGTGTCGGTCGTCGTCGCGCGGAACCACCATTCGGCGCCGATGAATTCATCGCCCCGAGGCACGAGGCTTCGGAGGTGCTGGATCACCTGCTCGAACAGGAGCCGCGGTGGCGCGTCGAGGGAGTACCAGTGGGTTCCCGCATCCCCAGGCCCCGGTGGCCGCGCGTGCGATTCGATGATCTGGGCCCTGAGCTCACCGATCACCTGCGGCGGGACGGCATGATCGATGGCCGAGATCCGCGATAGCGCGCTCGCCCCCACAACCCGAGTCTACATGCTCGGCGCGCACGCTGATACGCTCGTGTAATGAACGGGACGCGCTGTGTCGCCGCAGTAACTTGAACGTGGCAACAACGCACCCTTCCGACGTCACGTCGCTTCTGGGCACGGCTCACACGAAGATGCTCTGGCTCATCGAAGCTGCCGAGAAGCGCGGCGACGTGGCCGGTGCCGATGCGTGGCGGATCGCGCTCGACGCCATCGCGCATGCGAGGCGAACGTTCGATGAGATGCGCAGCAAGCAGGATTGGTCGATGCCGCGCGTGGGCAAGTGATGCTCGGCGCGAACGAAATCGCAGCAGTCCGCGACGCCTTTCCAATCCAGGGCGACAACTTTCGACTCGACCTCGTCGAGGACGGTGAGGAAGCCGGGATCAGATGGGCGGACGATCAGCTTCTCGCGGTCATCCGGCTAACCGTGTTCGAGGATGGTGTCGTTCGCGACATCAAGGAGCAGACGGTCGTGGTGGTACCGGCGCGGCATCGCGACCGGCTCGGTGCTTTCCTCGCAGGGACCACGGCGTACGTTCGGGGGTTGACGGGCGAGACCGTGGAGACGTGGATGCCGATGGATCTGTTCGTGCCTACGATCCTCGATAGCGAGCTGCCCGTCGCGGCATATCCGCGCGTGCTGTCGGACCGGAGAGCGCGGATGATCCTGGAGCGGCGACGTGACTCGACAGCGCTGCGCGCAACACTGGATCCCGCAACGTGGCCAGCGGTGAAGGTCGAGTCCGATGCCACGTTCGAAGCTCGCATCCGCGAGAATCTCGACGACGTCGATGCATTTTCGGTGTACGGCGACTGGCTGACGGAGCGTGGCGATCCGCGGGGCGAGCTTGTCGCGCTCCAGATCGCGCTCGCGTCCCAGTACGACGGTGCAACGGCGCAGCGGGTGGAGACGCTGCTCGAGCTGTACGGTTACGAATGGCTCGGCAATCTCGCATGGACGCTCCCGGGCGTGGCTGACGTGACCTGGCGGAATGGCTTTGTCGACCGCGTCGTGCTCGGCCAAGCAGACGATCGCGACGCGGAGTGGGAGATGGGCAGTCACGACATCGCGAGCGACCTGCGCGAGATCGGACACTTGCCGTCGACGAGATTTGTGCGCTCGCTGGAGATCCGGCCGCGGCAGTTCTGGGACGACAACGTGATCGAAACGATCGGCGCGTTGCAGCGACCATTGCGTTCACTCTCGATCTCGACGAACGAGTATTCGCATCTCGGTGAATTCGCGGCTGCGTATCCCGCGCTATCTCAGCTCGAAGAGCTCCGGCTCGAGTCGCGATCATTTCAGCTCGGCGCGATCGAGCTGCCCGCGCTGCGATCGATCGAGCTCGCAACACGCGGCTTGACGCGCGAGAATCTGGATTCGCTTCGCGCGGCGCGCTGGCCTCATCTCGAGAAGCTGATCGTATGGCTTGGCAACTTCGAGATCGACGACTGCAATGTCGAGGCCGCAGACTATCAGTGGCTCCTCGTCGGTGACGAGCTGCCAGCGCTGAAGTACCTGGGCTTGTGCGGGCGCTCGACCGCGCTTGCCCTGATCGACGAGCTCGCTGACGCCCCGATCGTGAAGCGCCTCGAGGTCCTCGATCTCTCGAGTGTGTACTTCGACGAGGCCGCCCTCGAGCTCCTGACAAAGCGTCGCGACCGCTTCGCTCATCTCCGTGAGATGCACGTCTCTGGCGCGAACCGGGAAGCGCTGAGCGCGATCGCCAAGAATCTCTTCGCGAGTGAGCGGTTTCTATCCGTCTACGAGTGAAGTGGCGATACGCGACGTGTGGCTCGCGTGTGCAGCACGCTAAGGCAACGCAGTCCACAGCCGCAGTCGACCGATCGCGCCGATCAGCGGCTCGTTGGGCGGCAGGCTGCTGCCGGCCCGGCTGTTCTGACCGATCTGCAGACCGGCCGTCGTACCCGACGCCGGCGCGCAGCCCGCGAGCTCGCCGAGCTTCACACCGTCGCGATACGCGGTCACCATGCCCGCCTCGCACGTGCAGCGCAGCACGGTGAACACACCGAGGCTGATCGTCGTATCGACGAACAGGTCCGGTCCACCGACGGTGCACCGCACGCGATGGGTGCCTGCGACCGCGCCGGCATACACGAACAGGCTCATACCCGGCGTCGTGTTATCCGCGTCGATGATGCCCATGCGCGCACCGACAGCGATCTCTGCGTCGAGGCGAATCTGCGCGTCGATCGCGACGATGTTGACGAGCTGCGTGTTTGGCGCGAATGCCATCGTGCTGGTCGCGCCGAATAGCGCGGCACCGCCACCCTCGATCGAAGTGCGCGTGACGTTCGCGTGTTGTGCGCCGAGTGGCAGCACACCTTCGTTCGCGTAGGGGCTCGTGAGCTGCGGCTGATCGAAGGACAGGCACACGCTCAGGGTCGAATCCGGCGCGCACGCCGAGAGCACGGGCGGTGCATCGAGGGTGACCGGCTCGGCATCCGGAGGCAGGGCATCCGGGCGCGCCATCAACTCTTCATTGGAGGGCGTGATCGTGGCGTAACACCCGCCGAGCCATGCGGCGGCGATCACGAGTATGTGTCGGGCTCCGGGAATGCAGAACAGAGCCTGCAGTAGTCGATCCAGAACGGTTGTCGCGTTTTCAAGCATCTACGTCGCAAGCGTCACGAGCCACTGTCCTTCGAGGGACAGTTTGCACCGCTCCGTACAGCTGCGAGCTGCAACACGAGGCAGGACGCGGCGACGACCCAGATCGTCGACGTAGTAGTCCCGCCGCAACCTCTTCTCCGAGCGCGCCGTCGGCGCCGTCGGCTCCTCGGGCGTGAGCCCCGAGTGTTATCTCGAGCCCACCAATGTCGTGTCTTCGTGACCCGGCATCGAGATGTCCGCGGACGCTGGCTCCGACATGCTGCAGTCGAGGAACGCGTCGAGCGTCCTATCGTCGAGTCCCGCGAGCGGATTGATCGTGGGCTTGGATCTACGCGACGGTACTGTCGCTGGGGTCACGCGCGGCGCAGCGGGCGGGGACGCTTCGGCGGGTATGGGCGTCGTGAGAACGACGGTGGCAACACTGTCCAGTGCAGGAAGCGCCTCGATGGGCACCGGTCCCATGGCCACGACGGTTGTGCTATCGAGCCATGGCATCGGAGCACCTGGCGAGGCCGCAACCGGGCGCAGCGTCAGGGGCGCGGTCGTCCCCCGCGCAAGCAGCCGCCGCAACGCGGCCGGCGGGATCGGTGGTGGCTTCGCATGCGCACTGGGCATCGCCTTTTTGCGGCGCACGTGCCGGTTGGTGAAAACTGTCGGAATCGCCTCGCTATTCACGCTGTAGGGGCGCGTCTGCTCGACGGCATATCGCTTCGCGAGCAGCTGCTCGTAGACCGCCTCGCTCTCGGTCGAGAGCTTCTTGATCTCGACCAGTACGCCTGGGCGCTCGTACACGTTGTCGAAGTTCTGCCATGCGCGGCGAACCACGCCCGCGCCACGAAGGATCGGTTTTCCATCCGACAGTCGAAGCGAGAACGACAGCGTGCTGCCAACCTGCGGCGTTTCGGCGGTCGGGATAAAACAGGTTTTGGCGTCACAGAAACGGTCGAAAACAGAGACGAACTGCTCCCGGGTCGTACAGCCGGTGACAACGCGCAGTCCCACGTTCCTTCGTCGACTCGTCTGCTTCGTCTCGTTGGTTCGAGGCATGCCCCATACGAACACACTTCGTCATCGCCTTGAAGATGAGTAAGCTGCGGTGCAGGTATGTCGACGTCAGATGTTGTGTACGTAAACCTGATGATGATCTCGAGCAACGCCTAGCGATCCGGCACGCCGGCGACAACACGCTTGACACGCGCTACGTGACTCGACAGCGCTGCGCGCGACGCCGGATCCCGCAACGTGCGGTGAAGGTCGAGTCTGA
The DNA here is from genome assembly GCA_013812655.1 of Deltaproteobacteria bacterium. Lineage (GTDB taxonomy): Bacteria > Myxococcota_A > Polyangia > Haliangiales > Haliangiaceae > JABFXX01. The sequence continues at coordinate 5,652 of JACCTC010000281.1, read as the reverse complement.
TGCCACGTTCGAAGCTCGCATCCTCGAGAGCGCGCTCGCGAAGAATCTCTTCGTGAGCGCTCGATTTCTATACGTTCACGAGTGAAGTTTTCCACCCGGCAAGCTACGAGTTCGACAGCGCATGCGTCAGACCGCGTGATACGGTACAAGGCGCAATGACGATCGTGATCGCACTCTCCGCGGTGGCGCTCGTCCTCATCGCGTTCGTCGCCTCGCGCATCATGGCGCGCCAGCGGCCAGCAGTGCGGGAGCAAGAGCCGCCGTCGCTGGGCCCGCACGGCCGCCCGCACTACGTGCCCCGCAGACCGAGCAACTTCGCGCTGCCACCGGAGACGATCGACACGCTTCCGATCGACTTCAAGAAGATGGCCGAAAAGCAGGTGGCCGAAACCGCCGAGCTGGTCCCACCGATCGATCGCAACGTGCTCGCGGCTCTTGTCGCGTCCGGCTCGCGTACTTCAGGCGAAGTGCCGCATCCGGAGAAGCTCGCGCGCGGCAGCCGCTCCGCCGCGCCGGAGTACGTCGCCACGTCTGACCCCGACGCGCAGACGATGACGAATCATAGCGATGTCAATGACGGTACCGAGACCTCGCGCCCGGCCGGCGACCTCGATGACGACGTGCTGACGCGCACGAAGATGTCACCGGTCCGTTGAAGGCGATCACGCCGGCCTCGTCCAGCTAAACGCGTCGCGACTCCAGCAGCCGCGGGACCGCCGTGGCCAGTGCGTCGATCGTCGCCCGCACCCGTGGCACGGCACGCATGTCGCGATGCACACCCAGCCAGAGCTTGCGCGACGGCAACGGCACGACGACTTCGAGTCGGCGTAGCCCCGGCATGGCATCTCCCATGATTCGCGGCAGGCACGCGGCGCCAACCCCGGCAGCTGCGAGCGTCGCCATCTGCTCGCGTCCATTCGTGCGGGCAACGACACGCGCACGACTCGCGTGAGCTTCGACCCACGGCCGAACGATGTCGCCAATGTCATCGACGAGCGAGATGATCGAGTGTCCGTCCCCGTGTCTCGTGAACGTCTCGCCAGCGCGTGCGACATAAGAGCTCGACGCATACCAGCCGAGCTCGATACGTCCGAGAGGACGCTGGAACATCGTCTGTTGCTCGAACGCGCTGGGTCGAACTGTGAGGTCCGCTTCGCGTCGCACGAGGTTCAGATGACGGGCGTCGGCGATGAGCTCGACCAGCAGACCCGCGTTGCGGTCCATCAACGGCGCGACGGCCACGCCGAGCAAACGAACGCATAGCCACTCCGAGGCGGTGATGCGGACGATCCCGCGAAGCCCGTCGTCTGTGCCGGTCGCCGACCGCTCGATGCTGAGTGCCTCGGTTTCCATCTGCTCGATGTGGCGCAGGATCCGGCGGCCGATCTGCGTCAGCGCGAAGCCTGCTGGCGTCCTCTCGAAGAGGCGGGCTCCGAGCCGCTGCTCGCAGGACGTGATCCGGCGCCCGACCGTCGGTTGCGTGACGCCAAGTGTCTTCGCGGCGGCTGACAGCGTGCCTTCGCGGACGACCGCCAGGGCGTAGCGCATGTCCTCCCAGTCGGGCATTGCCATGCATAAACGCATAACAGGTATTCGCGATCGTTGGTGGCAAACCACCTGCCGGGTCGCGATCGTGTCGCGATGGACCGTCGCACCTTCGTTCGCGTCATCGGGTCAGGCGTTGCGGCCGCTGCGTGCTCGCGCGCGCTGCCCGCTGGACAGCGCACCTCGACCACTCCGCAGAATCCCGCTGGCACCCGGAACACGCGCGCCATACGCGCCGTCGCGTTCGACCTGTTCACGATCTTCGACCCACGGTCGATCGATGCCGCGGTCGTCGCGGAGCTGCCTGACGTGGGAGCAGAGCTCGCGAAGGTGTGGAAGTCGCGCGCGTTCGAGTATTGCTGGATCCGTGCGGCGGCGGACCAGTACGTCCCGTTCGACCGCATCCTCGACGACGCGCTGACGCACGTGCTCGCAGCGCGCCAGCGCGAGCTCGCAGCACCCGCTCGCGCTCGCCTCGTCGATGCCTGGACCGAACTGGTGCCGTGGCCCGACGCCGAGCAGGCCTTGGTCGATCTGCGCCGCGCTGATCTCGCACTCGCGCCGCTCGCGAACTTCGCCCCGGCGATGATCGAACGACTGCTCGCGCAGGCGAAGTTGCGCTCGTACTTCGCTCACATCATCAGCACCGATGGTGCGCGCTCGTACAAGCCAGCGCATCGCGCGTACCAGCTCGGCGTGACAACGTTCGGGCTACCACCCGAAGCCATCGCGTTCTCGGCGTTCGGTGGGTGGGACGCGGTCGGCGCGACCTGGTTCGGCTATCCGACGTTCTGGGTCAACCGCCTGGGCATGCCGGACGAGCAACTCGGTGTCCGTCCCGCTGCAACCGGCCGCACCTTGACCGAGCTCGCTGCATGGACCCGGCAACGCTGACTTCTCGGCGGCAGCACGTCGGCTCCCGAGCCGTCGTTGTCTCGCAGCTCGTGACGATCTGGTACCTTGCCGCCTCCCTATGACCAAACAGAAGATCACCAAGCACACGGCCGCCACGCCCGACCTCGACCCCGCCACGCTCGCCCACCTGAAGGTGCTGGAGCGCCAGCGCGAGCGCTCCAACCGCGTACTCCTCAAGCGGCGCCGACAGAAGTCCGGGCAGTAGCGCATCGGCCCCGACGTCCGTCAACTCATCGCCTTGCTAGCGAAGGACGCTCGGCAGGTTGTCGACCGACGGAAGCCGCTTGACGCTTCGAAGTGCTCGTCTCGAACCCTCATCGTGGGCGTGCAGTTTCTGAACGTTTCGCGACAAGCAGGTGTTGGGCCGGGCGCTGAACCAATCGAGGATCGTGTTTGCCTTGCCCTTGAGGAGTGACTTGCCGGTGCCTCGATGACGCCCCCCCGGCATCTTGTCGAAGACGACCTCGCTGCCACATCCGAGAAACCAATCCCGTGCCTTGAGCGCTATGTCGAGCAGATAGTCTCTATCGCCGACCAGGATGTACACCGGCAGGGTGCCGGCGTGATCGGCACGAGGTCGGAGCGCAGGCCGAGGTGTTCGAGGATGTGAGCAGTGACCCGCAGATCTGATGAACGCGAGCACGCGCAGGGCATCGCCGCAACGCGGGCACTGGGCGACGTCGTCGCCGAAAACTTTGCGCAACAGAGCGGCTCGGATCTCTGTGCGCTGGAAAGCTCGGCAGCTCGTCCATACTCGCGGCAATTTCGGCTAACGATCGCGCCATGAAGCGCATCGTGATCCAGGTGGGAACCGCTCTTGTTCTCGGCTTGGGCTGTGGCTCGAACGGTGACATGAAGGACCAGGATAACGTCGGTGCTCCAGCTCCGGCGACCGGCTCCGGGTCCACGGTGGCCTCGGGTGCAGCGCCAGGGACCAGGACGGGGCCGCCGGGATCTGGCGCCGGGTCGGCAGCGCCGGCCGCAGCGAATGTCTGCGATCAGCCGTGCCTGCTCCTCAAAGATCGTGAGCTGGCCGGGGCTCGCACGGCCTGCCCGGAGTGGGCGGTCGCCAAGGATCCTGCCGCCTGCGACGAGCTCGATTTCACCCGCAATTGCATCTACGCGGCCTACGGCTACACGTTCAAGAAAGATCGCTGGAAGAAAGCGTTCGGCGCGATGCCCTGGTACAAGCCCGACCCCGCATTCAAGGAATCCGCGATGTCGAAGACTGCTCTCGCGAACGTGGCGGAGCTCAAGACCTTGGTGGCGTCCTGTCGCAACCGGACCCTCAGCCAGATCTCGCCCAAGACGCGGGCGGTTGTCGAGGCGTGGTTTGCCGCGCGCAACAGGGGCAAGCTGCCGCCGCTTCCCGACACGCTGACCGGGCTCGAGGGCGAGAAGATGACGAAGGCGCAGTTCACGAACGAGTATCTCAAGGACCGCAGGCTGTTCATGAGGGACCCGTGGGAGCCGATCACGTGGATCAAGAAGGAGGGCAACGAAGAGATCGTGGGCTAAGGCGGGCTAAGGCTTGCTCGGCTTGCTCGGCTTGTCTCCGGCGTCGGGATTGCGGTGGCGGACCTCGAGCACGATTGCGTGATCGGCGCGAACCTGCCGCCAGCCGCCGCCTTGCAGGCAGTCATCATTGACGAACAGCCACTCGATCCCCGGCGAGGGCGCGAATGCCAGGTGCGGCGCCGACGGATTTTCATCGGCACGGCAGTGCAACACGTCGATGCGCTTCGTCACTGCCGGATGCCAGCGGCCTTCGTCCCCGCAATTCTCCAGCGTCGACGACGAGTTCCTGCGCACAGCATCGTTGCGCGCGGCTGCGAGCTTCGTGAGCTTGCACGGCAGGTTGATCCTATCGGTCGGGTCCTCAACGTTCGCGAGCGCGAGCGTCACGACGTTTCCTTGCTGCGCCGCCGTGCCCAGGTAGTACTTCGTCGGCTCGGCCGACCACGGTCCGATCGAAAGGCCCCCACCAGTACCCGCGATCTGCCGCTGGATCGTCAAGGCGGCCTGAAGGCCGTGGCGGCGCAGCGTGTGGATCTCGTAGATGTGAGTGAAGGTGATGAGGCCCGTATCGAAGGTGCGGCCGATCCACTGCGGTGCTGCGGACAGCTCCGTTGGCAGGGGAGGAGGTACGCCTCGCGGATCGAGCGGCTTCACGGGGTCCGTGCGGATAGGCTCGGCCTCGTCGGCCAGCGTGGCTGCATCGACGGAGCCCACGGCATCGACGGAGGCCGCCGCTGCATCGGCGGGGATGGTGGGCACAGCCGGGTTCGCCGGCGAGTTTGGCTCCGCGGGTGGAGCGGGCTGACCACGCTCCGCGCAGCCCGTGCCAAGGAGCAGCAGCAACGGGGCAACGAGAAGGAGGCGCATCCGTGGTTTGTAGCCCAGGTCGAGTGACAGGCCTCGAGGATCGCACGCAGTCGTACGATTCGTTCAGCCTGCTGCCGTACACCGAGGAACTCTGGTCGACGCTCGATCGCGCCACCGCGCAGGTCGGCGACGTCGTTGGCTCCTTCGTGTTCTGTCAGTTCGGGGAGACGCCGATCGACGACGTGGCGAACCCGAGCTATGTGGGAACGACGACCACCGGCGGGTGCTGTGGGGACGGCGCGATTGCGGTCGTCCGCGAGTGGACATGATCGCTAGGACGATCACGGTGAACCGTCAGACCTGTAACGGCGACACCACGACGCCTAGGGGCCGCACGCGGCGCGTGGTGCCGATGACGAGCGCGCTGTACGACGTGCTTCGTCGGATGGAGACCATCCGTGAGGGGTATGTCGTGCGAAACTTCGATGGCACGCCGAAGCCGGATGGAGAGACTGATCACGTGATCGCACGGATCTGTCGCCGCGCCGGGTTGCCGGTCCGCTACTGGCACACGCTGCGTCACGCCTTCGGAACCCACGCCGCCCTGTTCGGCGTGAACCCGTGGCGGTTGCAAACCTGGCTGGGTCACAAGCGGATTGACGAGACGATGCTCTACGTCCACGTGGCGGAGGCGCATCGACGCGACATCCCGGATCACATCCTGGAAGTTGCGCGCGGGATCGAAGATCCGGATCGCCGGATCCTCGCGATGCTGGGTGCCCGTGGCAAAACCATGGCAAAGACCGTGGTGGCTGCGAGCGAAGTCGTAACGGAATCAGTCGCTTAATTGGCTCCGGAGGAGGGAAT
>JACCTC010000274.1 GCA_013812655.1 Deltaproteobacteria bacterium | reverse complement strand
CGGGCGAGACCACGCTGCCGACGTCGTGCTTCATGTGCGAGACCGGCGGCATGGTCGTGATCTGCGCGGGCACGACCGGCTACAACGCCACGCTCGATCTTCGCTATCACTGGATGCGCCAGAAGCGCCTGCAGGGCAGCCACTTCGCGAACGACGATCAGGCGCGCGGCATCAATGATCTCGTCACCGCAGGCAAGGTCGACCCCTGCCTGTCGAAGGTGTTCCCGTTCTCGGGCACCGGCGAGTGCCACCAGCTGATGCGCGACAACAAGCATCCGTCGGGGAACATGTCGATCCTGGTCAATGCCCCGAAGCCCGGCCTGCGCACGCTCGCCGAGGTCCGGGACGCCAAGCGATGACGGATGTCACGAGCTCCGCGGGCGCCACGACGGCCACGACGTCTGGCACGACCGCCAGGCCGTTCCGCATCCTCGGCCTCCAGCAGATCGCGATCGGCGCCCCGAGCAAGGCGTCGCTGCGGCACCTCTGGGTCGATCTGTTCGGGCTCTCGGTGGTCGGCTCGTTCCGCAGTGACAAGGAGAACGTCGACGAGGACATCCTGTCGATCGCGGGTGTCGAGATCGATCTGATGGAGCCGATCGATCAATCGCGCAGTCCGCGCGTCCACGAGCCGCGGCTCAACCACCTCGGCCTGTGGGTCGACGATCTGCGCGCGTGCGTCGAGTGGCTCTCGGGACAGGGCGTCCGGTTCACGCCAGGCGGTATCCGCCGCGGCGCCGCTGGCCACGATGTCTGCTTCATTCACCCCAAGGGCGATGCGGCGTCGCCGCTGTCGGGTGAAGGCGTGCTGATCGAGCTCGTCCAGGCTCCGCCCGACGTGATCACGACGCTTGGAGGAGGTTCATGACCGTTGAAGAGCTGTACGCGAACCTGATCGATGCCTGGAATCGCCGTGATGCCGCCGCGTTCGAGGCGCTGTTCATCCTCGACGGCGATCTGGTCGGCTTCGACGGCAGCCAGGCCCACGGGCAGGGCGCGATCGGCGAGCACCTCCGCGAGATCTTCGGCGAACACCCGACGCCGAAGTACGTCTACTCGCTCACCGGGGTCACCCAGATCTCGACCGACGTCGCGATCGTCCGCGCGATCGCCGGTATGGTGCCGCCCGGCAAGACCGACCTCGATCCGCAGTTCAATGCGGTCCACCGGCTGACCGCGGTGCACCGCGGTGGCGTCTACCGGGTCGCGCTGTTCCACAACACGCCAGCGCGCCTCGATCGCCGCCCGCAGGACGTCGCCGCGATGACCGCGACGCTGCGTGCCGCGATGGCCGGCGCCTAGGACTTGTCGCCGCCCGCGCGCCAGCGCAGGTAGCGCGCGAAGCCGACCAGCTCGCGGAGCTCGTTGGCGCCCAGCAGCCGGGCCTCGGTGACGAGCGCGGCGACGATCGGCTCGGGACGCTCGTCGGGGCTGCAGCGGCGGAGATCCCAGCGGCCACGCGGGCAGTAGCCGTCGATGCGGTACGGATCGCGAACGAGGCCGAGCCACGGCCCGGTCTCGGTGGGGTGATCGACGTCGACGTAGCGGCCGACGAGGCGATCGCCGCGGAGCTGCGCTTCGATCAGGAACGTCGCGGCATCGCGGTAGAGGATGAACACGCGGTCGCCATCGGCGCGCAGCGTGGCGACGCCTTGCTGCCAGGGCTCGGCACCACGGCGCCAGCGGCTCGTCCACGCGCCGTCGAGTCCATCGGCCTCGGTCGCGACCGTGACCCACGCGAGCGCGTTCTCGTCGGTCGACGGGTCGCTCGGCAGCCGGGTCGAGCGAGCGAAGTCCTCGACATCCGGGGCCAGCGGGTTCGGCACGTCCTCGACGGAAAATGGGTTCCTCATCTCGCTCCCTCAGTCCTGGAAGAGGTTCTCGGCCTCGCTCACCTGGCCGTGTCGATCGCCGTGGAGCGCGTCACTCAGATCGTTCGTCGTCTTGCGCAGCCGCTGGCCGAGCACCTGGACGAAGCTCCACAGCATCTTGGTGGCGAGCGCGGGCTCGCGCTTGATGATCTCGTAGAACTCCTTGCGGGTGATCGCGACGAGCGTGGTCGGCTCGAGGGCGGTCGCGGTCAGCGAGCGCACGCTACGATCGACGAGCGACATCTCGCCGAAGTGCATCCCGGTGCCGAGCTCGGCGACCGCAGTCTCGGCCTTGCTCAGCCGGACCTTGCCCGAGAGCACGACGTACATCGCATCGCCCGGCTGGCCGGCGCTGAACACGACCTGGTCGGCCTTGCACTCGATCACCTCGGCGATGTTCGAGACCCGGACCAGCTCCTTGTAGGAGAGGTAGCGGAACATCTGCATCGCCTTCAGCACGTCGAGCTTCTGCGAGACCTCGGTCGAACGCGGCGCGAGCTCGGCCGACGCGGTGTCGCCGACCCGGATCACGACGGCGGTGATGTTGTCGTGGCCGCCGCCGGTGTTCGCCATGTCGACGAGCGCGCGCGGCACGTCCTTGACCTCGCCGTTTGCGAGCTGCTTGGGAAGCTCGGCCTCGTCGACGTACGCGTACATGCCATCCGAGCACAGCAGGAAGCGGTCGCCGGGCAAGATGTCGAAGTCGAAGGTGTCGACCTCGACCGAGCTGTACACGCCGACCGCGCGGGTCACGGCGTTCTTGTATTGCTTGTACGGCGAGCTCTCGATCTGCTCGCGGTTGAGCTTGCCGCGACGGACCAGCTCGTTCATCAGCGAGTGGTCCTCGGTCAGCACGTGGCACTGGTTCTGGCGCGCGAGGTACACGCGGCTGTCACCGACGTGCGCGATGAACCCCCGCAGCTGATCCGAGCCCCCCGCGATCAGCAGCACGGTCGCCGTCGTGCCCATGCCGCGCTTGTCCTGCTCGACCTGCGCACGCGCGTGGACCGCAGCGCACGCGGCCTGGATCGCGTGCTCGAGCACCTGCAGGATCTCGTACGCCTGCACGCTGGGATGGTCGACGCGGTAGCGATCGATCAGGTCGCGGTTGTTGTTGATGGTGTCGCGGATCTCGTGGACCGCGATCGACGATGCGACCTCACCGGCCGCGTGACCGCCCATGCCATCGGCCACGAGAAACAGCCGCAACTTCTTGTCGATCAAGAAGTTGTCCTCGTTGTGCGTACGCTGCCGACCGATATCGGTCGCTGCCGCGAACGTCAACTCCATCTGACGAGGGTAAGACGCCCGGCGGAGGCGGTCAAACGACGGAGCGGCGCTTACTTCCTCGCGTCGCGCGGGGAGGCCAGGAAAAATAGCAACCGGTCGAACTGGCTCTCGATGTGGTCGCCGAGGACACCCGGCGCCAGCTCGACCTCGATCAGCCGGTGGATCAGCGATTCCTCGGTGAGCCCCTCGTAGATACGCCCACCGATGACGATCGCCGGCGACCGGGTGACCCCCGAGCGGCGAGCCCGGGCGACCCAGTCGAGGGTCGTGCTTGCCATCCGCGCGCGGCAGGCGGACAGCCGCTGGATATCGATATCGAGCTCGTTCGCGACGCTGTCGATCAGCTTGTCCGGCGGGATCCGGCGCCCGTGCTGGCGCTTCGAGGCATCGAGCTGCTTGGTGATCCAGCGCCAGCCCGGGGATGCGCTCAGGTCCTCGGGGCTCGAGCCGACCTGCTCGGCACACAGCGCGGCGTCGCCGAGCAGCGTGAGCTCGGCAGCGTCCTCGCGGGTGACGTCGAACCACGGCGCCCACACCGCACGGACGTCGTCGGCGTAGATGTCCTGCACCTGCTTGCGAACCTTGCCGAGCAGGGCGCCGCAGTCGATGTCGTTGGGGCGGCACAGCACGACGATCGGGGTCGGCGCGCGGACGTCGGGCTTGCCGAACGAGGGCAGGCCGGCGAGGTCGAGCGGTGGCGTCGCGAGCCTGGGCTCGGTCGGTTCGCCTTCGGTCTCGTCGTCGGTAGGACCCGACGAGACGACGTAGGGCGCCTCGGCGCGCCGGAGCTGCTCGTCGAACGCTTGCTGCAGATCGCGAGGATCGAAGCCGAGGTCGACCAGATCGAGCGCGCGCTTGTAGGCGAGCTCGTACTCGCGCTCGTACTCGGCTTCGGTGGTCGGGCGGACGACCTTGCTGTTGAAGAGCATGCCGGGCGACGACGCGCCGAGCCGCTCGAGCCGGCGGCCATTCGCGGCGAACGCGTCGGTGTAGCGCCCCTCGGAGATCGCCGCGGCGAGCCGCGAGCTGTCGAGGCCGATGCCACGCGCGAGCTCGAAGACGCCGTCCTTGTTGAGCACCGAGCTCTGGCGCGTCACGTGGAGCGACTCCATGAGCTCGAAGAACTTGCCGTGCGCGTGCGCCTCGAGCGCGACGATCGGGAGCTGGATCTGCGCGCCCTTGAGGATCCGGTAGGTCACCCGGATCCGCGCCGGGTGCTTGGCCTGCAGCCGCTCGAGGGCGCGATACGCGTTGAGGGTGCGCGCGGCGTTGACCTGCGGGACGAAGAAGTACTCGATGCTGACGAGCGCGTTCGCCGGTCCCCGGGTCGGCGCGGTCGCGGGATCGCGGTGCTCGACGCGGACGACGTGGCCTTTCCCGCTCGCCAGCGTCCGCTGGCTCGCTCCATCTCGGGCCGGGGCGGGCGCTGCACCAGGCGCTGCGGTCGACGGTGACGTGCTCGGACCGAGCGCGATCACCACGCCAGCGGCGACGGCGAGGCGTGCGCTCATGTCGTCACGCTCGCATCGTCGGGCGCGGGTTCGGCCGCGGCGGCCGCGGCGGCAACGTCGTCGGGATCGTCCGGATCGAGCGGCTCGACGGATGGCCACAGGTACGCGAAGTACAGGCCGGCTGACATCACGAGCCCGAGCACCAGCGCGAGCAGGAACGGTTCCCAGATCACGCCGCGATCATAGCGCGGCGGTCCGCCTGGTGTAGGCTCCACCGCAAATGTACGCCATCGCACTGGCGCTATCGGCCGGTACCACCGCGGGCACCGTCGGGATGCCGTTCTTCCAGCTCGGTTCGATCGGCCCGATCCAGTCGTTCGGGATCATCGTCGCCGCCGGCGTGCTCATCGGCGCCGCGATCCTGCGCAGGTACGCCGAGTGGCACGGGGTCAGCGACGATCACATCCGTGGCCTCACCGGCTGGATCACGGTGACCGGGTTCATCGGTGCGCACGTGTTCGACGTGCTCGCGTACCAGTGGGACGACTTCATGAAGGACCCGGTCTTGATCATCAAGCTGTGGTCCGGGATCTCGTCGTACGGCGGCTTCATCGGCGGCGCGGCCGGCTTCGCGTTCTATGTCTGGTGGAAACGGCTGCCCGCGAAGCTGATGGCCGACATCGCGATCATCGGGCTCTTGCCGGCGTTCTCGATCGGCCGCATCGCCTGCACGGTCGTCAGCGACCACATCGGCACGGTCGTCGATCGCGCGGCCTGGTACGCGCCGCTCGCGATGGAGTACCCGACGAAGCTCAACATGGACGCGATCCACTACCTGCTCGCGCACCATCCGCCAGCCGCCGGGCAGCAGACGATCCTCGCCTGGAACCTCGGCTTCATCGAGCTGCTCTATCTGATCCCGGTCAACGCGCTGATCCTGTGGCTCGGGTTCCGCTCGACGAAGCGCATGCCCGCCGGCTTCCTCGTCGTGCTGACCGGCGTGCTCTACGCGCCGGTCCGGTTCTTCCTCGATTACCTGCGCCTCGAGAACACCGACGCGCGCCACGCAGGCTTCACGTTCGCGCAGTGGAGCTCGTTCCTCGCGTTCGCCGTCGCGGTCTATGCGGCGATGCGCGTCTTCAAGAGCGGCAAGCCCGCCGAGACGGTGACGAAGACCTCACGCGAGGCCCAGGAGAAGCTGCGGGTCATCCTCAAGGACGACGAAGCCGACAGTGCCAAGCCAGGTGGCAAGTCGGGTGGTAAGCAGAAAGCTGTGAAGCCAACCAAGCCTGCGAACGCCGACGCCAAGCAGACGGCGAAGACCGAGTACACCGCGGGCGGGTCCGACAAGGCCTCGCCGAACACCGAGGAGCCTGCCGACGAGGGCGCCGAGGTCGATGCCAAGGAGGCGATCGCGGCTCGCGAGGCCGAGTCGGCCGGGACGACCAATAAACCGACGGACAAGCCGAAGAAAAAGTAAGCGCGGTCGACCTAGCGCTTCTTCGCAGACTGTTTCGGCGACGATTTCTTCGCCGGCTTGCCGGCCTTGCGTGCCGACGCCCTGGTCGGATGCTTCTGCTTCTGCTTCTGCTTCGGTTGCGCCGCGGGCTTGGCCTTCTTCGACTTGATCGCCGACTTCACGGACTTGATCGCCTTGATCGCGGCCTTGGCCTTCGTCTTGACCTTGCCGGCAGGCTTAGCCGACTTCGCCGCCGGCTTTGGCTTCGTGCCCTCCGCGGGCCGTGCGGTCCCGTTGGACTTGGTCGCGGCCTTCGCGGCGGGCGTATGAGGAATCGTCATCGCGCGTGGGTTATGCGTCGTCTTGCCAGCGCCGACCGCCATCGTGACGGACTGGCCGCCCGCGAGCGAAAGCTCGGTTTGCGGGCTCTCTTCACGTCGCCTCCGGC
>JACCTC010000246.1 GCA_013812655.1 Deltaproteobacteria bacterium | reverse complement strand
GATCGCGCGCGACGAGCTCGGGGAGCCAGCGATCGGTGAGCGCCTCGAGCGAGAGCTCCCAGGTGCCCTCGGCCAGGAGCTGCGCGATGCGGCCGGCGGTCGGCCCGTCGTCGAGGCGCGCGAGGCGCGCACGCACGAGGAACATGCCGCGGCCGAGGGCGCCCATCCCGAGCGAGCGATCGAACACCACGCGGTCTTTGCGCGGATGGTCACGCGTCGTCATCAGCGCGCTCGACAGCCGGCGTGCGAGCGGCACCCGCGCCACGACACGTGCGAGTCGTGCCGGGTCGACGAGCACCTCGCGGCGGCCCCGTGAGATCGCGACGATCGTGAACGGCTCGTAGCTCGCCGTCGCGCGGTCGGCGAGTGGCGCGGGCTCGTGGGTGTGGAGATCGATCGACCACGCGTCGCCGTTCTTGAACACCTCGAGATGGATCGTGAACGACGTGCCCTGCGCCTCGGCGAGCCACACGAGGTCCGCGATCACGGTCTTCTCGGCCGGTGTCTGGTCGTCTTCGAGCGTGATCGTCGCGCCGTCGATCGTCACCTGCGTCGAGGGAGCGTCGATGACGAGCCGGTTGCTCTCGTCGGCGGGGCGGGCGCCGATGCCGGCGAGCGGGCAGCGCACGCGGCCGCGCAAAAACGCGATGTGTGGGCCGCGAAACGCACGCGCGTGTGCGGCCGCGACCATCAGATGCCTCCGTTGACGGCGATCACCTTGCCCTGGATGAAGCTGTTCTCGAGCGCGAGCCAGGTGATGACCTTCGCAGCCTCGTCGGGCGTGCCCGGGCGACGCAGCGCGCTGAACGTCTCGTAGTCCTTGCGGCGGCGCGCGGTGAGGCCGCGCGAGATGCCGCCCTCGAGCGGGCCGAGCGCGACGACGTTGACGCGGATGTCGTGCGGGCCGACCTCGTGCGCGACCGCCATCGCGAGCGCCGACAGCGCGCCTTGCGAGGCCGCGAAGTGTGGCGGCAACGGCAGCGATTGCGCGCGATCGAGGCCGCCGACGAGCACGACGTCGCAGCGGCGCGCGCGGGCAGCCACCCATCGACACGCGAGGAACGCCGACTGGACGTTGACAGCCATCGCGTGCTGCCAGGTCGCAACGTCGATCTCGGGGAGCGCGAGCCCGCCGCTGACACCGGCGGCGTGGATCACGACGTCGGTGACTGGTTGTGCGTCGAGCAGCGCGGTGGTGGCGGCGGCGTCGGCGAGATCGACGTGCACCGCCGTGTGGCCGAGCTCGGTGGCGAGCATCTTCGCCTTGCCCTCGGAGCGGTGGTACGTGAACGTCGCGTGCACCGAGCGGCGCGCGAGCTCGCGCAGGATCGCGCTGCCGACGGTGCCGGTGCCACCGAAGACGAACGCGCGCTTCACGTCAGGTTGCACAGGTACTCCAGTTCCTCGTCGATCGCGGTGACGAACGAGTCGAGGGTCGACTCCTCGATGGTGAAGCGCGGCAACACGCGCAGGATGCGCCAGTCGTGGCCACACGCGAAGCAGTAGAAGCCGCGCTTGTAGAGGCGGTGGCAGGTGAGGACGCCGATGGTGGGCTGGTCGTGGAGCGCGTCGATGCCGAAGTGCTCGAACGAGAGCCACGGGTGATCGGAGGGCACGAGCTCGATCCCGACGAGGAGCCCCGCGCCTTTCACGCGCGCGAACAGCTCGTGGCGCGCGAGCGTGGATGCGAGCTTCGCGCGGAACACCTCGCCGATCCGGCCGACGCGCGCGATGACGTCGTCGGTGAGGAGGTCGAGCGCCGCGAGCGCGGCGACGCAGCACAGCGCGCTGCCTCCGAACGTCGTGTTGTGCGCTTCGGCGGATGCGTAGTGCTCGCCGTACGCGCGGTCGAACAGCTCGCTCCGCGTGAGCATGCCGCTGATCGGCACCAGGCCACCGCCCAGGTGCTTGCCGAGGATGAGCGCGTCGGGCCGGCGCGGCCAGGTCTCGCTCGCGAGGAACCGTCCGGTGCGGCCGAGCCCGGTCTGGATCTCGTCGGCGACGAGCAGCGCGCCGTGCTTCTCGGTCAGCTCGCACGCGGCGGCGAGAAACGCCGGCGACACCGCACGCACGCCGCCCTCGAGCTGGATCGGCTCGAGTACGACCGCGGCGACGCCGCCCTCGCGAAACGCCGCGGCGAGCGCATCGACGTCGTCGAACGGGATCGGGCCGGCCTCGGGCACGTGCGGGCCGAACGGGTCCTTGAACATGCCGGGCTTCATCAGCGCGCAGCTGCCCATCGTCGTGCCGTGGTACGCGCCGTCGAGCGAGATGATGCGTGGCTTCTTGGTCGCGGCGCGCGCGAGCTTCATCGCCGCCTCGACGGCACCGGAACCGGAGTTCGCGAAGAACACGTTGTCGTACGCGCCCGATCGCTCGCAGAGCCGCTTCGCGAGCAGGCCCGCGTACGGGTTCACGCGGCACGGAAACCAGTTCGGCGAGTCGCTCGCGAGGAACTCGGTGACCGCGGCCGTAATCGCGGGGTGGCGATGACCGAACGTCTGCGTGCCGTGAAAGTCCTCGACGTGACCGCGCGCCTCGACGAGCCGGCCGTCCTGCACGCCGGTGATCCGCGTCGGCTCGCCGAGCAGCTCGGCGCGCAGCGTGATTAGTGGATTCACGTAGCGGCGATAGCTCTCGTAGCCCTCGCGCAGCATCTCTCCGGTGTTCACAGGCCTCCGTCGGCCACGATCTTCGCGGCGGCCATGAACGAGTTGTCGTCGGAGACCAGGAAGGTCGCGAGCTCGGCGATCTCGGCGGCCGTGCCGAGCCGACCGAGCGATGCCTGCGCGATGTACTCCTGCGTCCGGTGCTTGGGCAGCATGCGCGCGAGCCCGCAATCGAGCAGGCCCGGCGACAGGAGGTTGACCTTGATGTTGTAGCGGCCGACCTCGCGCGCGAGCGCCTCCGTCATCCCGCGCAGCGCCGACTTCGCGGCGGCGTAGTGGACCGGGGCCTCGATCACGCGCTCCGACGCGAACGATCCGATGTTGAGGATGTGGCCGGACTTCGCGCGGATCATCGAGCGCAGCACCGCGCGCGACCACAGATACGGGCCCTTCACGTTGGTCGCGATCACCGCATCGAAGTCGGCTTCCTCGAGCAGCGCGATCGGCAGGATCTGCGTGACGCCCGCGTTGTTGACGAGCACGTCGATGCCGCCCCACGCCTTCGTGATCGCGGCGACGGCGT